>CAYYHR010000489.1:0-2614 GCA_964471705.1 uncultured Chromatiaceae bacterium
TCAATACCGATGAAGGCAGTGATGAGGCCATCCGTGGCCGGCGCTTTCGCGAGCTCTCCGAATCCTTGAGCCTGCTCGATGCAGCCGTGGTGGATGTGGGCGCCTCCAATGTCGAGGACTTCCTCGCGGGGATGGCCCAGCTGCGCGGATCGCACGAGGATTACGACGCCTTCGTCCTGCCGGTGACCCCGCCCAAGAAACAACAACGCGATACCGTCTCCACCATCGCAACCCTGGCGGAAATGGGCGTGGAGCCGAGGCGCATTCGCGTCGTCTTGAATCTGGTGGAGCCGGGCGAGGATCCGCACGATCTTTTCGGCTCTCTGTTCGCCTGGCAAGATGAGGAAAAACGCTTTCTCAAGCCCCGCGCCCTCATCCGCACCAATGAACTGTTCGGCCTTCTGCGCGGCTCGGAGCGCTCCATCTCCGACCTGCTTTCCGATGAGACGGACTACAAAGCGGAAATTCGCAAGACCACGGACGCAAACGAGAAGCTGCGCCTCTCTCGTGCCTTGGCCATGCGCCGCCTGGCCCTGGGAGTCCAGGAGGACTTGGATGCGGCCTGGGAGACCCTCTGGCAGGAGGCGGCGTGAGCACCCCTTCGCGGACCACCGATCTTCGCGAGGCCCTACTCGCCGAAACCCTCGATGAGGTGGTGCGCCTGCACGATACGGTGCAGGCCATCGCCCCGAAGCTTCACGCCGCCCTTGCTGAGGCCACCACCGAGGCAAAAAAGGAGGTAAACGAGCATGCCCAAGCACAGGCGTTTTACGTGGAACAAACCATGCCTATCCGGTTAGCTCCCATGACGGTGGATCCGCCGTCGTGTCAGTCGTGCCGCACACCGGGGTGCGAAAACGCCGCCTCGTAAAGTCACACGTTGACAGGGAGTTGGCGCGTCGCACGGCGATCCCCCACATGCTGTCAATCGCGGCCGTCGGCCAGAACCGATGTCTTGGGAGGCAACCGGATAGGCATGGAACAAACCATGCCTATCCGGTTAGCTCCCATGACGGTGGATCCGCCGTCGTGTCAGTCGTGCCGCACACCGGGGTGCGAAAACGCCGCCTCGTAAAGTCACACGTTGACAGGGAGTTGGCGCGTCGCACGGCGATCCCCCACATGCTGTCAATCGCGGCCGTCGGCCAGAACCGATGTCTTGGGAGGCAACCGGATAGGCATGGAACAAACCATGCTCAAGGACCGGGAAAAATTCACGCAGGAGCAAAAGAGCGCACTTGAAGAGCTCGATCAACGGCTCAAAGACCGCGATGCCGCCTTGACGGCGCTTATGGCAGACATCTTGGCCAAGGCCCGCACACAACTCGCCGCGAAGATGCAAGAGGCCGTGCAGAAGGCAACAGTAGGCCGCCAGAAACAGCAAAGAGCGCTCTTCGCCGCCATGCTTCTGGGCATGCTGCTAACCATCGTAGGCGCCGGCGCCGGTGCCTGGTTGAGCACGGCTACGGGATGTGGACAGTAGGAAAAAGAAATACCCTGGAAACGCAGTCCGGCTTTTGCGATGCATTCGGTTTGAAGGAGGCTCCGCTTGGGCAAACCCTATGTCCTACGCACGATCACCTTCACGATCCCCAACACCTCGACATCCGCATGGCGCAGGATCATCGGCTTGATCTGAGGATTCGCCGGCTGCAGGCGGATGTGGTCCTTCTCCATGTAAAGCTTCTTCAACGTCGCCTGCTCGCCGTTGATGCGTGCCACCACCGTCTCGCCATTGTCCGCGTAGGTACGCTGCTCGACAATGATGACATCCCCATCATGGATGTTGTCGTCGATCATGGAATCCCCGCGGACCCGGAGCGCGAAGCTGTTCTTGCTCACCCAGGAGGCGGGGACCGCTAACTCTTCGGCAACCTCGTAGATGTCGATGGGCTCTCCGGCGCTCACGGTACCTACGAGGGGGACGGTTCTGAGATCGCTATCCTCGACGGCCTCCAGGGGTATCGGCTCCAGGTCAACGAGGCGGGTACGGGATGCGCGGAGGATAAGGGATGTCGTCATGGTCGTTCCTCGTCTTCGTGCATACCGATAATGAATCGGAGAACCATAGTGATGGCTCCGCTGTTTGCGGCAAACCTGGGACGCTAAACAGCCTCCAACAACAAGCGCGCCCTCGCTCTTCTGGCGCGCGAGATCCCCGGGTTCGGCACGCAATGTGGACGTTGCCTCATCAGGGAAGCGGCATCTTGAGCACGCTCTATTCCTCCCCGATGAGAAAGGACTCGACACGGTCGCGCTCGCAGATCAGCCCACCGAATGGCACGACCCAGTCGCTGCGCTGCCGCACAGATCGCACGTCTGCGCCCACTCCTGGCGCCCGAAACGGGTACTGAGGTGTCCACAGCGCCAGCAGCGGATGTCGCGCTCGAGGATGCGCCCGGCGTTGGCATCGCACCAGGCCAGATCGATCACGCTACCCTCCCGTCTCGTCGGATTTCGGCGGCGTCTTCTTGGCAATGCCCTTGCGCCGAGGGACCACCTGGCTAGGGCGTGCAAAACGTGCAGAAAGTCCCGCTAAGGAAAACATGTAATTTCAAGGTAACTACTCACCCGTCTCCGCATAGATCTGCCCGGAAAGAGCCATTTGGATAGC
>CAYYHR010000490.1:0-2613 GCA_964471705.1 uncultured Chromatiaceae bacterium
AATGGCTGTCGATGGACAGGCCGAGCAGCTCGCAGTTGATCGCCTGGAAGTCGGCGTGGCGCTTGGCGAAGGCGATGAACTCGGTGGTGCAAACCGGTGTAAAGTCCGCCGGGTGGGAGAAGAGCACCAGCCACTTGCCACGGTAATCCTCCAGCTTCTTTACACCATGTGTCGTCGGGGCTTCGAAGGCTGGGGCGGGCTCATTAAGGCGGGGCATGGAAGGGGTTGTCTGTGTCGTGGTTTCCATAGCGTGTTTCCTCAAATTACGATTGATTTTCTGTTACGGGCATGTTGCCCCCATCTCAAGTAAAATATTAGTATATTAGTAGGTTATTGTCACATTGCTATTACTTATCAGTAACATAGGGCTTGACTATTGCGATTTCTCAATGCCCGCCTGCCTCCTGGCCATACGAGATTCCGGTAAAAGAGACGGCGAATGATGAGCAAAGCGACAATGTTGAAGACATTGGTTGCTCTTGCCGGTGCTTTGGCAATCTCGATCAGTCCGCTCGGCACCGTCCTGGCAGCGCGGGATGGTGACTGGAGCGGGCTGCGAATCAGCATCGTTTTCAATAACGTACCCTATGCATCCGGACTCCAAACCGCCTGGGGCTTCGCCGCAGTTGTTGAAGGACTGGAGCAGACGCTGTTGTTCGATACCGGTGGCGACGGCGCTCTTCTCCTTGCCAACATGAAGCGGATGGGCATCGACCCCGGGATGATCGACGGTGTGTTGTTGTCCCATGCTCATGGCGACCACACCGGTGGCCTCGGTCCGTTTCTGCGCCGCAACCCAAGTGTTAGCGTTTACATGCCGGCGTCTTTTCCGCGCCAGTTTCAACGTGCCACCGTCGAGGCAGGTGGCCGTGTGGTCACAATCTCAGCCGCGACAAAGCTCTTCGAGGGGGCCTACTCAACCGGTCCCATGGGTCGGGCGACCGAGGAGCAGGCACTCGTGCTCGATACCCCCAAGGGGCTGGTTATCATGACCGGCTGCGCCCATCCCGGCATCCTGGATGTGGCGCGGGAAGCGAAAAGGCAGCGCGGAAAGGACGTGCGCCTGCTCATGGGCGGTTTTCATCTTCTGCGCCAATCTGAGCGCCGCATAAGAGCAACAATCGATGCCCTCGAAGCACTTGGGGTCGCCCAGGTGGCACCGAGCCACTGTACGGGAGATCGTGCGATCGCCATGTTCCGAAAAGCTTGGGGCAAGGATTTCCTAGTCGGAGGTTGTGGGGCCGTTATCGAGCTCGATCCTTGATCGAGCGAGGCAACGGACGCTCCTGCCCATGTTTCAATGGCGTGCCCCGTGCTGCGCTCACCAGGCCTCCCGCGAGAGCTCGAGCGCCAGCTCCCGCAGATAGCGGAGACCCTCGATGGCGCGGCTGCCGTACCAGCCGGTCATGGTGCCGTCGATAAGAGCGAGGCGCTTGCCGGAGCAGTCCACGATCAAGCGAAGATCGTCCATGTGTTGCGCCTTGAAAGGAAAGGGCTCGCTGGAGAAAAGAACCAGATTTGCCTCTTGTATCGCCGTCCCCTTCAAATCCACTTCCGGGTAGCGCGCTTCGCTCTGCTCCGGCAGGGTGAGCCAATGGATGAGGGCTAGGGTCCGGGAGATGTAGGTCTCGCGCGAAACGGTCATCCAGGGTCTGCGCCAGATGAGATAGAGGACACGCCGGTAGGGCAAATCCGCTGCGAGCGCACGAGTTTTGCGCAGCTCGGTCTCGAAGGTGGTACACAGACGCTCGGCTTGTGCCTGCCGATGGAAGATGGCTCCCAGCAGCCGGTAAAGCGCGAGATTGTCGGTGGGTGCCAAGGGATGGGTAACGATCACATGGGGGACGAAGGCGCGGACCGCCTCTACGTCCTCCCTGCGGTTCTCGTCGATGTTGACGATCAGGTGGGAGGGCGACAACGTCCGTAGCCGGCCCAAGCGCACGTTCTTGGGCCCACCAACCCGCGGCACCCCCGCGAGCTTGCCGTCTGGGTGGATGCAGTAGGCCGTACGGCCAACCACCTGTGTGCCTAGATTGAGGGCGAACAGGAGCTCGGTGATGCTCGGCACCAGAGAGACAATGCGGGCTTGGCCTTCCGCAGGCGTGTGCCGCGTGCCGGCCGCATCCGCGAGCGGCTCCAGCCCGTCATCTGTCAGTCTGTTCCGCGACGTGTAGCTCATCGTCCGCCGACCTCCCGTATCCAGGCTTTCCTTAATTCAAGACCCGGGACACAAGGGTGCGGAAGCCCGTCGAATAGCATCCGACCTGGGCCCGCCTTTGGGCAAGCATGGGCTTGCGCCGGTATGCTGAGATTTACCGAACCACTCCTGTATCCCCGAGGAGCGTCCATCAACGGGCGATTCGGGGGCCGGATCTAGGCGCCGAGGAATTCGTTTGCGATCCGATACTGACGTGCAGCCTCATCCTCGCCGACATCGCCTTCTTGCACGATCAGCGCACTGTTCCGGGCGTTGCGTACGTGCATGGCGGCCTTCCAGGCACGGTTCCCCGCTCCAGCTGTCTCTTCATCCGCGAGCAGACAGGCGACAGCGGTTGCGATGAAGTGTGCGGCCTGCCTGGACCAGTCGGCATCGCGCCCGCATTCCGTGTAGCT
>CAYYHR010000491.1:0-2609 GCA_964471705.1 uncultured Chromatiaceae bacterium
TTACGATCTGGGATCTCGCCTGCCGGGAGGGAGAGGCACGCTGGTCTCAGGCGCGCGAGGCGCTGGAGAGGCGAGTTGTCGAGGAGGAGCAGGCGCACAGTGCAACCGGCGATGAGCGCGATGCGGCGGTCGCAACCGTCGCTGAACAGGACGCGGAGATCCAGTCGCTTCGCGAAGAACTGCAGCGCACACAGGATGCCCATCAAGCCGCGCAAGGCGTTCTCGAGAGCCGCACCGAGGAGCTGCGCGAGCGCGAAGCGACGCTCGCCGAAACGACCTCCGCCCGAGATGCGCTGGCCACTCGGCTCGACCATGAAAAGCGCATCGCTGCCGCCGCCCGGGAAAGCCTTGAGCATGCCCAGGCGCTTATTGCGACACTGCAGACGCAACATGAAGTTGCAATGGCCCGTGTCGAGATGCTGGAGCGCGCCGAGATAGAAGCAAAAGGCACGGCTGCCCAGACGCGTGCGGATCTGGAACGAAGCCAGAGGCAGGCCGATGAGCTCAGAGCGTCACTTGCGGAGCGCGACGCACAGACCGGCGCCCTGACCGAAGCGGTTGAGCGCGAGCAGCAGGCCCGCGATGCCGACGCCAAGCACTGGATGGCGCGGGTCGAAGAGCTGCAGGTCACTATTGCCAGCTACCGCGATCGCGAAGCCGAATTCATCAAGGAAAGGCGAGCGGGCGCCAAGGAGGTTGGGCGGCTTCGTGATGAGCTGAGCAACACCTTGGCGCTGCTGCGCTCAGAGCGCGAGGAAGCGATGCGTGCAAAGGCGCGGCCACAGCCACCTGATGCGCGGGAATAGGTATAACGACCTGCAAACATCGCGACTTGCGGCCCAGATTAACCGACCATATCCGGGGCCTGGAACACCCTGCGGATCGTGACATGGTCCAGCCGCCTCCTGATGATACTCAACGGGCCGGGACGTAAGGAGTCCCCTGCTCCAACTGTTGACGCACGAAGGAGTCGGTGTTGGGGTCCTGGACCAGTGCCTGGATGAGGCTCTGGGTCGTCTCCACCCGGTCGAGGGACTCGGCCGCGCGCAGAGCATAGCCCACCGCCTGCCAGACTTCCCCGGCCTTCAGCTCGTAGAACTGGCCAGCGGCCATCTGCCTGAGGGCCGTCGTCGCAGTCTTCAGGGCGAAGACGGGCTCGCTGTCGAGATGGTCCCGTGCCGCCCGCAGCAGGGTACCGGTGTCTACCGGGGAGCGCCGCGCAAGGTCCAGGGCGAGGTCCAGCAGGCCCAGGGTCTTGGCGGTGGCAAACCATTTGCCCTCCTCGCCGGGGGTCTGGGCAATCAGGTCGTCGAGGATGGTCCTCGGTTCCATGTCCGGGTATTTCTTCCGTATGGCCCGGAACGTCGCCAAGTGCGACCCGGCTCGGTTGGCCCTGTGGGCGAAACGTCGGTAGGCATCCTCGCCGCGTCCGTCCGCCAGGAGAATTTCCTCACAGGTGCGGGCCATAGCTGAGGGGCTGTCGTTCAAGCCCAGCGACTGCTCAGCGTAGCCGATCGCCTCGTCCGTGCGTCCCTGGGCAGCGAGGGCCTGCACGCCATAGCGCCGGTAATGCCACCAGATGTAGGGGGCGGTCTCGATCAGGTCGAGGAGCTCCTGGTGGCGTCCCGCCGTGAGCAGGCAGGACAAGCAGGCCGTAGTCCCGCGGAAGTAGCCCCGGTGCTCCGGGCTCCAGCTCAGGCGCACGACCGGCAGGAAGTCGTCGGCAGCCCGGGATGCGCGCTCGGCGGTACGGCACAGCTCGCCCCAGCGGTCGCCGACCTCGGCGAGAAAGTCCACGCCGTCTTCCTCGATGGCCGTCCACAGCCGGTCAAGCCTGTGCTCCAAGACCATCCCGTCCGCTGGCGCGGCCAGCAGGATGTCGATCAGCTCATGCACCGTCCTGTTGGTCGCGTTGCCCAAGGCGCCTGAGGAACTGTCGATCGCCTGGAGTGCGGGCCAAAGGCGCTCCATCAGCAGAATCGCGCCCTCGGCGGCAGTCTTGGGAGCCGTGCGGGCAACGGCCTTGATCTCTGCAACCGCCTCTTTGAGCCGCTCGATGGCGAGTTTCGAGCCGCGCCAGCCGAAGGCGTTGGTGCGGAAGCGGGGGCGGAAGGCCCACTTGTGTTTCGGCGTCTTCATCGGATATTCGGTGAGGGACCCTGTTCGATCGGTCAAATGGTTGTGGAACGAATGCACCGAGCTCACCCGAGGTATCGGGGACACGCAGCCTCACTCAACCGAGAAGCTTGCGGAAGGTCTCGATCGGCGCGATGAGCTGGAGCGGATTGGAGGCGAAAGTGCTGAAGCCGTGGTGGCGGTAGAAGGCCGTGGCCTCGTCGTCCTTGGCGTCGACCGCCAGGGCGAAGACCGCGATCTCGGAGCGCAGGGCACGCATCGCCGCGTTGAGCAGCAGTGCGCTCCCGAGTCTGCGGCCCTGGAAACGCCGATCGATGGCAAGTCGCCCGATGCGGGCCGCCGGTACCGAGGGATAACGGGGCAGCCGCCGCGTTATGTCGGCAGGAATGTCGGAAACCAGGACATCAGCGGCCGACAGCGTGTAGTAGCCCGCGATCCGTCCGGTGGTCTTCTCCAGCGCTACATAGCAGGCG
>CAYYHR010000492.1:0-2609 GCA_964471705.1 uncultured Chromatiaceae bacterium
TACAATTGATCGGGTAAGAAAACAGGCCGGCGAAGCTCGCAAGATCCGAGATCGGGAGCCCGTTGTCGTCCGTCAAATGCCATATGACCGTAAGCGGCCAAACCAGAACGTTATATCTTTCCGTACGCCAGGACTGATTTCATGGGATCATCGGCGAACCGTGCCTTCCATTCGCGCGGTGTGAGTTCGACGACGCGGCTGTCCGGGTGCTCGCTGACGCGCTGCAGCACATCGACCAGGTACGTGTACGGATCCACGTCATGCAGACGGCAGGTCACCAGCAGGCTCTGGATGACCGCGACCCGCTCGGCACCGATCTCCGTCCAACAGAACATCCAATTTTTCCTTCCCGTCGGGATGACGCGAAGACTGCGCTCCAGATGATTGGTGTCGATCGGCACATCGGGGTCCGACAGGAACACCTGCAGGCTCGCCACGCGCGCTTTCGCGTACTGGATGGCCTTGGCGAGCGGGTTGCTCGGCAGCATATCCACTCGATGGCACTGGTCGTCGCACCAGTGCCAGAAGCGATTGACGATCGGCTCGCTGTGCTCGGTGCGGTAGGCGAGCTTCTCGTTATCGCTCAGGTTCCGCTCGCGGATGATTTGTTCGTGCCGGTACAACGCTCCGATCAGGGCCAGCGCCTCTGTACTGGCCTGGGGCTCGGCGTCTTGCGCCTGCTCAAAGCCTCTGCGGCAGTGCGCCCAGCAGTTGGCATGCGTCACACCGCTCTTGTTCGCGGCATAGGCGCTGTAGGCGGCATAGCCGTCCGAGAGCAGCGTGCCCTTGAAGTCTTTGCCGAGGATCGCCTCGACATGGCGGTGCTCGCGGGTCGGGGCGTAGTGGAAGGCGATCTCATCGTCCTCCCCGTAGATCGGCCAGAGATAGGCCTGGCGCATCTTGCCCTGCTTCTCCCGCCCCGCCTTGATCGGCGTTTCGTCCATCGCCACCACCGAGCCGGTGAGGATGTGCGCGTGCTGGGCCGCGGCGATGGGGCGCAGCAGATCAATCGATCGCCCCGTCCAGTTCGTGAGGCTGGTGCGGCTCAGCTGGATGCCGCACTGCGCGATCCGCTGGTGCTGGCGGTAGAGCGGCAGGTGGTAGCAGAACTTGTCGACGAGCATCCCGGACAGCAGGCTCACATCGGCCACACAACGCTCCAACACCGTGGCCGGCGCCGGCGTGCTGACGATGCGCTGCTCTTCGATCAGCTTCCACGTCTGGTGACGGAACTCGATGATCCCGTAACTGCCCGGTCGTTGGGCGAGGCGGTAGGCGATGCGCTCGGAGATCAGTACGCGCCGGTTCTCGGGTACCGCGGCGATCGCCGGATCGACGATCGTGACCACATCGCGGGTCACGTCCGCACCAAAGCGCAGCCCGGTGTCGTTCACGGCCGCATCGCGTACCTTCTTGCGTCGCTGATAGCTGATGTTCTGGAGCGCTGCGACCGGTGGAGCCGGTGGCTGTATCACGCCGAGTGCGGTGAGCAGATTGCCTTGCACGGCCGGATCGATCGCGAGTTGCTTCTCGCTCTTCTGCCCGAACAGCTGGCGCTTGAACCACTCCACCTGGTGCTTAAGCGCGACGACCTGCGCGCTGAGTTGCGCGTTCGTCTGCTCAAGTTCGGTGATGCGCAGCGCGGTGTTCAAGGGCAGAAAATATCGCATGAAATTCGATGCGCAATTGTAATCGATCGCAGCGATTCAAGCCGCTATTTTGTAGCGCTTCCTGCGCTTTTTTATCTCCATGTCCACGCCCTCGAGCAGCGCGAGGAACTCGGTGGCGCACAGCACTCGTTTCACATCAGTCCCGTTACCACGCAGCCGCGCGAACTCTCCGCGCTCGAGCCGCTTCGACCAGATCCAGTATCCGCCCTCCTCGAAGCCGAGCACCTTGATCTGCGTTGCGCGGCGGTTGAGGAACGCGAACCAGTGACCACCGAGCGGATCCTCCCCGAGGTGCTGCTTCACCCGTGCCGAAAGCCCGTCGAAGGAGCAACGCATATCGGTTGGCAATGTACACAACCAGATCCGCGGTGCGGCGCCGACGCTCAGCATGTCGCGTTCCTGCGCAGCCGCAGCACCACCCCGGCGCCGAGTTCGAGTTCCACATCCCAGTTCGGCGTGACAGGGGGAGTCGGTGGCACTTCAGATTGGGCGAGCTCGACGAACAGACTCGCTCCTGGCCTGTGCGGCAATCGCTGCTCGCCAACGCCGCGCAGGCGCTTACGCCACCAGTCGAGCGTGCTGATCGGCACACCGTGCCTGGCACAGAATGCGCGGCGCGTCTCGCCGCTGCGTTCGAATGCACTGACCAGTGTTCGCCATTGCGCAACGCTGCGCCGGATCTGCCCGCTCTGCCTGCTCGGAACAGGTATCAACTCCCTCAATGCCATCGTCACTTCCCCTCGTTGTCGTTGCAGAAGTGCCGATGATCGCGGAGGTCACGCCAGGATCACAGAACGGCGTGGAATGGCCGGTTACCACCAGACGCACCCGGTGCTTCGAGCTTAGCACTCAGCGCCAAGCACGGAAATCGATGACTCAGAACCCAGGTGCCGGCTTCCCCCCTAAGTGGAGAACGGTTCGTGGGTGCCATTTGCCGTC
>CAYYHR010000493.1:0-2608 GCA_964471705.1 uncultured Chromatiaceae bacterium
TGGCCGATTCCGGTCTGTCGCCACACCTGAGTCCCGTGGCCGCAGATGGGACAATGCTGGAGCCCGGTAGATACTCGGGCATGGCTGAACACCCTCTACCGAGAATCCGTTCGGATCAACAAGGATCCTGGTCAATATTCCCCGACGTCGATCGGCGACTCCGACTCGATATGCCGCAGACGCTGGGCGTAGGCGTACAAGGCCGCTCGCAGGTCCTGGTCGCTCTGGTGGGCGGGGCCGAAGACGATGTGGGGGGCGAGGACGTCGAAGCCGACGAAGCGCAGCATGCCGCGCTGGATAGGTCGCAGGATGGGGTCGATGTCACCGTTGAAACCGCCGTGCTCATAGGCGGCGGCGGGACCGCCGGTGGTGAGAGAGATGAAGGACCGTTTGCCGGCGAAGATGCCCTCTTCGTAGAAGCGGCCTCCACCGTAGGTCCGTCCCATGGCGAAGACCCGATCTACCCATCCCTTGAGGATGGCCGGCAATCCGAACCACCAGAGCGGAAACTGCCAGATCATGAGGTCGCACCACTCCAGCTTTTCAAGCTCCTCCTCGATGGCGGGCACGAAGCCGCCCACTTCGGTGGCGTGCAATTCCTCCAACTGCTGCTTGAAGTAGTCCGGGTCGCGTACCGAGGTGAAGTTGTGCCGTCCGGACGTGGGGTCGAAGCCCATAGCGTAGAGGTCCGAGACCCGTACATCATGGTCAGCCGCCTCGAGAGTCTCTACGGCGATGCGTAACAGTGCCCCATTGAAGCTGCGGTGCTCGGGATGGGCGAAGACGACGAAGATACGCATGACTGGGCTCCTGTGAGAGGCCGAAGTGGAAAGCAGTATCTCAATCTCCCTCCCAGACCTATTTCGGTCAAGCGGAAAAGGGGATACGCGCTGGTCAGGTCCCCTTATCCGCCATTGGCAAGGACTTCTCTGGCCTGGAAGCTAGCCGACGGCGGTGACAGTCGACGTGCCCCGCCTCGCGCGCAAGACAGTCGCCTGCACCGCAACACCATGTCGAACCGGTGTTTTCCGTGCCGCAGGGGTGAGGATCTTCGCGCTCCGCCGCGGTGTCCTGCGCGGAGTGCCGCGTCGCACCCGTCGCCGCTGATAGTGCCTGGCTGACAGCTCGCGTGCCTTCTCGGCAACGCCACAAAGCAGACCCAGGACGGTGTAGAGGGCGGATAGGGAGATCAGGAGCAGGAGCAGATCGGCAGTGGTGTTCATCGTTGCCTCCGGGGTCGCGTGGTGATCGCCGGAGGCCAGATTAGGGCCCTGGGTGGCTCAAAAGCTGAGCCCGTGGGCAAAGAAACTGCAGAACTTGGGGAAGTTGGTCGGGGTGAGAGGATTCGAACCTCCGGCCCCTACGTCCCGAACGTAGTGCTCTACCAAGCTGAGCTACACCCCGATTGGGGAGACGCTGATCGATTCAGCGCTTCTCAATAGGTGCGCGAAACGGCGAAATCCGCCAGCTTCTCGAGCGCGGAGCGCTCGGCCGATTCGGGAAGCCTGCCGGCCGATTCCTTCGCCGACTCTGCATATCGGTGCGCAAGCGCGACAGTGTAGTCGATGGACTTTGTCGATTCAATTGCCACGGCGACGGCGTCGATTCGATCCCGACCCCCGCTCTCGATCACCTCCCGCAACAGCCGGCGCTGCTGTTCGGTACCTGTCTCCATGGCGTGGATGATGGGTAGCGTGGGCTTGCCTTCTGCCAGGTCGTCGCCCAGGTTCTTGCCCAGCTCCTCGCCGTCGGCCCGATAGTCGAGGGCGTCGTCCACCAGTTGAAAAGCGATCCCTAGCTGAAGTCCGTACTGTGCAACGGCGGTTTCGATCTCGTCCGGAGATTCGGCCAGCACGGCACCCAAGCGGGTACCGGCCTCGAAGAGGGTGGCGGTCTTGCGCTCGATGACCTCCATGTAGCGCTCTTCGGTGGTGTCCGGGTCGTTGCAGTTGAGCAGTTGCAGTACCTCGCCCTCGGCGATCCGGTTGGTGGCGTGGGAGAGGATGTCCATGACGCGCATGCTGCTGACGTCGACCATCATTTCGAAGGCGCGCGAATAGAGAAAATCCCCGACCAGGACGCTCGCCTCGTTGCCCCAGACCGCGTTGGCGGTTTCGCGGCTACGGCGCAGCTCCGAGGCGTCGACCACGTCGTCATGGAGGAGGGTGGCGGTGTGGATGAACTCCACCACCGCGGCGAGGTCGGTATGCCGACTGCCCCTGTACCCGCAGGCCCGCGCCGATAGGAGCACGGCGAGCGGACGCAGACGCTTGCCGCCGCTGCCGACGATGTAATGACCGATCTGGTTGATCAGCACCACGTCGGACTCGAGCCGCCGCAGGATCAAACGGTCGACGGCTTGCATGTCCTCGGCGACGGGTGCTCGTATCTCCGACAAATTCATACTGTTATGATGGCGAAGGGGAGGGGATCGCAGCGGCGATGCTAGGTGCGGGGTCTGGAGCTGTCAAGCGGGCGGCTCGGCGTGGTATCGGAGCGACTCCCGCGGAGCCGAATTCCCCGTCCTCGGCCATATGGGGTGGTCCGCGCACCTCGGCAACAGCCGTGACGCATCACGTTTGGAACCCAAGCCTATCAAGGCTTGCGG
>CAYYHR010000494.1:0-2606 GCA_964471705.1 uncultured Chromatiaceae bacterium
TTTCTCTACCGCTCCGGTTGATCACGCTGATAACGTTAAATCCATGTGACCGAAAGTTGTCCAGATCTCCGGTCACCACGGCGCGTAAATCGGGGTTCCCGGGATCATCCTGAAACAGACGCAGCTCCTTCAGAAATGCCGGGTGGGTGGTGAAATCTTCGGCGTATCTTCCTCGCAAATCGATTTCGGTCGTGATGAAATCGATCTGCGCCTCATTTGCGTAGCGCAGTCCCCGAACAAGCGTGTGCATGACTGCGCTTGCCATGACGGTGAAGACGGCGATGCCGGTGACAGCGGCGGTAAGCATCAACAGCCTCGTGGCCAATCTGATGATGCGCGCATCCTCCGCAAGCGGAACGTTCGACCAGACACCTGCCCGGCCCGCCGCGACCAGACCCGCCGCCAGCACCAGGAAGCCCGTGGCGGTGTGCAACGCCATCGTGTCGAAGCCGCCGATCGAATACAGGAATTCGACATCGAACGCGTAGCCCCCCACACCAAGGGCGCCAAGGCCGGCAATCCCGTAGACCAGGGAATGAGCCAGTCGGCTGCGCGGGGGCGAATCCGCCGCGTTGCGACTGAGCAGCAGGGCGGCCGCAACCAGTACGAGACCCAGGCTGGTGGCCAGGGCCATGCGCCCCGGATGAAGGTTTGGCGGGGTATTGAAATCGCGAATGATGATCTGATCGATGCCGAAATTTACATCGATGAGGTACTCGATTGCGGTCGCGATCCCCAGCGCCAGAACCAGGGCGGCGGCTATCGACGACAATCGCCGGGCATGCGGTGACGGGCGACCTAGCAGCGCCAGCGCCACACCTGCGAATACGAATCCCAGCGCCGTATTGAACTTCATGCTGGCGAAACCCGGCAAGACGGTCTTTAACACCCCGATCTCTAAGGCCCAGCCAGCCAGCACGGCCAGGCCCAGGGTGATACAAAATCCCGCGCTCAGAGCCTGCACCGCTCGTGCAGTCTTCAATGCTGAAGATCGCCCTGGGGAAACATGGTGCTCCAGGGCAGTGCGCCCTCGAACAGCGGCGGGATCTGGTTGGCCGGCAGCGGCAGACTGAAGAGGAAACCCTGCGCCTCGTCACAACCCAGACTGCGCAGGGCATCGAGTTGCATGGTGGTCTCCACCCCCTCGGCTGTGATCTGGAGCGTGAGGGTACGACTGATGGCGCAGATTGCCTCGGCGATCGCCATATCGTCCCGATCCGACGGAAGGTCCTGCACGAAAGAGTGGTCTATCTTGACCCGATCGATGGGCAGGTGCTTCAACACACTGAGGGATGAATAACCGGTTCCGAAATCATCGATCGCGATCTGGACCCCGAGGTTCTTAAGTCGGTCGAGTGCCTTGTGGATGTGGTCGATCCCGAGGAGACTGCTTTCGGTGATCTCGATTTCGAGCCGCGCGGCTGGAAATCCGGTTTCGGCGAGCGCCGCGCGCACATCCTCGTCGAGGCGCTCGTGGGCGAGGAGCTGACGGCCCGAGACGTTGACAGCCAGACGAAGATCCGTCCCGAGCCAGGCCGCCGCGTCACGGCAAGCCCTCATCAGTACCCAGCGACCGAGCGGCTCGATAATGCCGGTCTCTTCGGCAATAGGGATGAAGTCGAGAGGAGCGATCATCCCCGCGCGCGGATTGCGCCAGCGCAGCAACGCCTCCACTCCGGTCAGCTTGCCGTCGGAGAGGGACATTTGCGGCTGATAGTGAATTTCCAGTTCCGTGCCCGCCAGCGCCCGCCGCAGACCCTGTTCCAGACTCATGCGCTCGGCCGTCCGCACCGCCATCTCTTTCTTGTAGAAACAATAGCGGTTACGGCCCTCTGCCTTGGCCTGGTACATGGCAGTATCGGCCGCCTTGAGCAAGGATGCGGCATCGGCGCCGTCATCCGGGTACAGGCTCAGGCCCACACTGGCTGACACCGTCACCCGCTCCCCCGCCAGGTCGATGGGCTGGCACAGGGTGTCGAGATGCTTGCGCGCAATGCGCGCACCGTCCTCGGGAAGAGCCACCCCGTCCAGCAGCACGACAAACTCGTCGCCGCCGAGACGGGCGACGGTATCGGCTCTGCGCAGATTTTCACGGAGGCGGGCAGCGACACTCTGCAACAACAGGTCGCCGCTGGAATGGCCGAGGGTGTCGTTGATGGTCTTGAAGCCGTCCAGATCGAAAAACAACAGCGCGCAGTGCTTGCCCTGGCGTTGCGCCCGCTCCAGGGACTGGGCCAACCGGTCCTGGAACAACAGGCGGTTGGGCAGACCGGTAAGCGGGTCGTGATGGGCGAGGTGGCGGAGCTCGGTCTCTGCCTGTTGCAGTGCCGTGATATCCGCGAAGGCGGCGATGTAATTGGTGAGCACGCCCTGGGCATCACGCACCACGCAGAGGCTTTCCCATGCAGGGAAGATCTCGCCATTCTTGCGCCTGCAATAGATCTCGCCCTGCCACTGACCGCCATGGGCGTCCTTCAGCCGGGGATAGAACGGGTCGCTGTGGCGACGGGCATGCAGCACCTTCTCGGCATCCTTCCCTATGACCTCCTCGGGGCGATAACCGGTAATGGTGGTGAATGCCGGGTTGACGGAAACGATGCTGCGCG
>CAYYHR010000495.1:0-2606 GCA_964471705.1 uncultured Chromatiaceae bacterium
CGAGCTGGTGCTCGCCGCCGCCGTAGAAGACGCCCCTCAGGGGGGTGACATCCTGGAAGTCGCGGCCGAAGGCAGTGGTGATGTGCTGCTCGCGGGGGACCTGACCGTTGGTGGGGTCGAAGTCTATCCAACCCATGTCCGGGACCAGGACCGCGAGCCAGGCATGAGAGGCGTCGGCGCCACGCAGCTTGGGCTGGCCGGGCGGCGGCAGGGTTTCCAGGTAGCCGCTGACGTAGCGCACGGCCAGTCCCAGGCCGCGCAGGCAGGCGAGCCCCAGGTGGGCGAAGTCCTGGCATACGCCCTTGCGGTGCTCCAGCACCTCGGCGATCGGCGTGGCGACGGTGGTGAAGTGGGGGTCGAACTCGAACTCGCGGTAGATCCGTTCCATGAGGTCGACGGCTGCTTCCAGGATCGGTCGGTCCGGCGTGAAGGACGCGCGGGCAAAGTCCAGCGCTGCCGGCTCCAGCGGCACATAGGGCGAGGGCAGGGTGAAGATGCGCGCATCCACGATCTCTTCCGTGTTCTCGGAGCAGAGCCTGGATACGACCTCCTCCCAGGGTTGGGAGGTCGAGAAATCCGGGAGTGGGGGTGCCAGGACCTCCACCTCGGTGGCGATGCCGACTTCCAGGGATTTGTGGGACTGTTGGATACAGAAGTAGCTGACACGGTTGCCGAAGAAGTCACTATGCTCGCTGGAGACGGCGGGATGGGGGTCGATGCGTAGCCGGGCGGAAATGACCTTTTGGTGGGGCAGATCCCTGGGCACGAGATGCGCGACGTTGTGGCATAGGGATACCGGATCCGCGTACAGGTATCGGGTCAGATGGTTGATGCGGAACCTCACGGCGGCATCCGCTCCAGGTGGGCCATCAGGCTGTGGGGCTGTTCCTCATGGGCGAAGTATTGGGCGGTGAGCGCATCGGAGATGGCGGCGAGGTCGGCGCTGACCTTCTCCAGCTTCAGATGCAGTGCCTGGCGCCGATTGCCCCCTCCAGTCACGGTCAGGAGCTCGTTGATCTCTACGAGGCGCACGTCCGTCAGGCACTTGAGGACCAGCTTCTCGGCGGGGGTGCGTCCGGCTGCGTGCTCCATCCGCGGCATCTCCCTGACCAGCGGCTCCAGGGCGACCAGCTGATAGGCCAGGGACCGCGGGTTGGCCTCGTCCTGGAACACCAGGTCGAGCAGGGCGCCGATGCGGGTTCCGATCTGGTATCTGCGGCGATAGGTGATGAGGCTGTCGGTGACCACGAGCACCGCCTCCACCAAGGGCGTTTCCTCGCTGTAGTCACCGACCTGGGCCAGGGTGGCTTGCAGCAAGGTGGCCAGGTTGCTGCCGCGCTCCAGACGCCTGCCCGCTTCCAGGAAGTGCCAGCCCTCGTTGTGGTTCATGTTCTCATGGGTGAGGGCGGAGAAGGCCACCAGGGAGGTGACCAGGGGGTCGAGATCGTCCAGCGCCGCGTCGAGCTGCTCGGGCGGGGCCTTGGTCAGCGACTGCAGCTTTTGCTCGATATCGTTGATGACCCGCCAGGTGTCGCCGGAGAGGCGGTCGCGTATCGACCAGGCGGCGTTGCCGAGGGCATGCAGGGTCTGGGGCAGGGCGCCGATGCGGCTCGGGTCCGAGATCAGCGACAGCACCTCCGGGACCGGGTTGCGCATCAGCAGCTCCGCCCCTGTGCCTACGAAGCCGGGAAAGGTCTTGGTCTGGCGGGTCAAGGCCCGCAGCAGCGGGCGGATGGAGCGGGAGGTCCCCCCGTCTGGTGCGAAGCTCGCGCGCTCCAAGAGCCGAAAGATGACGATGCGCAGCAGCCGTACCAGGCCTTCGGCCCGCTCGGCGTAGCGCCCGATCCAGAAGAGATTATCGGCGACCCGGCTGGAGACCTCGCTCTCCTGAACGACGGCGGGTGCCAGGCGATCGGCGGGGATGATCAGGGATTCCTGGAGTGGGGTCTCGGATGCCAGGACCCAGGTGTCCTTGGCCAGACTGCCGAGCAGCCGAACGGCTACCGGCGCGCTCGCGGACAGGGCGACGCGGCTGAGGCCGCCGGGCAGCACGGCGTAGCCCTCGTCCTCGCTGACCAGGAAGCTGCGCAGAATGGTCGGGCGGGGCTCGATACGCCCGCCGATCAGGGAGGGGGAGGTGGACGGGGCGATCCAATCCTTTGCCACGAAGCGGCGCGGCTCGCTTCGAATCCGGTCTCCCAGCTCCGCGAGCTCCTGGGCCGACATCTCGGCGCCCACATAGCGCTCTTCTCGGGAGGGACCAGCGATGAGCTTGATGATCAGGCGCGGCAGGTTGTCGAGCACATGGCTCAGGGCGCCGGGGTCACCGCACCAATAGGTGGGGATTCCCTCCAGCAGTAGCTCCTCGCCCAACAGGTGCCGGCACAAGCCGGGCAGGAAGGCGGCGAGGCCCGGGTGCTCCAGGAGCCCGCTGCCGAGGGCGTTGGCGAGCACGACCCGCCCGCTGCGGGCGGCCTGTACCAGCCCGGGGACGCCCTGAGGTGAGTCCTCGCGCAGCTCCAGGGGGTCGCACCAGGCGTCTTCGACCCGGCGCAGCACGGCATGAATCGGCTCGAGGCGTCCGAGGGTGCGCAGCCAGAGCCCGC
>CAYYHR010000496.1:0-2596 GCA_964471705.1 uncultured Chromatiaceae bacterium
TCTCCGCTCAGGCCCAGGCCCAGATAAGCGGGACCGAGCCAGGTATCTGCACCGAGAAAGACGCTGCTTCCGAAGCGGGTTTTGGGCTCGCTCAGGACGTCCAGAGTATCGCGCATCGCTCCGACTTCCAGCGAGCCTCCGAGGTACATTCCCCGCCCCAGCGGCGGCGTCATCGTCGCGATCCGCCGATAGTAGATCAGCTCCCCAAAAGCGACCTGATTGCCTCGGAACTGCTCGTTTGCGTACCCGGAGAGCTCCTGAAAGCCGCCCAGTGTGAACTGATCGTAGAACGGCATGTCGCTGCCGAAGCTGCTTCCCAGCTCAATCCGCCCGACCAGCGTGTTGTTGCCGAAGCTCTTCGCGCCGGTCCAGTCGGCCGACAGGCGGTTATAGCTGACGTCCGCTCCCAGGGCCGGTTGCGGAGAGAAGAGGTCCAACGCGAAGCGCGTACCGCTACGCGGCACATAGCGGCTGTCGAGGGTATCCCACCGGAGACTGGCACGCAGCCCCGACTCGTTGTTGTTGCTCTCCGGCAGGGATGGCTCTCCGGTGTCGAGCTTGGTCTGCGCGTTGCCGAATGCCGCACCGATGCGCAGCTCCGCCCGATTGTCGAACAGGGTACTCCCGGCGTCGACGCCGATCGCGAGGCGGGTCAAGTCGTAGCGGGCGATGCGCTGAGAATCTTCGAAGACGCTGATCGGGCTGCGGCTGACATCGAGGTAGGGGGCGACGAAGCCCGCGCGATCGAGGCGTAGCGGCTGATACAGCTCCGAGAACAGCTCCAGCTCGTTGCCGAGCTGCAACGATGTCAGCCACTCGCCGCCGAGTGCGTTGAGCCAGGTACGGCGATAGGTGCCACGCAAGCCAAAGCGGTTATCGCCGCTGAAGTCGGAGCGGAAGCCGAGGCCGAAGCTCGCATAGCCCGGCCCCCAGGATTTTTCGAGTGCATGGACGGTAACCAGATTGCGACCGGCGATGCGATCGACCTGGTAGCCTATGCGCTCGAAATCGCCGCGGCCGTACAGATCCTCGATGTCGGATTCGAGCCGGCGCCTATCCAGCACTCGTCCCTGCTGGTTTTTGATCAGCGGCTCGAACAAACTGGCATTGACCCGATCGGCGCCGACAATGCGTACCTCGTCGATCTTACCGGCCGCATTCTGTGGGCTCGGCCGGCTTGCCCGCCAGGCCGCATATGCCGTCGGGCTGAGGCTCAGGTGCGAGAGGCGCGAAGCGGCAGCTCGGGCAGCGCGCTCGCCCGCCGCGATCGCCTCGGCGGTACGCCTGAAATCGCCGGAGCCGATGTCGCCCAGGTCCGGTTGGATCAGAATATCCCGGTTGCGATTGATCTGGGCCAACGAGCGTTGAACGTTCTGCTCCGTCAGGATCGCGACCATCTGTCCCATTACCCCGATAATGCTCTGCAGCTGATCGCGGGGGAGATACGAGGTACCCACGTTAACGGCAATCACGAGATCCACGCCCATGCGTCGCGCCACGTCCACCGGCAGGTTCCTGACCAGAGCGCCGTCGACGTAGAGCCGGTCGTCGATCTCGACCGGCGCGAAGATACCTGGCAACGACATGCTCGCGCGCATCGCCCTCGGCAACGAGCCGGTCGAGAACACCTTCATTTCCCCGTTCTCCAAATCGGTCGCCACCGCGCGGAACGGAATCGGGAGCTCGTCGAAGTTCTCCACGAGCTCTCCGTCCTTGACGAGATCGGCGAAAAACAGCTCCATCTTCTGCCCGACCAACGCCCCCTTGGGCAATTTCGCTCGACCGGCGCGCACGCCGATGGTGAAGTCCCAGGTCGGCTGCTCGGTATCCTCTTTGCGGCGCATCGGCCATTTGGCCCGTTCCGGCTCGTCGACGAACAGATCGTCCCAGTCAGCTGTGGTTAGCTCTGTTTCCAGCCTGTCCGCATCGACCCCGCCGGCGTAGGCGCCGCCGACGAGAGCGCCCATGCTCGTGCCGGCAATGGCTGCGATCGGAATCCGCATCTCCTCCAGTACCTTCAGCACGCCGACGTGGGCTGCACCGCGGGCACCACCGCCACTGAGAACCAGGCCGATCCGGGGGTCAGCCCCCTGTGTCGCGAGCACCGGAAGGGAAAACAAGAACAACAATGACAGCGACAATAGGCGCTTCACGGGGAGCCTCCGCGACTATCTTGTAACGACAGAGATTGTCACCTGCGGGAATACTGTCGGCTATTTTGGAGGATTCAGGGGCCGAAGTGCAGGCGGAAGAGAAATCACCGTCAGGGTCGCTAGCTTTAGAACCGAGGAAATCGTGCTTGCGCTCTCCGCGATGCCAGTGGGTCTAGCCTTGACCGATATTCGGCACGTCGCTAATGTTTCAAAGGTTGTGAAAAATTCGGACGCCATAGCGAGGGCGTCTCTGAGCGTTCGATTTTTTCACAAGCGCTCACTCCAAGTTGCCATAGGGCTGGTGGCTTTGCGATCCATCCGAGGTAACTCGTTTCGGTCTATTCAACCAACATCGCAGCTAGGCTCCTTCCCGCCGCCACCAATTAAACCTGCGGGAACGTTTTGGGCCGACACTGCGAGCCCCTGAGCACCGAGGTTCGGCA
>CAYYHR010000497.1:0-2588 GCA_964471705.1 uncultured Chromatiaceae bacterium
AACGAATGCCTTCTTTCCGAGCCGGACCGGGCCAGGGCGTGTGGGCAGATGACAGAAGTACACCCGGTCCGGGTTGGAAAGGAGGCCGTTGAACGAAACCGCGGTGACGATGGCAGGCTATGGGGATTGAATCGGGGACCGGAGCGGTAGTTCGGTCGGCGGCATGGCGACTCGGTGAGAAGGGCGAGGCTGATGGACGGGTAAGGGGACGGTGGCAGTTGGGAAGAAGTCGGCTCGGATCGGGTCAAGGGCGAGCCTGTCGTGGTGCAGGACAGAGGTGTCCGTCAATGGGGCGCAGCTCGTCTGGATTCGTGTAGGCGGTAACGGGAAATCGGTGTTCATGATGTATCGAATAGCAGGAGGTGAACGGGCTCAGGTCGATATGGCGCACCGGGAGGGAGCACGGCCACCGAGCGCAAGCGGCCGACACGACAGCTGGGGCAGAGAGGGGCTGTGCTCTCATCACAGTGGGCAGGATCGGCTTCACGGTCGGGCTCTGTTGTCGTCAGGACACCGAGCAACGATCGACACCGACCAAGGTTGACCTTGCGCACGCGGTTGGCGAGCAGACCGAAGTGACGGATGCGGACGAAGCCCTTGGGGAGAGCGTGAAGAAGAAACCGCCGCAGGAATTCCACACCCCGGAGCTTCATCGAACGGATCTCGTTCCCGTGGGCACGATCGCGGTAGCGAAACGTAACCTCGTCGTCCGTGATCGAGACGATGCGGCGGTTGCTGATGGCGACCCGGTGAGTGTAGCGGGCCAAGTACTTGAGCACCTGGGTCGGAGAGCCAAAGGGCGCTTTGGCATAGACGACCCACTCCTTGCCGCGCATCTGGCCGACGAAGGCCTTCCAGGCGTGCGGGTCGGCCAAGGAGGCCGCGGAGTCGGGAAAGCGCAGGGTCCCCCGTTTGGCGGCCGCGTCGAGCAGCTCGAGGAATTTCCCTCGGAATACGCGGGAGAGCACCTTGATCGGTAGGAAGAAGCTCTGCCGGCAGCCGATCCAATGCGTGCCGTCGGGCGAGAGGCCGCCGCCGGGCACGACGCAGTGAAGGTGCGGATGGTGGAGCAACGTCTGGGTCCAGGTGTGCAGGATGGCGAGAAAGCCGATCTGAGCGCCGAGATGACGCGGGTCGCGGGCGATCTGGAGCAGTGTCTGCGCTGCGGCACGAAAGAGGATCTCGTAGACCGTCTTCTTGTTGCTCCACGCCAGGGAGGCAATTTCTGCGGGCACGGTGAATACCACGTGGAAGTAAGGAACCGGCAGAAGATCCTCGGAACGCGCCTTGAGCCACTCGGCACTCTTGTGCCCGAGGCACGAGGGACAGTGCCGGCTCCGGCAGCTGTTGTAGGCCGGGTGCTCGGCCCCGCAGTGGTCGCACCGGTAGAGATGCCCCCCGAGCGCGGCGGTGCGGCAGCGCCCGAGCAACGAGAGCACTGCCTTCTGGGCGCTCGTCATCGTCTCGCCGTACGACGCAGTGAGCGAAGCGCCGAAACGGCGGATGACGTCGCCCAGTGTGGGCGACGACGTATCGTGCATGCTCCGCCTGCGGGACCTACGCCCGAACACGCGGCAGGAGCGGTGGAAGCTCTCCGATCAGATCCAGCGGGCTACGCGTCGCCGTGATCAGGCGGCGCTGGACATGGGTGTAGATCGCCGTGGTCGACAAAGACGCGTGACCGAGCAGCGCCTGCACGGTACGGATGTCGGTGCCCGCCTCGAGCAAATGAGTTGCGAAGCTGTGACGCATCGTGTGCATCGTGACCGGCTTTTTCAGACCGGCGGCCCGGCGTGCGTCCAGGCATACCTTCTGGATGGTGTGGACATTGATCGGCTTGTCGGGGCTCTGGCCGGGAAACAGCCAGCCTCCCTTCGGACGAACCAAACGCCAGTACTCGCGTAAGCCCGCCAGCAACGTCTTCGACAGCGGCACGATTCGCTCCTTGTTCCCCTTGCCCTGGCGAACGTGAATCAGCATGCGCGCGCTGTCGATGTCCTCGGCGCGCAGCGCGACGAGCTCCGAGACCCGCACCCCCGTGGCGTAGGCGGTGCTCAGTGCGATGCGATTGCGCGGCCCCTTGGCCGCCTTCAACAGCTGCAACACCTCCTGCTCGCTCAACACGCAGGGCAGCCGCTTCGGCCGCTTGCCGTAGGGCAACTGCTCCAGCCGCCAACTCTTCTTCAGCGTCACGCCGTAGAAAAACCGCAGCGCTCCCACTGTCTGGTTGAACAGCGACCACGATGTTTTGTTCTCCAGCAGTAGCAGCTGGTACTGGCGAACGTGCTCCGGCCCAAGCCGGTCGGGAGAACACCCGAAGTGCTTGGCAAAACGCGCGACCAACCGGATGTAAATCTCGACGGTATGCGGGGAGTAGTTGCGGATCCGAAGATCCTCGATCATACGTTGACGCAACGAGGTCATGGCTGGGCTCCTTTCTGGTTGGGTTTTGGCGAACCTCCAGAAAGGCCAACTGCCCCCGCTTTTGCCAACGATCAGAACGATCAGAATCAGAGCCTACCGGCCCTGCTCGACTCCCCCCTTTTCCCCCGCTCGCCTCTTCCTACCGCGGAGCGGTTTTGTTCAAC
>CAYYHR010000498.1:0-2564 GCA_964471705.1 uncultured Chromatiaceae bacterium
GCGCTCGATGCGCACGTCCTCGATGCGGTTCTGCAGCATCTCCTGGAGCGGTCCTTCGCGGGCGGCTTGCTCGTACACCCCAAAATCGGTGTAGCGCACATGGGCGGCCTCGTGGGCCAGGTAGCCCCAGGCCAGATCCCGGTTAGTTGGATCGTCCAGCACGTCCGGGATTTGGATGCGCCGACCGTCAGTGCAGGCGTCCTGTCCGCCGATCCCGACCTCGACGCCGAACTTGCGGCCCAGCGCCGCCGCCACGATGGGCAGGGCGTTTCTCAATGTGTGTAGCATGGTGTGCTCCTTTAAAGTAGGGGCGCACCGCTCCCCGAGCCGGGGCAACGGGCGCCCCGGTTGGGGAAAAGGACCGCGCAGCGCGGTCCCGTCACTACTCAGAAGTAGAAGGAATCCTGTTCCAAAGGCTGGCCTTCGGTCGGGTC
Source organism: uncultured Chromatiaceae bacterium (assembly GCA_964471705.1). Taxonomy (GTDB): domain Bacteria; phylum Pseudomonadota; class Gammaproteobacteria; order Chromatiales; family Chromatiaceae; genus Thiosymbion. Next base: position 435 of record CAYYHR010000498.1, read on the forward strand.
CCATGCGGCAGGAACCGTATCGGTCGCTTCGTCTGGCTCCTCGTCGCCGAGGGGGCCACCGAAAGACCACTCGCATTCATCGTCCTCCTCGGCCTCATCCTCAGGCAGCTCTTCCTGTACGGGGATCAAGTCCTGCAGCGCCAGGATCCCGGCGCCGTGATCGCTCATACGCCGCGGATCGGAGACCAGCAGCATCAAGCCGAAGCCCTCGTTGAAGAGGGCGCCGGTGACCGGACCCTTTCCCGGCACCCGCGCGAGCCAGTCTTCCAGACTGTCCAGCACCGGCTGGACGCGGTAATCGACGAAGGCCAGACAACCCAGCTTTTCGCGAATACGCCGGAAGGTGGACAAGGCCCGCTGGGACAGGGCGTCCTTGCCGACGAAGCTCTTGTCGAGCTCGCGGGCGATGCCCGCCACCTCACCAAAGAGCGTGTCGCCCAGCCCCTGCACCTGCTCCGCCAGGTCGCCCGCGCTCTCCGCGGGCGCGATCCGGTAGAGCTGATAGCCGAAGCCGAGGCGCGACTCGACCACCGAGGCGGGATCCACCGCCTTGCGGATCGCCGCCTCCCACTGGGGATGCAGCGCGATCCAGTCCTCGATGGCCTGGCCGTAGCCGGCAACGAAGGTCGCGCGCTCCTGCGCGAAGGTCTCGCCGAGGGCGTCCAGCTCCGCGGCGACAGTCTCTGTGCGGTCCTCCGGGATGGCATAGCCGCCCAGGAAGCGCATGCCGCCGCTGAGGCAGACGCGCTCCGCCTGCTTCTTCAGGCGGTGGAACACCTTGATCGACTCCGGGTCGCAGACCCGCTTGGAGCCCAGGGACACCAGATCCTCGGGCGGCACATCGGCGCCGAGGGACAGGTCCTCGGCGGTGAGCTTCTTGCGTCCGGACCAGATCCGGACATCCAAATTGACCGCCACCAGGCGGTCGAGCACTTGCATTGTCTTCATGGCACCTCCTGAGCCGGGAGGCGCACGCACCGGCCGGGCGGCCGAGCACGGGCGCCGCTGCCGGCGCGAATGAGTGAAAAATCTCAGAACCAGTAGTCGTCGTTTCCCGTCTCGACCTGGGACAGGTCGATTCGTGGGAGACTCGGTCCGCCAGTGGTGGTCCGTGTGAATCGCCGATCGGCGGAGCCGTTCGGTGCAGGTGTCAAGGGTCGGCGCAGATTGACCGGTCGTCCGGACGCATCGATCCGGCACCAGCCCACAAAGCAATAGCCCTTGCATTGCTTCGCCAGGGCGCGCTCCATCACCATGCGGCGCTTGGCGACGGGATAGGTCGCCTTCTGCACCAGCTTTCCGGCCCTACCCCAACGTACCTCCATGCCTGTTCCAGGGTGCTCGCACCAAGCCCAGTCCTTGGCAGTTCCATCCGAATGGGTGTAGCGGTAGAGCTCGAAGCCGCTCACGGCATGGTTCCCGACCACAGACCGCCAAAGACGTCGGCTGCGATGCGATGGATAGCCTCGCGCTGCTCGGGCTCGGCCCGGGCGGTCAATGCCTGATCCAGGGTGTAGGCCAGCGGTTGAGGCGCGCCCTTGAAGGTCAGCGCCAGCCGTGCCCAACGCACCAGGGCGCGCGTCGAGAGCGTAACGGTCAGCTCCTGACCGGTATCCGCTTGCCCCAGGAAGAGCCGGCGGACCTCGCCCGCGACCTGGACCATCTTCTCGCCGATGGCCTCGGGGAGGGGCGGCACCAGAGCCTTGATCAGGCCCTGCTCGGTGGCGGCGTCCGGGTAGGACACCTGCACCACCCGGAAACGGTCAAGGAAGGCCAGGTTCTGGCGCAGCACCCCCTGGTAGAGCCCGCTGGTGTCACCTGCTCCGGCGCTGTTGCCAGTGGCGATCACCCGGAACTTGGGATGCGGGCGGATCACCTCGCCGCCGTTGGCGGCGATCACCAGGGGTGCCCCCTCGACGATGTCGTTGAGGCCGGCGAGCTCGGCGGCGTCCATGACGTCCATCTCGTTCAGCACCAGCAGGTGCCCGTCCCGCGCTGCGACGGACAAGGGACCGTGCACGAAGCGGGTCTCGCTCTCAATCAGCATGAACTGCCCGATCAGATCGGACAGCTCTATGCGCCCGTGGCAGGTCACCTCCTGCACCGGCCAGTTGAGCCGGGCGGCGACCT
>CAYYHR010000499.1:0-2535 GCA_964471705.1 uncultured Chromatiaceae bacterium
GAGTGCTGGTGCGGTCGGCGAACAGGTCGAGCTGCTGTTCCTTGATTCGGTTCTCGATCTTCTAGCCATGGTGCCTCCTTAGAAGTGTTATGCCGGGCTCGGTGGTGGGTTTTCCTCGTCGACCCGGATGTGGCGGCTCCACCGACGAGGTTCCCTGCGCCGCGCGCGCAGACGCTCGCATTCGGCCCTATCGGCCCAGGTCAACCAGACATTGCGGCCGTTATGCTCAACCTGGCGGGCACGTACCCAACCTTTTCGGATCCAACTGAAAAGGGTAACGGGTGGCATATCGAGCTCGAGCGCCAGATCGTTGAGGAGCCATTCGCTCGGCTCAGGGTGTAGATCGGCAGTGTGCCGCTGCTTTGGTGTCCCGCTGTGCAGTCCCTGGCGTGTCAGAAGTGTTGCGACCATGGGGCCGGTGAAAGTTTTGCGCCGCTTCGCGGGCCGCCATCCCTCAACATTGAGCTGGCGAGCAATCCCGGTACATGCCATGCCCTGTTCGTGCAGCGAGAGGACACGCCCGAGCAATTGCGGGTAATAGCTCAGTTGCTGGAGTCGGGCGACCGGTCGGATAAGTCGGGCCCGGGTACGATGGCCACCGGCCCAATGCACCTCCACGGCCACCTTTTCGGTCTCATCGAGCACGGTGACGATCACCCGCTCGATGAGTTGTCGCACGATCGCCTGGCGATCCGCATCCGTGGTGGTGGCGGCCTGCCACAGGGTGGGGATGTCTGCGGCAAGGCGGCGGATGCGCTCGCGCTCGTCGGCCGACAATGGGCTTGGCTCGGCGGCGAGGAAGCGCTCATAGTCGCTCTGCAATGCGGCCTGCGCCTGCAGCGCCTCTTCCCACTGCCGCTCCAGCGTGCGCGCCACCAGGCGATTCTCCGGTTCCACCGCCTGGTATTGGCGCTCGGCGCGCTGCGCCTCGTATCCGGCCCGTTGCAGGCGCTGTTCCCATTGCGTGCGATGGCGGGTTCGTTCGGCTTCGAGGTCCTCGGCTACCTGCAGACTGATCTGCAGAGCGGCCGGTTTCAGGGCCGCGAACACCAGGCGGCGAATTTCCTCGTCGAGGGCGTCGCCGGCCAAGGATTGGCAAAGCGGCTCGCCATAGTCCACGGCCATGCGCGAGCAGGTGTAGCGCAGCCCCCGGCAATTGTTGTTGTACTGGGTCGCCATGCGTAGACCACAACGCCCGCAGATGAGCAATCCCGATATCAGCGAGGGGCCCTTGCGTACGACGCCTCCGCCTTGGGCTGTATTGGTTTGCAGCTGGTGCAGGTTATGTTCGTACTGTGCCCAGCCGATATAGGCGGGCAACCGGTCCTTGATCAGGACCTCCCACTGCTCGGGCATCGTCACGGTGCGCCCGCTCGACGGCCGGCCCGGCTTCTGACGACGCGGATCAATGGGGCGACGTCCATAGACGTAGGCGCCGGCATAGGTCGGGTTGCGCAGCAGATTGCTCAGCGTCATACGGGCGGGGCGGCGCCAATCGATCTCGCCTTTGCGCGGACCGCCGGGAAGGCGATAGGGCAGGCGCAGATCCTGCTCGACCAGATAACGCAGCACCGCGTTGAGTGTCCCCCGGCGCTCGAATTGCTCGAACACCGTCTCGATCACCCCGCGGGCCTGCTCGTCCGGGTCTTTCATTATCTCGCCCGAGGGGTGACGGACATAGCCCATCGGCAATCGCAGCGCCAACTCCCCGCGCCGCGCCTTGGCACGCTTGCCTTCGAGCATGCGCTGCTTGAGGATGTGCAGCTCCGCTTCCGACATGGTTCCCTTCAATCCCAACAGCAAGCGGTCGTTGTAAGTCGTCGGATCATAGAGGCCATCGGCGTCGGCGATGAGGGTGGAGAATACCGCGCAGACTTCAAGCAACTGGTACCAATCCCGCGAGGAGCGGGCCAGCCGCGAGATTTCAATGCCAAGCACCAAGCCGACATGATCCAGTCCCACCTCCGCCACCAAGCGCTGGAACCCCGGCCGTCCCTCCGCCGTACTTCCAGAACGTCCAAGATCCTCATCGATGACCGTCACCTGCGATCGCGGCCAACCCAGGGCGATCGCCCGGTCCACCAGAGCATATTGTAGGCGTGTCGATTCCTGATGCCGATCGACTTGCTGCATCGTCGATTGGCGCACATACACCACGGCGAGCCGATCGAGGTGTCCGGATTGGATCTTTCCGCCCAAGCTGTGCATATCTCTCGGACTGATTGGCGAGGTGCAGGTTCTCATCGGCCTTCTCCTCCCCTACGTGTGACGGGTCGAGATGGCGTTGCACCAGTTCGGCGAGCAGAACGATCAGGCGTTGGCGTTTCACAGAAGGCAGTTGACCCCAATCCATCGGGGGATTTCGCTTCATGCCCGCCTTCCAGCCATTTCGCGAGCTCCAACAATGCCTTACAGCTAAGTATTGGCGGCGATTGTCGGTTTGTCAAAAACTCATCTACAGCGGTCTCTTCAACGGGGTATCTCCATATCGCCACGCGCGCAGTACAGGTCCTCGTAGAGGGTGCGGGCATCGGC
>CAYYHR010000500.1:0-2525 GCA_964471705.1 uncultured Chromatiaceae bacterium
CTGTTCGTCCCCTGCTGGACCGCGTCGAGAGTTTCGCGGAATTCTTGCAGATGCCGGCAGATACTGAAAGGGTTGCCGCTCTCACGAAGGGTCAAACCATAGGGCGACCACTAATGGGTGACCAAGAGCTCGGCGAGCTTGAGAAACGACTTGGCCGAGCTCTACGTCCAGGCAAGCGCGGCCGGCCCCCTTCGCAGAAGAATGACCCGAGGCAACTTAAATTAGTGTAAATGGTAAAGTGTCACCGTAATTGCGTAATTGCGGGACATGCGCAGACGCAGCCGTATCCATGCTCGACTGGGTGTGCGGATGCGAAATCAGGTCGTACTGGATCAAATGCTCATCCAGGTAGTTCGCCAACGTTCTTGCAATGCTCATGTGCCGCTCCTCCACGCTAGGTCTCGTGATCACCATGCCAGGGAGTACTTCTCAATATTGAGATTAGCCCCAAGCGAGAGGTTCCGCGAGGACAGGGCAGCCGGTCGATGCGCTCGCTTGGCCGACGGTGATCGAGTGGTGCAGCCGGTCTCCCGCCCGGAGTTGGCGCCGAGCGGTGTTTTCGCCATCCGCTTCGCGTGCGACGTCTGTGCCGGGTCGGTGGCAAGTGCAAGTTGACCAGGCTATGACGCTGTCAGCGGTGTCGGATATGGTAGGAATCGTTGCCGGTCTCGTTGGTGTTGCGGTGGTGGGTGATGCAGTCGAGCAGTCAGCGTGACTTTACAGCTGGGGCAAATTCACTGATTATCTGACTATCAGATCAAATTTGGCCTCCTGTGATGGAAGAAATCAATGTCACCCAAGCCGCCCGTAACCTCTCCGAGCTGCTGAACCGAGTCGCTTACCAGGGTGCCAGCTTCGAGCTGACCCGCGGCGGAAAACGCATCGCCCGCTTGGTGCCATCAGGCCCTCCCAAGGAGCTGGAAGTGGCGGATCTCAACAATCTGTTTAGCCGCCTACCGCGCCTGGATGAAGACGACATCGATGCCTTCGAGCGAGACATCCTGGAAAGCGATACCGCTCTGGCGCAGGAAAAAGATCCCTGGGACTGAGTACGAGGGCCGAATCGTGGGACTGGTGCTGGACACCAACGTACTGATCCGTGCCGAGCGCGGCGTCGGCACTGAAGGGAAGATGCTGGATTTCACGCCCTGGGCAGACGAAGGCAATGCGTACATCAGCACCATCACGGCCTCCGAGCTGCTGGTGGGCGTACATCGCGCCGAGAGCAAAGCTCGGCGCCTCAAGCGCTCTGCCTTCGTCGAATCGATACTAGCAGCCATCCCAGTCCTGGACTTCACCCTCGAGACTGCCCGTGTCCATGCCGAGATCAAGGCGGCCCTCTATGTCCTTGGTCAGACCCTCGGCGCCAACGATCTCATCATCGCCGCCACCGCCTTATCCTCCGGGCACGCCGTTCTCACCACGGATGTTGACGACTTTGTGCGCGTCCCTGGCCTTCGGGTTATCCCATTCGAGCTCCCGTAGGGAAAGCGATAGCGCATCCCGCCTTCGGGTGGCTGAGCTTCTGAAGATAGGAGCTGAAGATGGAAAGCACGGCTCATGATCCCGACGATTACTGGCCGGATGCCAGCCTCTTCCGTGGCAACAACCTGCGGGTCGCCCCTGACCCGGCGTCCGCCCACTTCTCGACCATCCTGCTCACCATCGGACCTCTCGTCATCTACGCGATTGGCACTGCCATCATCATGCCCGCGATCACCATCCTTGTTCTGGACTCTTTCCCGCGTCATCGTGGTACTGCGACATCGATGCAGGGCTTCATCCAGATGCTGATCAACGCTGGCGTAGCCGGAATCGCGGTTCCACTTCTGCACACGCAGCGGGCCGATTTTGTCATCGGGCAGGCGGTCTTCCTGTCGCTTGCAGGTGCCTTGTGGTATGCGTCCTGTCGCAGGTGCGAAGCCGACTGAGATCCTCTCGACGGGGCACCTATGGTGACAGAGTAGTTTTCTCGTCTCGATTCATCTGGCATGAAAGCTGACCCGCCAGTTGCCTCTGCCTGTCCTCGATGCGGTTCCCCCCGCCGCCTCAGCTCATGGCTTGTCAACATTGCGGATAAAGCCATCTGGGCGCTACGATCTACAGGGATCGAAGGGGAACAAGTCCAACACAGCTCACCATCGCAATCCGTCTCGACCCACAAGGCGGATTCTCTCGCGGGCTGTTCCATGCGAAAACCGGCATCTTCACTGACGATGCCGGAAACCAGGTGAGCTTCAACGGGTCGGCCAATGAGACCGCCGGCGGACTGGTGGAGAACTTCGAGCACCTGGACGTCTTTCGCTCCTGGCAAGACTCGGAAGGTCGCGTACAGGCGGCCATTGATGACTTCGAGTCCCTGTGGACTGGCGCCGAGCCCGGGCTGCGGGTGATCTCATTCAGCGAGGCTGGACGGGAACTGCTGGAGCGATTCCGAAATCCGGACAGGCCCCCGCCGGGCTTGAGTCCTGACGGGGTCAAGGACCTTGCGTCAAGCCGTGTGCTCCGTCAGCCGGTGGGACTGG
>CAYYHR010000501.1:0-2522 GCA_964471705.1 uncultured Chromatiaceae bacterium
TGTATGTTAGACGTCGCTACCGAGTTTCAGCCGCAAGAGCTCAGTGATAGAGGCGCCCCCGAGCTTCTCGAGCAGGTTGCTTCGATGTAGCTCGACGGTCCGGTGGCTTATTCTCAGCACGAGTGCGATCCCCTTGCTCGACTCTCCCTTCAGCGCGAGGTCGAGCACCTCTCGTTCGCGGGATGTGAGCATCTGCAGACGCTCGCTGAATCCGCTGGCGTCGAGCGGCTCCGCGCGTCGCAGCTCGTCGCATCGCAGCGCTTCGTTGACTGCTTCGAGCAATTGCTGCTCCTGATAAGGCTTCGGCACGAAGTCGACGGCGCCTCTCTTGATCGCATTGACGGCCATGGAAATATCGCCGTGTCCGCTGATGAACACGATCGGGATGTCGGCACCCATTTCGGAAAGCTTCGCCTCCAGCGCGAGCCCGCTCATGCGCGCCATCCGGACATCGAGCACGAGGCAGCCGGGGCGATTGGTATCGAAGGTGTCCAGAAACGACTGTGACGACTCGAACGTCTCGACCGCAAGCCCGACCGAGAGCAGGAGCTCGGCGATCGAGTTGCGCACTCCCCTGTCGTCATCGACGACGAATACGGTGGGCTCGACCACGCTCAGTTTCCCGCCTCCGCGGCCGGAATCGTGATGCGGAAGATCGCGCCTCCCTCTGGATTCGGGCTGCACCAGATGCGCCCGCCATGGGCCTCGATAATCGTTCGGCACGTCGCGAGCCCGACACCCATGCCTGCCTCTTTCGTGGAGTAAAGGGATTCGAAGATGTTCTCAACTTCGTCTTCAGGCACGCCCGGACCGCTGTCCGCCATGCTCACCTGTACCATGCGGTCGGCAGTTTCGCACAGGGTAATCGAGACTGACTGACCTCTGCTCCGAGCGTTGGATGCCGCCGCTTCGACCGCGTTGCGTAGCAGATTGACCATAACGAGCTGCACGTGCAACGCATCGGCGAGCACGACGGGAACGGGTATAGTGACACGGTAGTCGATGCGGCAGCCGTTAGCGTCAGCTTCCGGCTGCATCAACGCAAGAACCTCCTTCAGCACGGGCTTGAGCTCGACGGGGACTGCATCCACGTGTCCGGAGCTCAGCAGCCTTCGGATCTTCCGGATGATGGTGCCTGCGCGATCGGCTTCACCCTCCATTTCGGCCAAGAGCTCGGAGAGCTTGCCCCATTTCGTCAAATCGACCGGGACGTATCGCTTGGCGGCTTGCGCATAGTTCTTGATCGCGATCAACGGCTGATTGATCTCGTGGGCGATGCGCCCGGCCAGCGCTCCGAGGGTGCTCTGTTTGTCGGCGGCGCCCAATCGCGTCTGCAGTCTTCGTGTCAGCTCCTCGGACTGCGCGCGGAGATTGCACTCCTCGGTCAGGGACGTCTGCGCCCGCTGGAGCCTCCCGTGATTACGCAGGAGCGCGGCAATCCACAGCGCTTGCAAGACGAGAAGTCCCGACGCGACGAGTATGGCGTTGCGATGTTCCTGCCAGAGCGAAGGCTCGCGGTTGAGGATGCGGCTACCCTCCGGCAGGAGGCGTTCATCGATGTTCCAGCGCTTCAGCTGCCGCGCATCCACGACGACCGGGTTCCGCTCCATTCTGACGACGGGAATTTCTGCCGGCGATTCCCCCAGGAGGATGCGCCGGGCGATCTTTCCGACCGCAATGCCTTGTTGCTTGAACGAAATCAAGCGGCCACCCACGATGCCGGTGCCGATCAAGGTGTCCCAGAGACCGTAGACCGGTACGCTTGCGGCCTCGGCGACTGCTTGCGCGACATTCCGTGGCACGTAGGAGACGCCGTCGCGGTCGGTGCGTTGAACCACATACAGAATCACCGTGTGGGACGGTAATGCCCTGACGGCTTCGGTCAGCTCGCGAAGCGGCAGGCCCCGAAGCCAAGTGACTTCGAGATCACTATCAAAGGGCTGGAGCGCCTTTCTAACCTCCTGTTCTCGCAACGCGTCAACGTCGCTTGATCCGACGATCAGCGCGATCCGGCGCAGGTCCGGGTGGAGTCGGGACATCAGCTCCAGTGTTCCGGCGAAATCAGGCTTGGTCGTGACACCGGTGACACCCGGCGGAAGCTGCTCGAGCGGTCGCGCCGAAAATTCCGAGAAGCAGAGCACGACCGGTATACCTGGAAAAAGCTCGTGACGGTGATCCAGAAGCAGTCGCACCGCAGGCAAGAAGGTGGCGACTACCAAACTCGGCGGGCTGGCGCGGTATTTCAGTCTGTAAGTCTCTATCAGTTTCCGGACGTATTCTTCGTCGTGTCTCGTTGCTAGGCTGAGGGTGTCGGTGTTGATTTCGACCGGTATCTCGGTGGGCAGATCGAGCCCCTTGTGAATCCCTGCGGCAAACTGGCGATTAACCGGCAAGGCACTGCGGTAGGAGCTCAACAAGAGGATTCGTTTCGGCTCAGAGAGCGCAGCCGCGCTGGCCGATGCCAAGACGAGCAGCAACAAGGAAAGGACCCTCAAACCCATGACTGACGTGGCACCGTAGAA
>CAYYHR010000502.1:0-2519 GCA_964471705.1 uncultured Chromatiaceae bacterium
AGGTTCTCCAGGCTTGCGGGATCGACCTCTTCCACTGTGCTCTGGACGAGGGGCTGGGTGTACTCGAACTCGACTGGCGGGAGACTGCGCTCGAGGTAGCCGTCGCCGTCACGCCGGTAGCCGTTCTGGGTAACGGCGCACAGGAAGGTGTAGACGGGGTTGCGGCTGCTGTCAGGGTCCTGCTCGTAGGAGTAATCGAAGTCGGTGGAGCGCACCAGGCAGTCGGCACCGACGCCTTCCTCGCCGGGAAAGTGGTGAAACATCAGCACCCGCTGGCAGAGCCGCGTGGTGCGCACCTCGAAGCCGGCGCGGTGGGTGGAGAAGGGGTCGGCGCGGAAGCCCCAATCGCCCTCGTCGCTGGGCGTCGGGGCGTTTGCGTCATGCTCGCCGTAGTCGAAGACGACTTCGAACATCCAGCCGGCATTCTGGATTTGCGCCTCGGTCAGAAAGCGCGGGCGATGCCCGTTCTCGTCGAGTAAGGGCGAGCGGTTCCCGTATCGGATGCCTTTCAGGTAGCGGTTGGCGGTGCGGCGGGGGTCATCCAGGGCGCCGCGGTTACGCTCGCAAGGCCGGGCTAAATCGACGCCAGTGCCGTCTTCTCGCTTGTACTCGTACAGGACGGCATTGCCCTTGTCGTCGCGAGTCTCGCAGATCAGCCAACTGAAGACCCGACCGGGGTCGGTGGGATCGGCAATGCGTGACTCGGGGTCCTTGCCGTAGAGGGTGAGGATGTTGTCCTTGGAGATCGACCGCCAGTGGACCTCGCTCGTGCTCCGATTCGTCCAGCGCTCGATGCGGGCGAACAGCCCCTCGATACGGGGGCGATAGCGGTGGATGGTGTGGTCCGGGTCGGTGGTGCTGTCCTCGTGCGGGCTGCCGTCGGCGTTGAGCACAGGAACCAGGTCTTCGGCGCCGGAGAGGATAAAGACGTCCGACTCTTCGGCGTCCTGGTACTTGGGCAGGCCCTTGTCGGTTTTGCGGGTGATCGCCGGGAGCGAAAGGCTCCAGCCGAAACCGAACGGGCTGCTTCCCGATCCGGAATCGTAGGAGAGTGAAAGCTGCGGGCCGAACCCGCTGCGACCGGGGCTCGTTGCGATGGGCACCGACATGGAGCCGGTGCCGGTGACTGGATTGGCGGCGAACTTCTCGCCCATGCCGCGGATAGCACCACCGCCCTTGGGGAGAGAAATTGCTGGGGGTTGGATTACGCCCTGATCATGCTCCGAGTCCGCCTTCGAAGCGGGGTGGTCGGTATTCGGCAACGCTCGCTGATCCATTGCATCCCTCATTACACGAACTGCGAAGACGCCAAACAACCTTAAATGTAGCAGAGTTATTAGCCCCTGCAACCTTCAAAGTAATTGCTCTGGCCCTCAAGTGGATGTGGGGGGGTGGTGGAAATCGCTGCCCGGCAAGGAAGCGTGAAGCGAGTGGGTGTCGGCAGGCGGAGCCGGTAGGTGGAGCAGATCCGGCACGCCGTCAAGTCACTGTGGGCGCTCTGACGCTCCGCTGTGCGGAGCGCCGCTGGGCCGCGGGCCGGCCGAGGCGCAGGGAGTCGCGCGTAGAGCGCCGGACGAATGGGGACTGAGATGTCCCGTTCGCGTCTTGAGCACCGCTATACTCCGAAGCACAGGACGCGTCCGATCTGTTGAAAGCCCCAGGATTCTTCTGTTGATGGTGCGCCTGCTGTCCCAGACGGGCCGGCCGACGCCGCTTCACTCCCGTGCCGCACGCAACGTCGCGTTGAAGGTGGCGCTCGGGCGCATCACGGCCTTGGTCTTCTCGGAGTCGGCCAGGTAATAGCCGCCGATCTCTACCGGATGGCCCTGCACGGCGGCGAACTCGGCGGCGATCTTCTCCTCGTTGTCGGTCAGCGTCTTGGCCAGCGGGGCGAAGCGGGCCGCCAGATTCGGGTCCTCGGTTTGCTCGGCCAGCGCCTGCGCCCAGTACAGCGCCAGGTAGAAATGACTGCCGCGATTGTCCAGCTCGCCGGTCCTGAACGAGGGCGACTTGCCGTTTTCGAGCAGCTTGCCGGTCGCCTCGTCGAGCGTCCTGGCCAGGATCGCCGCCTGTCGGTTGCCGGTCTTCTTGGCGACCTCTTCGATCGATACCGCCAGCGCCAGGATCTCGCCCAGCGAGTCCCAGCTCAGGTGGTTCTCTTCCAGCAGCTGCTGGATCAGCTTCGGCGCGGTGCCGCCGGCGCCGGTCTCGAACATGCTGCCGCCCTTCATCAGCGGGACGATCGAGAGCATCTTGGCGCTGGTGCCCAGCTCCATGACCGGGAACAGGTCGGTGAGGTAGTCGCGCAGGATATTGCCGGTGACCGAGATGGTGTCCTTGCCGCGGATCAGGCGCTCGAGCGTGTACCGCATCGCGCGCACCTGCGACATGATCTGGATGTCCAGGCCCTCGAGGTCATGCTCCGGCAGGTACGTTTCCACCTTCTTGATCAGCTCGGCGTCGTGCGGGCGATAGGGGTCGAGCCAGAACACGGCCGTCATGCCGGACTGGCGTGCCCG
>CAYYHR010000503.1:0-2516 GCA_964471705.1 uncultured Chromatiaceae bacterium
GCGAGGAGATGACCGGCGTTCAGCCGGGAATCGGGGATGCACCCTATGGACTCGGCAGCAGCCGAGACGACGCGCTGTTCAAGTCCGCTCCCGGCGAGGGTCCGGTGGCGAACCGGATCGACATCTACGGTGAGTTTGTAGGTCCGGATCTGCCGAGCAGTTACTGAGATCCTACGAACGTTGTACCGCGGGTCGAAAGCCTCGTCGTATCTGCGCTAGTAAACGTCGATCCCCGGGAAATCGCCAATCGCATGGCGCTCCCGGAGGTCGACGATCGCACGCTTGCTTCGACGTATCCCTTGGAGATTCGCATGGGCGTTTACCTCTCTAAAAGGGGACACGCGGCACGGCAATCTGGCCTCTTGGGAAAAACGATGGTGGTTCGTGGCAACGGGATGTACAAGAGGACACTGATCAGTACCCTCGCAATTTTCGCCGGCATCCTACTCGGCACGGATGCTGTACGGGGTGGAAATGATATTGCTGCCCGCGCGCGAGAAGCCGCGGCAACCATCCGCAAAGACCTTATCCCCCTCATCCAGACAGCCCAGCAGCGGTTCAAGATCCCCGGCATGAGTATTGTGCTGGTACGCGGCGGTGACGTGCTCTGGTCGGAGGGATTCGGGCTGGCGGATGTAGCCGCGCAACGAGCCGCTACCGCCGATACTCTCTACCGTGCGGGCTCCCTGGCCAAGCCTCTTACCGCCATCGCCGTCATGCAACTGGCGGAGAAGGGCCGGGTCGACATCGATCAGCCGCTTACCACCTATCTGCCCGCCTTCTCTATCCGCAGTCGATTCGACACATCCGCCGATCCGATCACGGTGCGCAGCGTGCTGGCCCATCACGGGGGGCTGCCCACGGACCTTACAAAGGGGATGTGGACGGATCAACCCTTTACAGTCGTGGCGACCAAGCTGCGGGAAGAGTATACCTGCTTCCCGCCGAACCTGGTCTTCAGTTACTCCAACGTGGGCTACACCCTGCTGGGGCACCTGGTGCAGAAGGTATCCGGCATGCCCTACAGTCGGTACATGGAGCGGCTGGTGATGCGTCCCCTGGGGATGAGGCGCAGCATCTTTCGATTGCACACGGGCGCTTCGGGTGATTTCGCCAAGGGGTACCGGGACGGTCGGGAGATGGTCCTGCTGCCGATACGAGACCTGCCAGCGGCGGGCCTCTCCGCCTCGGCGGCGGATCTCGGGCGCTTCATGCAGGCAATGCTCACCGGGCGAGCCCCGGAAGGCCGGCCCTTTCTGGAGCCCGCCACCCTGAAGGAGATGCTCGCACCGCAGAACGAGAACGTCGATTTGGACCTGGACCTGGTCGTGGGGCTGGGCTGGTTTCTCGAGAAGGACAGTATTCCTGGTGGCGGTATTACGGCTCGACATGGCGGAACCACCCTGGGCTTCAGCGCCGAGATGATCCTGTTGCCGGAGAAGGGCCTGGGCGTGGCAGTCCTGGCCAACGGCGACGGGTCACGGAATGTGACGACCCAATTGGCCGAAGAGATCCTGACGCGCATCCTCGCGGAAAAGCAAATCCCTCTCCCGGAGGGATGGCTGGTGAGCAAGTTGAAGAAGAGACGCGGCGATTACCAGGCGACCGAGTCTGCCGGAACCTACGCAACAGACTTGGGCCTCATCTCGATCCGTCCACGCGACGCCGAGCTCTGCGCCTGCATGGTCGATGAGACCTTGGACCTCATCCCTTACCCGGACGGCTGGCTCGGGGTCGACCAAAGCTCGGCCCGCTCCGGGTCGTCGACCGTTCGGTCCCTGGCAAACCTGCGCTTTCGGACCGAGCGCATTGATGGGCATGAGGTGATCGTCGCCCAAAAGGACGGTAAACGGATCTTGCTGGGAGAAAAGGTGCCAGCCATTCCCGTCCCTGAAATTTGGCGCAAGCGTGTCGGTCATTACAAACTCCTCAATCCGGATCCGGGCTTTCCTCTGACCGAGCCGCAGGTCGAGATCCTCGATGGACAGCTCTGCATGAGTTACAAGCTCCCTCTCTTGTCGCCAAAGGTCATCCAGGTGCCTCTTCAGCCCATATCCGATACAGAGGCGATCATTCTCGGGCTCGGTAGGATGCGTGGCGAGACCTTGCGGGCGGTGCAAGTCGATGGCGAGGAGCACTTGCGCTACTCGGGCTTCGAGGGACGCCAGCTGGACAGGTCCGTTCCGGCGATGAAGGAGCGCGAAGGTGGTGCGGAGCGGTTATTTTCTACCGGGCCCTTACGATGAAATTCGCGAAGCATGTCGTCCCCTCTCCCTTTATGAGGATGTCTTAAAAGTCCAATACCTGGTCTCCTGCGTCGGCCCAATCTACCTGGCGCCCGCTGGATCGACCAGGAGATCTTCGCGGATGGACAGGAATGCATGGATCAGGCGGGCCAGCGCGTAGGTTGGGCCGACGCAGGAGGCCCAACAATCAGCCTGTTACGCGAGCCCGGTGTTGTGCTTCAACGCACCCTGGCCAAGCGCGTGGGGGAAATGTGCTATCTTTTTTTTGTG
>CAYYHR010000504.1:0-2509 GCA_964471705.1 uncultured Chromatiaceae bacterium
CCCCGATCTTCCCGATTCCGTCGATGACGTTCGTCGTGTCCTCGGGGTTGTCGAGGGGATTGTACAGCGTATGGAGCGGACACCACGTTCCGGGCTCCACGAGGTACTCGATCCGCTGCCAGACCGTCATCTGGCCGCGCTCGTTGATCTTCTCGGTGGAGAACCCCGTGGTCTTGACGCGCTCCACGGCCGCGTCGACCTCCTTCTCGACCTCCTTCAGGGCGGCGACGTTGTCGTCGGTCCGCTTGATCTCCCCCGCTCTGAGCTCCCGCCCGAGGTCGTCCATCTTCTCGAAGTACCGTCTCATGGCCACGCCCCCCGGTGCGGTGCTCAGGTGCCCAGGACGAGGAGCACGTCGTCCTCTTCGACGTGGTCGCCTTCCTTGACCCGAATCTCCTTGACCGTGCCGTCGCAGGGGGCGAACACCGGCGTCTCCATCTTGAGCGCTTCGATGACCACCACCTCGGCGTCTTCCTCGACGGTATCGCCGACGGCGCACTTGATGGAGAGCACGTGGCCCGCGAGGGGAGCGAGCATGTCTTGGTCCATGACGTTCCGTCCTGTCTCTAGCGGAGCAAGGTGAGGAAGACCCCGGCGGCGATGACGGTGCCGATGACCCCGGCCACGTTGGGTCCCATGGCGTACATCAGCAGGTAGTTCTTCTTGTCGGCTTCTGCGGCCACCCTGTGAACGACCCGCGCCGACATCGGGACGGCCGACACCCCCGCCGCCCCGATCAACGGATTGATCTTGTTCTTGGAGAAGAGGTTCATCCCCTTGGCCAAGAGCACCCCGCAGGCCGTGCTCACGGCGAACGCGACCAGGCCGAGGAGGAAGATCAAGAGGGCTTGTGGCTTGAGAAAGGTATCGGCGTTCATCGTGGCGCCGACCGGCAGCCCGAGGAAGATCGTGACGATGTTCAAGAGCTCGTTCTGCGAGGCCTTGGTGAGGCGCTCGACGACCTTCGCCTCCCGGAAGAGGTTGCCCAGCATGAGCATCGAGATGAGCGCCGCGGCCGGCGGGACCAGCAGGACCACCACGATGGTGGCCGCCAACGGGAAGAGCAGCACTTCGAGGTTCGAGGGCTTGCGCCCCTTCTTCATCCTGATGGTCCGCTCCGCCTTCGTGGTCAGCCCCTTCATGATCGGCGGCTGGATGATGGGAACCAGCGCCATGTACGAGTAAGCGGCCACGGCGGCGCTGCCCAGCAGCTCGGGCGCCAGCTTGGAGGTCAGGTAGATCGTGGTCGGGCCGTCGGCTCCGCCGATGATGCCCACCGAGGCAGCCTGATCCAGCGTCATGCCGGCGGCGTGCGCCACGAAGAACGTGACGTAGACGCCGCCCTGGGCCGCTGCGCCCAGGAAGATCAGGCGCGGGTTGGCCAACAGGGGCCGGAAGTCGGTCAAGGCGCCCAGGCCCAGGAAGATCAACGGCGGGATCACCTCCCACTGGATGCCGTGGTGGTAGAAGCGCCACAGCAGGCCCTGCCCGGGCTCCATCAGGTCGGACAGGGGCAGGTTGGCCAGCAGGATCCCGAAGCCGATGGGCAGGAGGAGAAGCGGCTCGAACTCCTTGGCGATGGCCAGGTAGATGAGCACGAACGCGATCACCCACATGACCAACATGCCGAGGGTCAGGTGGAAGAAGCCGGACTCGAAGAGGAGTTTGCTCAAGCCGTCCGTCATGGCAGGGCGTCCTCCGGCGGGGCGGTCGGCTCGGGCGCGGGCTCGCCCTTCGACGCCATCCGGGCATCGATCCTCCCGGCGACGAAGGCGTTGAGTCGAACGGTGAGGTACAGGAGCATCATGCCGGCGAAGACGCCTACGATGCCCGTGACGAATACCGTGAGAGCTCCCTCCATGCGTCCCCCTACCGGTTCGCCGGGCGGATGCCGAGCTGATCGAGGGCGATGATCCACTTGCAGATGTTCGCCGAGCCCTCAACCATCGCGTAGGTCGGCGCGTCACGATAGAACCGCGCAACCGGGTACTCCGTGGAGTAGCCGTACGCGCCGAGGATCCGGACCGCGTAGGTGGCGCATCGCTGCGCCACCTCTCCGGCGAAGTACTTGGCCTGCGCCACCTCGAGACCGTTGTTCAGCCGTCCTTCGTCCTTGGAGACGGCGGCCTTGTAGACCAGCAGGCGCAGCGCTTCGATCTCGGTGGACATCTGGGCGATCATGTCCTGGTTCATCTGGAACTCGCCCACCGGCTTGCCGAACTGCTTGCGCTGCATGGCGTACTTCACGGTCTCGTCGAGGCACGCCTGGGCCAGCCCGATGGCGCCGGCCGCCGCGCTGAGGCGGGTCTGGCTCAACGACCCGAAAACGATGCGCGTGCCGTCGCCGGGCTTGCCCAGGATGTTCTCCTTCGGGACGACCGTATCCTCGAGGATCACCTCACCCGTGGGCGACGAGTGGGAGCCCAGCTTGTCGAGTCCCCGGGTCGTCACGCCGTTCATGTTCTTGGGCTCGATCACGAACGCCGACAGCCCCTTGGAGCCCGCGGAG
>CAYYHR010000505.1:0-2496 GCA_964471705.1 uncultured Chromatiaceae bacterium
CGGTCAGCAGCAGGCCGTCCCCCGCCGGGTCGGCGAGGAAGGCCAGGACGTCGCGTAAGTACTCCCGGAAGACGTAGGGCTTCTTGACGGGGATCTGCGGATGCAAGGGGGCGGTGAAACCCTCCACGGTCAGGCCCCGGGGGGCCTTCACGCCGAAGGTCTCGGCCACGACGAAGCGGTTGGTCTGGGTCATCGGTGTCTCCTGGGGATTTGCCCAAAGGGAGACAGGTCACCCCCGGTGGGGAGCAGGTCTCCCCCGGGCGGGGTTTCAATCAATCTGTGCTAGTCTTCGGGGCCGAAACGATCATCAGGGCATGAGCGTCAAGGCATGAGCGATCAAAGCGGGCATCGACTCCGGGTGCGGCTGGTGGAAGGCGGACGCTTGTCCCTGGAACGGGACATCGCCACCGCGCTCTTTACCCCCGACGGGGTGCCGCGGGCCAGAGAGCTCCTGAACCGGCTCAAGCAACGGGGACGGCTCACGGCCGTGCCCGCCACAGATCTGCCCGGGTCACCAGCTCCTCCTCGATGAGGCGAAGCCCCAGGCGCAGATCGGCACGGGCGTCCTTCCCCCGGAAGTGCTCCAGGGCGTTGAGGAATTCCCCTCTTCGGGTCTCGATCTCCTCTTGGGTTGCCGCATCCAGCCACTGGATGAAGCCGCGTACGACAAGCTTGTTCATGGTGCGCATCTCCTCTTGAGGGGGAGAGGCACCTGCCCCCGCAGGGAGAGGGTCTCTCCGTGGGGTGATCGAAGTCCGGCTCTCGCCGGGATCCACATTCATCAGTTGGCTGTTTTTCTAGGGCGCCCAGCTGGCGCCATGTCGGTTGTCGCGCAGAGACAGACCAAACAATCCGAAGGACGGGCGGTCTTCCCCAGGGCGCGAAGAGAGACACCCTCGGGAGGACCGTCAGCCCCGGGGGCGTGACGGTCGCAAAAGGCCCGCGCGGGGCCCATTCGGAAATAAGGCATTCAGAAGAAGAAGGACTCGCTCGCCGCCTGCTGCCAGGCCGCATCGACCGCTTTGCCGTCGAACGGGATGGTGGCGGTCTCCTCGTCAAGCGCCGTGACGCGCACCCGCTCGGAGGCCTTGCGCCGGTAAGTCTCGAGCTCGGCTGCGTCGATGTCGGGTATCAGCGCTTTGAGCGCCTTGCCGTAGTCGATGGCGCCGTTCTGAAGAAAACGGGTGACCTTCAATCCGGCCGTTTCGGCGGCCAGGAAGCCGCCCATCATGGCGATGAGCGCTACCTCGACCCGGCCGAGGTCCTCTTTGGTCTCCTTGAGCAGCGCATCCAGGCGCGCCTTTTCCCGTAGCAGGTCCCGGTACTCACCGGCGAGGACAGACCAATGGTCGAGCTCCTCGCCGACAGGGACGTAGAGGTCCCGTGTCGGATCGCGGGTCGGCTCCCTGCGCTTGGCGATCGCCCCCCAGAACGAGAGACAGCCGGGGACCAGTTCCCCGGTTAGGAAGTCCTCGTCACGCTCTACGGGAAACTCCAACAGGCGCTGGGGGCCGCCGTAGAATATCAGCCAGCCGCGCTCTGCATCGGCCACGAATAGCTGGTGCTGGACCTGCGGCCAGTAGAGCCGGAAGGCGGGTGCTTCGGTCTTCTTCGCCGCGACCTCGGCGAAGGTGCGCTCCGCCGGGACTTTGAGCTCCACCGGCGAGCCGTCGTCGGCGATGCCGTCGAAGGAGGCCCGCAGGACCGGGTGATCCTCGGACTCCCCGCACAGGGGCAGCAGCATGGTGCCGTGGCGCTCCTCGAAGGCCTTGCGGGCCCAGTCTTCCCGGGCGACTCCGCGTTGCACATGGGGATTGGAGGACAGGTCAGCCTCCCGGGCCAGCCCGGTGCGCTCGGCCCACAGGCGCCAGGGCGTCTTGTAGGGCGAGCGCCCGAGGACGATGGCCGCCTCGGAGGCGGTGACGCCCTGGGCGCGCCAGCGCAGCCACTCGGGCGAGCGCTGGGTGACATCGACGATCTTCATGGTTGGTGGCTCCTAAATAGAAGGGGCGCACCAGGACCCCAGGGGGCGCGTGCGCCCCGGTTGGGGTGGGAATGTCTGGCCTCAGGCGGCCTTCCGTTCGGTCTTCTTGGATTGGGCCTCGTCCTTGGCGATGCGCAGCTCCTCGAGCGCATAGGCGAGGTGCGCGCCCGTGAAGCGCGACCGGCAGTACTCCTCGGCCTGGCCCCAGGCGCCGACCTTGGCGGCACGGGCGATGAGACGCTCGACTTGCTCTCTGACCTCTTCCTCGATGGCCGCTCCCATGTCGCTGGCGCCGCCGGCGTTCACGCCGGAAGCTGCCTTTTCATCGGCGATGTGAACGGGCTCGATGACCTCGCCGGCGGTCTCGCCAGCAACAGGCATCCCGTCGGCCTCGATGACCTTGCCCTCCATCTCCTCGGCGGTGTAGTCCGCTTCCCCGGGAAAGGCGGCACGCAGACTCGCGGCCTTGGCGCACTTGAGGAGCTGTCCGTGGGGGCGCTTGACCCACATGT
>CAYYHR010000506.1:0-2490 GCA_964471705.1 uncultured Chromatiaceae bacterium
GAGCGCGTTTGCCGCAGACAATGATCTCGACACTGGCGCGCGAGGCCGGAGGGATCATCACCAAGGGGGCCGCCTCTTGGTGGGGCTGGCGTGGCCGTCAGGTGCGTCTGGTTGACGGTGCGACGGTAACATTGCCCGACACCGAGGAGAATCAGGCCGCCTTTCCGCAGTCGAGCAGCCAGAAGGCGGGATTGGGCTTTCCGATCTGCCGTCTCGTGGCACTGCTGTGCCTGGGCAGCGGGGCGTTGCTCGATGCGGCGATGGGTCCCTGCGAAGGCAAGGGCAGCGACGAGCAGTCGCTGTTGAGCGAGATGCTCGACACCCTGCAGAGCGAGGATATCTTGCTTGGCGATGCCTTCTACGCGACCTATTTTCTGCTCTGGGAGCTGATTCGTGGCGGTGTCGATGGCTTGTTCGAGCAGCATGGTGCACGCAAGCGCAGCACCGATTTCAGCAAAGGCGAGAAGATCGGTGTGCGCGATCACCTCATCATCCTGAGCAAGCCAAACAAGCCCGATTGGATGAGCCAATACGAGTACGATCAGGCACCGGCTACGCTGAAAGTGCGCGAATTTCAAGCCGGGGGCAAGATCATGGTCACGACTTTTCTGTGCCCCAAGGACACGCCCAAGTCCATGCTCAAGGCCCTGTATCGTCAGCGCTGGAACGTGGAGCTGGATCTGCGCAACATCAAGACCACTCTCGGCATGGAGCAACTGCGGTGCAAGAGTCCAGAGATGGCCCGCAAAGAGCTGTGGGTCTACCTGCTGGCCTATAACCTGATCCGCCTACTGATGGCGCAGGCCGCGTTACTGGCAGACCAGATCCCGCGCCAGCTCAGCTTCAAGCACACCGTACAGATCTGGCTGTGCTGGCAACAGCGCGGTGGCGCTACACACGACGCGGTTTGCATCAACGCATTGCTGGTTTTGATTGCCGAACCGCGCGTTGGTCTACGTCCCGGACGGGTGGAACCTCGCGCCTTGAAACGGCGCCCGAAGCTGTTTCCGCTGCTCACTAAGCCGAGGCAGGTTGCCAGAGAGGAGATTCGCGAAAACGGGCACCCGAAAAAGCAGCGCTGAACTGCTCAAATCCTGACACTCATTTGTCGGCATAGCGCTTTGATTTATCTAGCTTCAGCGCTTAACTCAGTGCCATTCGGCTCTGACCCTATTTCTCCTCCATTTCTCAGGGTGTGGCGACAAACGCGGCCAAGGTATCCGCAACCCCCTCCAGCGAGATTGCTCGGCGCCAGTCCTGCAACGTGCTGCGCGCCACCCCAAGCTCTTCGACTACCTGCCGCTGGGTCCTCCCCGCCGCCAAGCGCGCTTCGGCCACCTCGAGCTTCTCTGCGCGCTCCAGGCGATCGCTGCGGATCATGATCTTCCCCCCTGGCGTGTATCACACACTGGCAGGGAGACCGCATCTTGGCTAAAGTCATCTCTGGCGCGATGTTCGCGCATCTTTCCATACTCCTGGTCAGATTCCACTTCCAAGAGTATGAAATTCCGAACATCGCGCCAATCCTCTCCGCAGTCATAACCAAGTTAAGCACTCGGTTTTGGCCGGAGTTATGATCAAGGCCTGATCTTGGCAGTGATCAGTCAACAGGATACGCTACCTCTCCAGGGCTGCGCCGTACACCAGAAATTACAATAACTCGGCGTCGCGCTGGATTACCCGAACTCAAGCGAAGAAGGTAGAGGTATGAACCCAAAGCAATCGATAGATGACGTGACTTCTCTGCCATTTAAACAAAAGCTCATGATGTTGGATGCACTGGTGCGTTGCTTGAACGAGACCGAAAGTTCTTTGTCTTTTCCAGAGCTCCAAGGCGCTTACTCGCGAGCGCTGTCGATTCTTGCGAAGGCCAGAATGGACACGATCACTGACAGCGGCACTAAGATAGGGGTTCGTGCTAAGTTGTTTAGCGAGGTAATACCCGCGGGAGGCATTGGCGTCGAGCTGGGTGTGTACAAGGGCACATTATCCAGATTCATACTGGATAAAAACGGCCCCGCTCGCCTGCACCTGGTCGATCCATGGTGGAAATACGCGGTAGAGTGGCACTGGGCAATTGGAGACAAATCCACAGTGCGATTATTTGGTGCGCTGGTGATAGCGTTGGAGGATTATATTGCTGCTGGTCGGGTGGAAATTCATGTCGGAACTTCTTCGGAGGCTCTTACCACCTTTGCCGACAGCTATCTTGATTGGGCTTATGTTGATTCGACGCATTCATATCATCAAACTAAGGTTGAACTAAATCAATTGAAGGATAAGGTGAAACCCAATGGAATTATTGCTGGCGACGATTGGCAAGCCAACCCCCAACACAAGCACCACGGAGTCTATCGAGCAGTCAATGAATTCTTGGCGGAGCACGAGTCGTACGGGCTCCTATTTCAGGAAGATACGCAATGGGCTCTTTCTAGCCTGAATCCGTGAAGTTAATGGGATGACAATTCGTTTACCTGGAACTGGGCGCAC
>CAYYHR010000507.1:0-2487 GCA_964471705.1 uncultured Chromatiaceae bacterium
AGCACCCGTGGCGGTGGAGTGGTGGCAGCGGCAGAGCAGCGACGGGCTACGTAGTGTCCGTGGCGCGGAGGTCCGCCGCGAGGGTGACCGTGCCCGGATTTGCAATGGCGCGCGCCGCTGCCTCGCGCAGATAGTACGCGGGCTCGATGCCACTGAGCTTGGCCGACTCGATCAGGCTGTAGAAGAGCGCGGCGACCTGGGTGCCGCGGATCGAGCGGGACCCGTAGTGATTCTTTCTTCCGACCGCGACACCCCTGAGTGCTCTTTCGGTGGCATTATTGTCGATCGGGATCCGCGAATCCTCCAGGAAGCGCGTCAGCCCCGGCCAGAAGCTCTGCGCGTAGCCGATGGCCTTGCCGAGGCTCGAGTGCGGCAGTACCGTGCACGCCTGCTCGGCCAGCCACAGCCGGATCTTCTCCGTCAGCGCGGCCGACTCCGTGCGCCGCAGCTCCGCGAGGGCGGCCAGATCGCCGCACTCGCGACCCCGCTCCTCGATCTCATAGAGCTCGCGGATCAAGTTGATCATCTGCGTCGCCAACGGATAGTGCGGCTCGGCCTCGACGAACTTCCGGCGGCAGTGGGCCCAGCAGCAGGCCAGGTCGAACACCCCCGTCCCGCCCGCCTCCCGTATCTGCTTCTGCAGCGAAGGGTAGGCGCTGTATCCGTCGGCGACCACGATGCCGCAAAAGCCCCTGAGCACCTCGCCCGCCGCCTCGGCCGAACGCGAGGAGAGGATCTGATAGAAGACCGCCTCGGGCCGACTCACCGCCCACACCCACCACTTGGCCGAGCGCTTCTTCTCCATGAGCTGCCAGGTGGTCTCGTCCGCGCCGACCACCGGCGCCTCGAGCACGTAGTCGAACAATGCCCTGTAGGTCGGCTCCAGATGGCGCGAGAGGGCAAAGATCTGATCCCACAGCGTCTGGGTGCCGACAATGAGCCCGGCGCGGCGCATCTGCCGCTCCTGGCGAGCCAGAGGGATGTGATCGGCGTACTTCGCAATCGCCACCCCGGCAGCAAACCCCACCGAGTAGCGGCCACCCTCAATGAGCTTGTGGGGGCCGAGCGCTGTCTCAATGCAGCCGCAGCCACAGCGGTACTTCTGGCGCCGGTGGCGCACGATGCGGAAGGAGCGCTCGACCACGTCGATCTCCTCGGCCTCCTCGAACTGATCCGCCCACTCGGCCAGCGCGCCGCCGCACTGCGGGCAGACGCGATCGGGCTCATCGAGCTGGTGGATCTCCTCGACCACGGGCAGAGAAGGCTGCGCCGTCGGGCCGTGACCCCGCCGAGGCACGGATGGCTTTCCGTTCGTCTTCTCCTGTGCCGGCGCTCGCTTCTCCGAGGAGCGGCCGAACAGGGCCTGGTTGCGAGCGGCGAGGGTTTGCTGGAGAAGGTCGATCTCGAGCTGGAGCTGCACGGCGACCTCGCCGCGCGCCTCGGCAAGCATGCGGGTCAGCTCGACGAGCCGGCCGTGGAGCCGCGCGTTCTCGCGATCGAGAAGACGCGCGACCTGGCGCAATCGCTCGATGTCAGTCTCACGCTCGATGTCCACCATGCAGTGGACTCTATACACTAGCTAGCTAGACTATGCAATAGCTTATATAATCTAACATGGATCTCTTCTTCCGCCTCGACCCGGCAGCTCGAACGGCGGCGGGGAGAGCGGCACCCGGGTGACCATCCGGCATCCCTCCAGGAACAGCGTCAGCTCCGACAGTGTCAGCACTACGGGCTTCGAGGAGCCGTTGGACCACAGGGGCGGAAAGCGCCCCTGCTCGAGTCGCTTATGGTAGATGCACAGCCCCGTGCCGTCCCACAGCAGCACCTTGGCGCTTCGGCGGCTACGCGAGAGGAACAGATAGCAATCGCCCGAGAGCACGTCGCACCCGAGCTCGGTGCCGACCAGACCGCTCAGACCGTCAAACCCCTTGCGCAGGTCGGCCGGCGCCGCGTACGCCCACACGCGAAGATTGCGCGTGCTGCCGATCATTCGAGCGCACGCAGCACTGCCACTGCATCCTCGCGGGCGAGCCCCTCCAGGCGCATACCGCTCGGCGTGATCAGCACGAGCCCCCCCGGTCCTGATTCCGGGTCGACCTCAACTCGAACCGGCACCATCTTCTGCGCTCCGGGTGCGGTCTCTTGCGCCCGCTCCACCCAGCGCTGCACGGTGTAGGCGGACAGACCGACCGCCTGTGCCATCTCCCGCCAGCTTCGCCCCTTCGCCCGGCCGCGACGTGCGTACTCCGTCACGCGGGCGCGGATCGGCCGCGGAATCGCCTGCGTCCGGGAGCGTCGGCCCAACTTCACCACCGCTTCCCGTAGCGTTGTCGCCTCGTCCAGCTCCTTTGCCATCAGCGTCACCTCCTTGGCCGCTGATGTGCCACGGCTCACCCCAGCAGACTAGCCGGGGTGGGGCGAGCATTTACGGTACATCGAGCTGCCGGCGATCAAGAAGAGGCCGCCGAACCCCCTGGCTCGGCG
>CAYYHR010000508.1:0-2479 GCA_964471705.1 uncultured Chromatiaceae bacterium
ACGGTCCTCAGCATTGTTCTGCGGCATTCTCTGCCTCCAGGTTCTGCGCCGACGTTCTACGAGAACGTAACGCCTGCCCTACCCCATTGTCGTGCCCTGTGCCATAACGCGAGGCATCAGGGCTCCAGGAAGTAATCCGAGTCGATCTTCTTGACCTCGTAAGAGGCGATCGTCGACACGCCCACACTGTGGTCAATCATGTGTTGGGCGAGTGACTGCCCGTCGATCAGGACGATGTTGCTGTCGATCCGCGAGACGAAGTCCAGGGCCTCCCTGGAGAAATCCGAGGTGGTGATGAAGATACCTTTCTTGGCCCGATGCCCCTGGAGGGCGCCGGCGAATTTCTGCACCTCCGGCCTTCCGACGGTGTTGTTCGTATCCCAACGCTTGGCCTGGATGTAGATGATGTCCAGCCCGAGGCGGTCCTCCTTGATGATGCCATCGATGCCCCCGTCTCCGCTCTTGCCGACCGCTTGACCGGCCTCCTTCCGGGAGCCGCCGTAGCCCATCTTGAGGAGCACGTCGACCACCAGGTGCTCGATGAACTCCGGGGAGCAACTCTTGATGGTCTGGAGCAGCTCCGTCGCCAGGCCCCTTCGGACCTTCTGGTAGGCCGTTTCGAGGGATTCTTCCGGGGTCTGCTCGTCAGTCTGTAGCTCGTCGGTACCGGAGGTGCTTGGTTCCTTGTCTCTGGACCGGAACTCGACGAACTCAGGGTATTGCTCCAGGAAGGCGATATTGATCTTGGGGGGATTCGTCTTGAGCGCCTCCAGACCGCGGGGCGTGATGCGGAAGTGCCCCCGTCTCGGCAGCTCGATGAGCCCGGCCTTGGTCAGGTAGGTGCGCGCCCAGCCGACGCGGTTGTTGAAGGTGGCCTGACGTCCGCTCGGCAGCAGCTCCTTGCGGTCCGCTTCGGTCAGGCTGAATTCGTTGGCCAGGGCGTCGATAGCGTCTCGGAGGGCATGTTCCTGCCCGTCGCTCGCGAGGCGCAGCAACGGCAGCATGACCGATTGAAAGTCCGGAACTCCCATCCTTCTCCCCTCCCCGCTCCTGTCAGGCGATTCGGGCTGATTGCTTCCCTATGTTACAAGGAATGTGGTAATCGGCAGTAACTCTCGGTAGGGAAAAGAAAATCAGAAGCGCGCTCAAAACGATTTGTTCTCCAGGGCGAAGAAATATGCTAAACTACACCAATAGTATGATTTTCCCTGCGAACAGGAGTGCATGCATGGGCACAACCAGAAAGACGATCACTCTGACGGACAAGCAGGACCAGTGGATCAAGGCACAGATCGCAGCCGGTGAGTACACGAACGATAGCGAGTACATCCGCGACCTGGTGCGCCGCGATCAGGAGGAGAATGCCAAGTTTCAGGCGTTGAAACTGGCTATCCAGGAAGGGTTGAGCAGTGGCGTAAGCGACAAGTCGGTCACGGACATCATGGAGGAAGTCGAAGCCCGGCTGAAAGCTGATGGCCGCCTATAGTCTGTCCGAAAAAGCGGTCTCCGATCTCGACGGAATCTACGAATTCACGATCCTGAACTTCGGACTGGAGCAGGCGCGATCTTATCTGCTCGGGCTGCATGAGCGCTTTCAGATACTCGCCGATAATCCCCGTGTTGGCCGCAGTGCCGCACAGCTTGCCCCGGAGCTCCGGCGCCACGAGTATCAATCCCACATCATTTTCTACATCCCGAAGGAGAAGGGCGTCCTGATCGTACGCGTGCTACATGAGCGCATGGATGTAAAACGCCACTTCGAGGAAGCAGACGAGCACCGGACATAGAGTAAAAGGGGTATCCATCTCAGTGCTGTAGACACAAAATATAGAGATGCCGAAGCTAACGCCTGCCTCCCATCTGCAAGCGGGAGGCGACTATCCCAGCAATTCCGCGGAGATGCTGGCGTGGTCTCCGGGCGGCATCTGGACAGCCAATAGAATTGCTACAACCCGTAGTGGCTACAGCACTCAAATGGACACCCCTTTAGAGTAATTTCGGCCTTGGTCATAACTCCGGCCAAAACCAAGTGCTTAGCTTGGTCATGAATGCGGATGGGATTGGCAGGATGTTCGGAATTTCATACCCTTGGAAGTGGAACCTAACCGAGGGTATTGAAAGATGCTTGAACATCCTGCCAAATTTGACTTTAGCCCAGATGCGGGCTGCCTGCCAGTGTGTGATACGCGGTAAGGGAAAAGATCGTGATCCGCCGCGACCGCATGGTGCGCGCAGAGAAGCTCGGGGCGGCCGAAGAGCGCTTGGCGGCGGGGAAGTCCCAGCGCGTGGTGGCCGAAGAGCTTGGCGTGGCGCGCAGCACGTTGCAGGACTGGCGCCGAGCAAGCTCGCTGGATGGGGTGCCGGAGACATTGGCCGCGTTTGTCGCCACACCCGAGGGCGTACGCTGGTTGCAGCGCATGCTTCGGCTAGGACGTGCAAAACGTGCGGAAAGTCCCGCTAAGGAAATCTCATAATTTCA
>CAYYHR010000509.1:0-2465 GCA_964471705.1 uncultured Chromatiaceae bacterium
CCGAAAACAGGGTGCAGGCGCGCGTCAGACGCTCCCTCGCCTGTTTGGGGTCGACGGCGAGGCGGCTGCAGCCATCCCAGTAGACCAGCCAAGGCTGGCTGTCCCTCAGCTCACCGGGTAGAAGCGACAGCCAACGCTGCAGGGCGCGGTAACTGCCTCGTTGCAACAGCATCGGCGCGTGCCGGCTCACGAGCCGGCCAAGGCCTGTCCAATCGCGGATCTCGGCGTAGAGATTCGCGGCCCTGTCGGGCTCGCCGACATCGGAGAGAATGTCCGCCGCGCCCTGCACCATCTCGGGCCATTGGTCGGCGTGCTGGCGTTGCCCATAGTCGAGAAGATAGTCCCGGAAGAGGTCGTGATAGCGGTACACCGGCGCGGACGATTGGCCGATATACAAGAAGTAGTTTCCACCCGCGAGCTCGGCCAGAAGATCAGCGGCGTCCTTGCGTCCGGTCAGACGCTCGGCCATCTCTGCAGTCAAACTCGGAAGCAGCGCTGTTTGCCAAAGAAAGGAGCGCGTATCCCCAGGCGCGGCCTTGATCACCTCGTTCTCGAAATAGTTGAAAAGGGTGGTAACCGACTCCGAAGGGACCTGCGAGGAATCGGTTTGCCCGAGCAAGACGACGAAGCCTGCCGCCCAGCCGCCCGCCCGCCGGCGAACCTCCTCTATAGCCTGATCCGGAGCTCGCCTATTTGTCACCAAGTGGGCGATCCCGATTGCCTCGTCCTCCGTGAGGGCAAGCTCGTCGGCACCCAAGATGCCCATCTGGAGATGCGACTGCGCCCTGGCGAAGGCGGGAGGCGGTGCTTCGCGGCTGAGCAGAATCAGGTGGAGTGCGACGGGCAGATAGTCCAAGGCGGCGGCAATGGCCTCATGCAACCCCGAGTCGGCGGCTACATGGTGATAATCGTCGAGCACCAGGAGCGTGGGCTCTCGGCATCGCTCCCCGAACTGGTGAAAGAACAGGCGGCCGAAACGGGACAGACTCTGCACTTCGGGAGACAGCCGTAACAGCGGGCCGAGCCCCACCCTTTCCAAAGCCTCGCAGAAATCTGAGAAGAACCCGACGACATCCGAATCGCCTTCGTCCAGGTTGTACCAGAGCGCCGGCCGCTGTCTGGCCTTGATGTAGCTCTGAAGCAGGTAGGTTTTGCCGTATCCTCCTGGCGCGACAAGCCAAGTGCATTGACGAGCCGTCAAGCGATCGAGCTCATCAAGCAACCGCTGCCGGTCGAAGGCACGAGCAAGTCGTGGTGGCCCCCATTTCGCATTCAGACGAACCGAAAGGGGAAAATCCCTTTCCGGCATTGCTTCTGACTGTTCCCGAACACCAAGGCTCTGCTCGTCCATAATCCTCCCCACAACCACAAAATCGATCTGGTTTTGTGCCTCGAGCACAAACAGTGCTCTTCGCAAGAGAATGTGCGAACGATCACAAAAACGTTACCGGGATGGTTGCAATATAGAAGATTTTCATGAGAGCGGATGCCAGGGAGGTAGCTTTTGCCCTGACGAGCAAAGGGCCTGCAGCCGACGTCGATATTGTGCTCGCAAGACGCGAGCGCGCAGAAACATGCGGGCCGCCCGTTGTGCAGAATCACGGCAGCAGTTGGCACTGCATTTGCCCGTCGGGAACGTGCCCGGATTCCGGCTGAGCACACGCGTTCCATTCCTCAAGAGCATCGGGCCTGGAGCTCAGATCGGCGGCCCGCGTACCGAAGCGATGAGCGACGGCTCTCGATGGAGCCGATCCTGTGAAGCTGTTTTCCGTTCTGCTGTTTCAGACCTTGTGTGGCATGATCCCGGAGATGTAGGGGCGATCGTCCTTGGCGATCAGACCGTGCCGGCGCTCCCGCGCCTGTACGCCCCATCGGTACATATCATTTTTCGAGCTCTGTAAGGGGACCTCCCAAAATCCCCTCACTGGGATTTCTCGAGTCGCTAGTCGTAAGCGGAGGAATATCACCTATGACCGTGAGTACAACGGCAGAACCAACGGCTTCCAGGCGCCGGCTGACGACCTGGATCGAGCAGCCGCGGATACAGAATTCGATCATCTTCCTGATCGTCGTGAACGCGGTCGTCATGGGGCTCGAAACCGATTCCGTTGTCATGGTGCAGTGGGGCACGTTGCTGACTACGATCGATGTTGCAATCCTCGTCGTATTCGTGGTTGAGATCACGCTGCGCATCGTCGCACACGGTTGGCAGTTCTTTCGCGATCCGTGGAGTGTATTCGACTTCGTGGTGGTGGCGATTGCGCTGATACCAGGGAGCGGTCCGTTCGCGGTGCTGCGCGCACTACGTGTATTGCGGGTGCTACGACTGCTTACCATGGTGCCGAGTATGCGCCGCGTGGTCGGCGGCTTGCTCGAAGCGATTCCGGGCCTCGTCTCGGTCATCGCGATCATAGGCATCATCTTCTATGTGGCCTCGGTGATCGCAACTCAGCTCTTCGGCGAGC
>CAYYHR010000510.1:0-2460 GCA_964471705.1 uncultured Chromatiaceae bacterium
CCTTGGCCTCCATGGCCTCGAGCCAGATCATGCCTTCCCGTTTCAGAAACGCGGATGACGCCTGCAACAGCGTGCGCAACTGCTCCGGCGGCAGCTGCCGGACCTGATCCCTGAGATTCAGGATACTGGCCAGACCCAGCAGGCGGGCCGCCTGGCGGTGGGCCTCGAAGCGGCGCTTGCGCGGATGGTAGGCGGCGAAGGCCCTGGCGATGCGGCCCTGGTTGCGCCGGAACAGGACGTCTTCCAGGACATGCGTCATCTCCGGGAGCGCCCGGGAGCCGTGAAACTCGCTGCGCAGATAGACCTCCTGAGGCTGCGACTGGATGAGCTCGCGCAAGGCTCGGAAGCTGCCGGGTGCCCGACCCTTGTTCCGCCCCTTGCTCCAGCGGCGCAGCAGGGTGAGCGCCAGCAGCGCGCGCACGGCCATGTAGTCGACCAGATCGCCAGGGAAGCGCTGCTTCCAGTAATAGTGCGCGGCGTTCGAGCGCCAACGGATGAATCCGGCCCAGCCGTGCAGACGGGCAAGCTCGTGGGTGAAGTAGGCGACCCAGTGCTCTTCCGGCACCTCCAGAGCGCGAAGCACCCGAGCGATCAGGATCTCCGAGCTCGACTCGCCATCGCCCTCCGCCTCGCTTTCGCCCGGGCGCATCAGCTCATCGAAGGTGAGCCGCACGTCCCGACCCGCAACCTCGAGCCAGGCGGAGAAAAACCCGCGCTCGCGATTCGGCATCTCCCAGACGGATTGGCCCTCATCGAAGAAATCGAGACAGGCGCGAATGACCTGCTCGTCGAGCTCGGTGCCGATGGTCGTTCCGTACAGCCCGTCGACCACCTCGTACAGCGGGCGACGCAGCAGCAGAGTCTCTTCGAGTGACTCGGCGAGAGCCTCGGGGTCCGGGTCCGGTCGTTCCGGCAGCTCCGCTCCGGTCAGCACAGCCTGTACATCCTGCGCATCGGCGATGGTCAGATCGACGGCCACCGAGCGGTCGTTCCGGGTGAGATCGGCCAACAGCCAATCGGCGAGGTCGAAGGGAAGAAAAGCGGGCTGCCCTTCGACGAACTTCCGTACGCCCCGCCCCAAGGCGTCCCTATCGATCTGGCCACCGTCGAGGTAACGGCGATAGGCGGCGCGCGGCAAAAACCCCCGCGCGTGAAACAGGCGCTCACCCTTGGCGACTGCCTCGTCGAACGGCAGCTGCTCGAGCCCGTGCAAGGGGTTGTG
Organism: uncultured Chromatiaceae bacterium; assembly: GCA_964471705.1. Lineage (GTDB taxonomy): Bacteria > Pseudomonadota > Gammaproteobacteria > Chromatiales > Chromatiaceae > Thiosymbion. The sequence goes on from CAYYHR010000510.1 coordinate 1,223, forward strand.
GTGGATGAAACCGCGCATCGGCCAGAAGAAGGGGACCGGCTCGCCGGCTACATAGATCATCGCGCGAATGCGCAGCTTTTCCCCGATCGCTGGGCTCATGTCATCTCCCCCGAGATGCCGATACCGGCCAACACCAGGGCCGCGAAGGCCAGCCCGAGCAGGCGAGCGGCGGTGACCCCGAGGTCGCTCCCGAAGCCGCTCTCGGAATCGGCGCAGGCCGAGCCCACGACGAACCCCTGCAGGATGCGCGCGCCGCTCCAGGCCCACAGCAGCCAGACGGTCACGATGACGAGTGCGATCCCGGCGCTCGCGGGCAAGGCGTGGATGGTTGTCGCCAACAAGGTGAAGAAGCCGGGGACCGGTGGCGTCCCGACCGCCGCGAGCACACCCAAGACCAACAGCCCGGACAGCCTGGGCAGGGTCTGCGCCAAGCCGCCGCACATGCCCGCGTAGGCCGCCCCCAACTCGGATTCGAGGCGCCCGGCGAGCCAGGCCAACAGGAGGAAGGGGGCACTGAGTCCGAGGGCCTGCCAAGCCAACGCGGCGCCACCCTCGGTGAAGGCACCGAAGGCCGCCGCCGGCCACAAGAGGGCCCAGGCCGAGGTCGCCATGTACCCTGTCCACAGACTCAGGTCGCGCACAGCAACGCCCCGCAGGGCATAGAGGACGGACGTCGCCGCCGCCCACCAGAGCATCCAGGCGGGCGGTCTCTCGCCGAGAATGGCGAGCATCAGGACCCCCGGCTGCGGCCACAGAAGGAACAGTCCCATCCTCGAGCGGACGCTCGGGAATCGCGCGAGCAGCCGATTGAACAGCATGCTCATGGGAAAGAGGGGCAGGAACAGCGCCGCAACGAGGTAGCCGACGGATGTCATGTCAGGACCACCGCAGCAGCACGTTGAGGCGGGTTGCGATGCCGACCAAGGCAGCGGAGAACCGTGCATAGAGGCTCGCCACGAAGAGCTCTCGGGCCACCAGCCTGTAGAAGCCACGCCAGAGCGCGTCGAACCGGGTCTCCCCGTGCCGGCCGTTCTGTTCCGCGTAGTAGGCGGCCAGCCAACCGAAAACCACGACCAGGGTCATCAGGATGACCAGGACGTCGAACCAGAGGATGTCGATCCCGGCCGCGCCGTAGATGCGGTCGCGAAACGCCGGATCCGGATACAGGAATACGTCGAAGGCGTGACTGATCAGGGTGTACCCGACCACGACGATGGTGAAGGAGAACAGGATCATCC
>CAYYHR010000511.1:0-2452 GCA_964471705.1 uncultured Chromatiaceae bacterium
GGGTCCTCGACCTGTTGGATCGCTATGGGGTGGCTGCGAGCTTCTTCTGTATCGGAGCACGGGCGGTCCGCTTTCCGGATATCGGGCGGGAGATCGTCCGGCGCGGACACGTCGTGGAGAATCATAGTTACCATCACTGTCACCGATTCGCGCTGCTCGGACCGGCGTCGCTCCGTCGCGAGCTCGCCGAGGCTCAAGCGGTGCTGACCGGCCTGACCGGCCGCAGGCCGCGCTTCTTCCGGGCGGTTGCCGGCCTGCGCAACCCTTTTCTGGAGCCGGCGCTCTGTCGGTCCGGTCTGCGGCTGGTGAGCTGGACCCGGCGTGGCTTCGACACTCTGGACAGGAGTCCCCGGCGGGTAGCGGCACGGCTGACCAAGTACCTGCGGGCCGGCGACATCCTGGTGGCTCACGACGGCGGCTCGGCGCGGACCCCTTCCGGAGTGCCCGTGGTGCTCGAAGTCTTGCCCAGGGTGCTGGATGCGGTCGCAGAGCGTGGCCTGCGCGCGGCCCGGCTCGATTCCCTGATCCGCGACGATTGATTCCCATGTCCGAGGAGGATCTCTTTGTCTGGGCGCTGGTCGAGCGTGCGGCAGAGCCCTATCGCAAGGCGGGCCGCTTCGCCTGGCACTTTGCCCTGGGAAAGCTGGCGGGCGATCCGGTGTTCAGAATGCTGTTGCGCCACCAACTGATTCCCGACCCCTGTCGGATTCTCGACCTCGGCTGTGGTCAGGGCCTGCTCGCCGCATGGCTGGCGGCGGCCCGGGCCAGCCACGAGCAGGGCGAGTGGCCAGACGATTGGCCGCCTGCCCCCGAGGTGATCGGATACCGAGGTATCGAGCTGGCGGCAGCCGATCTGGGCTGGGGGCGGACCGCCCTGGGAAGCTCGGTGCAACTGAAGCAGGGAGACATCCGCAACGCCGAATTCGGTCGTCCCGATCTGGTGGTGATCATGGACGTCCTGCACTATCTCCCCTATCCGGACCAGGAGGCGATCCTGCGACGTGCTCGCGATGCCCTGCCCATAGGGGGACTTCTGCTCACCCGGGTGGGCGATGCGGATGCAGGGCTGCCCTTCCTGCTCAGCAAATGGATCGATTACCTGGTCGCCTTCGTGCGGTGGGGACGCATGAAGCCGCTCCATTGTCGCGCCCTGGCCGATTGGGACAATCTGCTGCGCCGCTGTGGGTTTTCGATCCGGATGCTGCCGATGAGCGGCGCGCGCGCCTTCGCCAACGTCCTGCTGGTCGCCAAGTGCGTCGACTAGACGGCTACGCACAAGTAACGGAAACATGACGCAACCGCGCCGCAGTGAACAAGTTAGCCCCGAAGGGGCATGACATCTCAGCCCAGGGCGTAGCCCCGGGTTGGTTGCCAACTCGATTCAGCCCTGAAAGGGCGTGACAGAGACAGCCGCTCAGATGTCACGCCCTTTTAGGGCTGATGCCCCATCATCGCCACCCAGGGCGCTGCCCTGGGCTAGTCTGTCACGCCCCCTTGGGGCCCGTCCGGCCTGGCACAGAAGATCCCGTATCTACCCCATTCACTCGTCCGCCGTTGCTTGCACGCAGCTGCACCAGCCTTGTCTGCGCTCGATAGAAAAGCCCCACTGCGCTCAGCCGGGGCGTAGCGGCCCACCGAAGGCCTCGACCTCAACCAGCAGGTCGGCACGGCAGATGTCGGCTTGGAGATAGGCAACCTCGGTATCGGCGCCCAACTTGTGCTCGATCTCCGCGCGGACCTCATTCAGATCCCCGGGGTGGCGCACGTAGGCGTTGTAGCGCATCTCGTCCATGCGAAAGGCAGGACCGCCCGCGGCGTCGTTTGCGGCGGCGACCACCGCCGCGATATTGGTCATGGTCTCTCGGGTTTGCGACGCAGCATCGCCCATGTGACGGGTCGCGTGGCCCACGATGCTCGAGGTCCCGGAGACGAACAGGCTCGGCTGCCCCCCCAGCTCCAGGAGCCCCGCGCGGGAAAAGGTGGGAGTGCGCGGACCATAGTCTCTCGGATACTCGAATGCGTTGATCTGTCTCGGGTTCGCGATGCTGGAGACCGAGGCGGAGGTGGCCAAGAAGATGACCGAGAGCGGACTGCCCGACGAGCACCCCAGGGCGCAAGCGGGGGGGGCCGCGCCGACCACCGTGCGGTGATGTGCCAGAAAGGCGTTCTGCCGTCCGATGTTGAATTGGCGGTAGCGCTCGACGCCGTGGGTGACTCGGTTGATGTCCGGGAGGTAGTTCCAGAATCGTGCCACGGTCGGAAAGCCAAGGGCCTCGAGACAGTCGAAGATCTCCAGGTAGGCGGCCTCGGTGGCCGCGAGCAAGGGGGGAGCCCCTGGCGCCGATTCACTCGAAAGCGCGACCTCGGATGCGCTCAGGTAGCCGAAGAGGACAGATCTGCCCCGACGATACCGGATGCGGCCGCGGCTACCGGACTCCAGGGCCTCCGTCGT
>CAYYHR010000512.1:0-2437 GCA_964471705.1 uncultured Chromatiaceae bacterium
CCCATCTCGACGTGGGTGCGCTGCTGGTGACACCGCTGATCAAGGAGGTCAAGAGGACCGCGGACCCCGAGCGCACGGTGATCCTCGATGCACCGCCCGGCACATCCTGCCCGGTGGTGGAAACGCTGCGCGGCTCCGACTACTGCCTGCTGGTCACCGAGCCCACGCCCTTCGGATTGAACGACCTGCAGCTGGCCGTCGGCGTCGTGCGCGAGCTGGGAATCCGCTTCGGTGTGATTCTCAACCAGAGCGACAGCGGCGACGACCAAGTCATGGATTACTGTCGGCAGGAAGGGATCCCGGTGCTGCTGGAAATCCCCTTTAGCCGAGACTTGGCGGTCGCCTATTCGAAGGGTGTCGCCATCATCGAGCAGGACGCCAGTTATCTCGAGCGCTTCCAGCACCTGTGCCAGGCTATTCAGGCGGAGGTGGGCGGGTGAAAGAGATCGTCATCATCAGCGGCAAGGGCGGAACCGGCAAGACGACGCTGTGCGCGGCCTTCGCCTCCCTAGCCCGCGACGCCGTCATCGCCGACTGCGATGTGGATGCCGCCGATCTGCATCTGCTCCTCGCCCCGCGCGTGCTCCAAGAGGCGGATTTCGTCGGTGGCCGTACACCTGTGATCGATAGCGAGCTGTGCGCCGAGTGTGGAGATTGCCAGGCCTGGTGCCGCTTCGATGCCATCGAGCTGGACATCGACGCAGGCTACATCATCGACCCCCTTGCCTGCGAGCACTGCGCCCTGTGCGCCTATGTCTGTCCCGAGGAGGCCATCTCCATGCAAAGCTCGGTGAACGGCCGCTGGTTCATTTCGGAAACAGCCTACGGCAAACTGGTGCACGCAAGGTTGGCGCCAGGCGAGGACAATTCGGGCAAGCTGGTGACGCTGGTCAGACGCGAGGCCAGACGCCTGGCGGAGGAAACGGGAGCGAAGTGGATTCTCAATGACGGTCCGCCGGGCGTCGGGTGTCCCGTGACCGCCGCCATCACCGGGGTGGACTTGGCGCTGATCGTCACCGAGCCGACCCTGTCCGGGATTCACGATATGCAGCGGGTCGAGGCGCTTTGCCGCCATTTCCAGGTACCGACCCTAGTGTGCATCAACAAATACGACATCAATCCCCAGAACACCCGCACCATCAAGGACTATTGCCTGGACAACCAGGTGCCGATCATCGGCGAGATCCCCTTCTCGCCAGCGGTCAGGCAGGCCCTGGTGGCCCGCAAGAGTCCGGTGGACTTCGATTGTGGCGCGGTGACCGGCATTGTCGAGCGGATGTGGCTCGAGATAGAAGGGACGGACAGACCCTGATGCGGTTGGAGTTGACGTTTGTCGGAGCGGGGCGTTCGGAAGACATGCTCCAATGCGATCGAGGATGATCGACAGCACCGAGCCCATGCCGCCGCTGCGCCGCGAGATGCAACAGATCTACTTCGGCACGCCGGCCGCGCCGGGCGTGGTGGTCGGACGGCTGTATTCCCCATCCTCGGATGTCGACCCCGAAGCCGTGCCCGATCGGGCGGCCGGGGACGCCGATCTGGACATCAGCGACTTCCAAGCTGCGTTGGGCGCCGTTCGCGCCGAGCTGCGGGGTGGAAGCGGAAGGGCCGGGGAAGCGGTGCCCGCGGACCTGATGGCGCTCTATCAGGTCTATGAGATGATTCTCGGCGATCCACACCTGGTCGAGGGCGTGATTGCGCGCATTCGTTCAGGGCAATGGGCACCGGCGGCAGTGCGGGATACCGTCCGTGAGCTCACCGCCCGGTTCGAGGCGATGGACGATGCTTACTTGCGGGCCCGAGCCGAGGATATTCGCAGCGTTGGTCGGCGCATCCTGTATCGCCTGCAGCCGCACGCGAATGCCGTGACGGACTTCCCCGAGCGAACAGTGCTCCTCGGGCAGAGCCTGGGGCTGACCTGCATCACCGGGATCCCCGCCGACTGCCTCGCAGGTCTGGTCTGTATCGGAAGCTCTCTCCTCTCCCACGCGGTGATCGTTGCGCGTGCCCTCGGGATTCCTGCCGTCATCAGTGTGGCGGGATTGACCCCGGACCACTGCAGCGGACGCGAGATTATCCTGGACGGATACCGCGGCCGGATCGTTCTCGATCCGACTCCCGAGACACGTGCAGAGCTTCAGCGCCTCGAGCGCGAGGAATCCGAGCTGAAGAACAGGCTCGGTGGACTGCGCGATCTTCCTTCTCGAACACCAGACGGCACGCAGGTCTCCTTGGAGGCCAACATCACGCTGCTGGATGAAATACGGACGGCGAAGGAGCAAGGCGCAGCCGGCGTTGGTCTGTATCGCTCCGAGTTCCCATTTCTGTTGCGCGATACCCTTCCAGGCGAGGACGCGCAGTACGCAATCTATAGGGAGCTATTGGCGGCGTTTCACCCCCTCCCTGTCACCATTCGAACACTCGATGCGGGAGGCGA
>CAYYHR010000513.1:0-2437 GCA_964471705.1 uncultured Chromatiaceae bacterium
GCTACATCAAGGGCTACGTGCCGGGCGTGCGCGAGAACGGCGGCCAGTACACCCACGGCGCCGTCTGGGCGGCCATGGCGTTCGCCGCCTTGGGCGACAGTCCGCGCGCCTGGGAGCTCGCCACCCTGATCAACCCGGCCAACCACGCGAAATCGAAAGAGGCCATCGCGACTTACAAGGTGGAGCCCTATGTCATGGCGGCCGACGTCTACGCGGTCGCGCCCCACACCGGCCGCGGCGGTTGGACCTGGTACACCGGCTCGGCCGGCTGGATGTACCGGCTCATCCTGGAATCCCTGCTGGGCCTGAAGCTGGAAGTGGACAGACTGGATATCGCACCCTGCCTGCCGGCGCACTGGGGCGGGTTGAAGATCCACTACCGTTTCCGGGAGACGGTCTACCATATCGCCGTCTCGCAAACCCGGTCCGGCGACGATGGGGTGTGCGGCGTGACGAGCATAACGGTCGATGGCGTCGAGCTTCGCGACAAGGCGATTCCCCTGGTTGACGACCGCCAGGAACACTCGGTCGCGGTGACAGTCTGTGCGGGAGACGGGGCGTGTATTCGGGCCTGCCCCGACTCTTCTTGAATTCCCGACGGCCCTGCTATAACAGTGTTTTCCATACCCTGCGCATATTCAGCGAATCGGTTTGCCCTCACGCTATTTTGCGGTTTTTCGTTGTTGGTCCCAGTCACCGGGGAAACGGGTTGGTTTTTCAAGCCCCGCACGTTTTATGAGTGTCTAAAAGAAATAAGGAATGTCGAGAGCAACAAAGCGGGAAAAAACGCACGCGACTATTGTTTTGACGAGTTTTGCCGAAACAAAGGACAAGTTATCCAGATCGACAACAAGAAGGTCAGATTCCAGTGTGAGCAACTCGATGCGTTATACGGTGAAGCGAAATCGAAGTGGGAACAAAAGAACTGCGGCGAGTGGTCACGAGCAACGCGATGTAGTTACGACTGCAATTCGCAATATCTGCCGGAAAGCGGATTGCGGTGTTGCTACTGCATCCAGCACACGAAAGAGTTAAGACGCATCGAGCTCGATCGAGACAATTGGGGGTGCTCGCATTTGCTGGACCGGGTTTTCGTGTATGACGACAAGACATGTCCCAGCGCACAATAAATTCAGCGGGTCTGTAGCAGGCATGTGAACTGTTTAACGCGTCGGGAATCCCTCGTCCACCTCGCCACCGGATATCTGCCCCACACTGCAGCACTGTTCAAGAGATGGCGGGAAGGTCCGAAACATGCCTATCCGGATACTGCACATGCCATCGCTTGCCGCTCGCATGATCCGCAGATCTCGCGCGAAACGCACTGGGCAAGCAGACTGGACCATCGTAAAAGCGATAAAGGCATGGTTCCTTGACACAAGAGACGCTGGTACGAGCCGGTGGACCGCGTTTTGTGCATCATCCGGATAGGCATGGACCGAAATTCGACCCAAAGCCGCCGTTTGAGGCAACCCCGACGAAGGTTCGCTGTGCCTCGGGTACTGCCTCTCAGCTTTCGGAAGGAGAGTGGCAGCTATTTGATCCGAAAGCGGCCAGTCAGGTCGATGCGGCCCAGCGACTGGTGAACGCGGGAACCTGACGCTCAGGACCGATTCCCTGGCTGACCGCTAAGGACGCGAAGCGGACGCTCGGGTCGGACCCGGCGATGGACTAGAGTCCCTGCCTTTGCGGTCAGTGGCCACTCGCGCGCCTTAGAGCGCAACCCACCACAAAGCGGACGCCTGGGCGAATCGAAATTGGCCCTGGCACATAATCACGCCATCAAAGTAGCCGTATCCCCTTTCCTGCTTTCCCCGACCCTTTTCCCCGGACGAAAGATGGACTAGCTTCGACAGGCTCCGGTAACCTTTCCGACCGGAATCGAGTCAAGAAACCGCTAGATCGCCAGCCTTGGGGGCCAACTGGAGGAGATCGACAAGGAGACCACGCCCATGCCAAGAACCCCAAGCCCCGATCAGCGGCCTGGCCCGGGTGTCCCTCCCATCGCCGAGCCCCCGATTGATTTTCTGCTCATCGCCCCGCTGCCCGAGGAGCGCGACGCCCTGCTTGCACGCATGCCGGGTCACCGCAAGCTGCCGCCGAGCGATGACGACATCCGCGTCTACTACGCGGCGAAGATCTCCGCGCACTTCCCGGACGGACAGCCGGTCACCTACTCCGCCGTGGTGTTGCCGCTGGCTGGGATGGGTCACACCCAGGCCACCAGCGCGTGCGGCGACGCCATCCGGCGCTTCGCGCCGCGCTATGTACTGCTGGTCGGCATCGCTGGCGGGATCGCGAAGAACGGCGTATCCCTCGGTGACCTGCTGCTGTCGGACCAGGTGGCGGACTACGAGCTGGCGAAGATCACCCCCGCGGGCGCGTCGATCCGCTGGCAGGTGCACCCGGTGGACCAGCGTCTGCTGATCGCCGCGCA
>CAYYHR010000514.1:0-2434 GCA_964471705.1 uncultured Chromatiaceae bacterium
CGTCGGGGCTGAAGGTCCGGAAGCGCGTGCCGTCGACGCGCTCACCGTGAATCTCCTGACCGTCAATCGTCACGTCTTTAACCTGGCTGCTCTTGACCTCTTCAAGGAACTGGCTGTAGCTCGTGGAGTCGACCGACGTTCCCGCGTTGTATGCGCCATTGATGGCGGATAGAAAGAAGGTCACAGCAAGGAAAGCCAACGCGATATGAATAAAACGAGTGTTCACTGCCCTGTCTCCGGGATGCTCTTAGTGTCTATATTTTGTCTATTAAAGGCTACGTCAGGTCCGCGCGCGCCCTTTTCAAGGCTCCCCTGACTTGCGGAGAGCTGGCTAGGTACCCGCAAGATCCAATATAGCCCGTAGCTTCCGCGCGACAGATTTCAAAATATCACCGGTTTTCGGCTCCGAATCGAACGCTTGCGTCCTGCGAAGGAAAGCAATATGTCAAGGATATGTCTTGGTTTCCGTTGAATCTGGACAGCTTCATATAATCGCCAAGTTCGAGCGCGCTCAAAACGTGATCCTTCGCACATCATGTGCAGGCTCATTGACCTGTGGATCCAGGCGTGGATTCGTACAGATGAACAACGATCCGTCATCGCAAACGGTGTAGACCATATGCCAACAGTAACTTTCCAACATGCGGACAAACACGTCGAAGCGGATGTGGGCGAGAGGATGTACGACGTGGCCGAACGCGCGGAAGGAGGAATCCCCTTTGCCTGCAAGGCGGGCGCCTGCGGAATCTGCGCAACACGCGTTTTAGAAGGTATGGATTCGCTCGGAAGGGTTTCTGCCCGCGAAGCGCGCACCCTGACGAACCTTGACCTGAATCCGGAAATTTTCCGGCTTACCTGCCTCGCGAACGTGGGCAGAGGCGACATCGTCTGGGGTCAGCCCAACAATGCACCCGAGGCCAATCAGACGCTCGGTACCTATGGCGTCCGCGTGGAGTCGTATCGGCCACTGAATCTCACGGTTGCGGAGGTGCGTTTCTACGTGCAAGCCGAGGATTTTTCATTCACGCCCGGACAGTACATGATCTTCCATATCCCGGATGCTCCGCACGTCGTCCGGCGTTCCTACTCGATCAGCACCCTCCCATCGGACACCAGGCACTTCGAAGTCTGTGTACGAGCCGTATCAGGTGGCTACGGCTCCAACTATATCCATCGGTTGCGCCCGGGGGATGAGTTGCAGGTCGAGGGGCCTTTCGGTGAGTTCGTGCTCGACGAGCATTCGGAGCGCGACATCGTCATGATCGCGACGGGCACTGGCATGTCTCCCATAAAGTCCATGCTGGTGCATCTTCTCGACAAACGCAGCCGCCGCCGGGTCCGCCTGTTCTTTGGCCTGAGGTATCCGGCGGACCTGTTCTACACCGACTTGCTCCGAGGCCTGAAGGCGCACTATCCGGAGTTCGAGTACCAAATCATCCTCTCGCAACCCGACCCCTTGCACTGGGCCGGTCCACGCGAGCCATGGCGCCTCGCTTGTTCAAATTGCCGTAAGCGTAGCGGCAGGAACCGGAAAGCACGAAGAAAAATCCCTGGTCACTTTGTCGTTGCATTTCGAGATCTTCTCGTTACCTCTCAGTCTGATGGTGATGCTTAAAGGTTCTCGAGACGCGCTGCGTTGCTTGAGTTTGCTATCACTGCGCGGACACTTCGTACCTTCGCACTGGCGTTCAGGGTTGCCTAAACCTGGACATGAATGAAGACCAAGTAAGCGATACTTGACATGAAAACTCAGTTGATTTCCGCTGCAATTGCAGCAGTACTTCTTTCCAGCGGCGTCCAGGCGGCGGGCGATGCGGCCGCCGGTGAGTCCAAGGTTGCAGTTTGCCTCGCCTGCCACGGCCCAAACGGTAATTCTATCGTTCCCACTTGGCCCAAGCTCGCCGGCCAACACGCCGAGTATACCTACAAGCAGCTCACGAACTTCAAGAGCGGGGCGCGGGTGAACGAGCAGATGAGTCCGCAAGTGGTTGCACTCAACGAACAGGACTTCGCGGACATCGCCGCCTACTATGCCTCGCAGCAACAAACGCCGGGAGCGGTAGCCACCGATCCCGAGCAACCGGAGCTCGGCGAGCTTGTCTATCGTGGCGGCAATCCGGCTACGGGTCTACCCGCCTGTACCGGCTGCCATGGGCCAGCGGGCGCGGGGCTGGGAGCGGCAAGATTCCCGAGCATCGCCGGTCAACACGCCCAGTACCTGGAATCCACACTCAGGCATTTTCGTGCCGGCGAGCGCGCGAACGACCCAAACGGCATGATGCGCGACGTGGCCAGCCGCATGAGCGACGCGGAAGTTGCCGCCGTTTCCCTGTTCATTCAGGGTCTCACGCAATAGGCGCTAGGAACGCCACAAAGGTAGCTCATGATTGGCGCGAGGAACTCGCACTGTTGCTACTGCGGTTATCCGTTCCCC
>CAYYHR010000515.1:0-2431 GCA_964471705.1 uncultured Chromatiaceae bacterium
GAGAAAGGTAAAATTGGGGGACGGCGGGGTTTCCACCACCAGGATTGCCACCGCCGTTACCGCTCCCCCCACCGCCTCCACCACAACTAACGCCGGAAAGCACCAAGGCCAAAGATGCTCCGATTTTGATTGCCAAGCGCCTCGTGCTCCTCACCCGCATTCGCTCATCCCCCTACTTTTGAATCAGCTCACAGTGGGACCCTATGTCGTGTGCGCCCGCAGAATAAAGCGTACCCAAGCCGTCGCCGCGGAACATGAACGTAGTCGGCTCGACTGGTGTCTGTCAAATCACACGTCCATTCTGGCATCCGAAGCTTTGCGCAAATACAAAACAAAAAGTCAATCGCGCGGGGGTTGACCTAGCCTGAATTTCCACGGAACACTATCTGGCTAACGGACGAGAGAGGGCGACCTCCGCCTGCCTGGTGCCCGGCTCACTGAACAGGTCGGCTGGCGTTAGGAAAACGGGTGTTCTTGTAGTCAGATTGCACGTCCGTTCCGAGTCCTCGCGCGAGTGCCTGAGTAGTATCTCCGGAAGGAGGCGAGAATAGGCAGAGTCTTGCGCCCCAAGCTTTTGCCTTGCCCAATCGCTTGGGGCCGCTGCGGACGCTTGACACCAGATGTAGTATGTAGCAATGTGCAGACGTGAAGGACGGAGCACCTAAAGACCTAACGCAATGCCGCCGCTTCTTCCAGGTCCCCACCAATCCCCGCCATCGCCAGTACGAGGCGCTGCGCGCCTACTTCATCGACCAGTGCTCCTCGGAGGAGGCCGCCCGGCGCTTCGGTTACAGCCCCGGTGCCTTCCGCGTCCTTTGCCACCAGTTCCGCCGCGATGCGCTACCCGAGTTCTTCGCCTCGGCGAAAACCGGCCCCCGTTCGCAGCCGAAGAAGTCCCGCGCACGGGAACGCATCGTGGCACTGCGCAAACGGAACTACTCGGTGTACGAAATCAGTACAGTGCTGCGCGAGGAGGGCATGGCGCTGAGCGCCACCGCGGTGCGCGAGGTGCTCAACCAAGAGGGCTTCGCTCCGCTCCCGCGCCGGCTCGACGAGGAGCGACCTCAGTACCCCCGCCCAAGTGCCGAACCGGTGGCCGACGTGCGATCCTTCGAGCTGCCGACCAGCCGCTTCACCACCAACGTAGGCGGACTCTTTCTCTTCCTGCCCGATCTCATTCGGCTGGGCATCGACAACCTCGCCGCGCAGGCGAAGCTGCCCGGCTCACGCATGATCCCAGCCCCCTACGCCCTGCGTGCCTCCCTGCTCCTCAAGCTCTGGGCCATCGAGCGCAAGAGTCACATCATGGCGCTGGTCGCCGATCCGGGACTGGCGCTGTTCTGTGGGCTGAACGCGATGCCGAAGAAGAGCTTCCTCTGCGAGTACTCCTCGCGCATCACCCGCCAGAAGGTGGTGCAGCTGCTCGGGGCGTGGCACCAGCAGCTGGCGGGAGACACGCTCTTCCCCGGGCAGTCCTTCAACCTCGATTTCCACTCCGTCCCCTACTTCGGCGAGCACCCGATCGTCGAACGCCATTACCTCTCCAAGCGCAGCCGTCGTCAGCCGAGCGTGCTCAGCTTCCTCGCTCAAGACGCCGACGGGCAGGTCTTCTGCTACTCCAACGCCGATATCCGCAAGGGGGAGGAGAGCGAGGAGATCTTCCGGTTCATCGACTTCTGGACGCGCCACCACGGCAGCCCTCCCCACCACTTGGTCTTCGACTCGAAGCTGACCACCTACGATCGGCTCGAGCGCCTGGACGCCGATGGTATCGTCTTCATCACGCTGCGCCGGCGCTCCCCAGCATTGCTCGAGGAGGTCGCCGCCCTTGCCCCCTCCGCCTGGCGCCGCGTCACGCTCGACATTCCCTCGCGCAAGTACCAGCACCCGCGGGTCTTCGAGCAGAGGGTGCGCCTGATCAAGCGCACGTTTCGTCAGCTCTTCATCCAAGACCTCGGGCACGACCAACCCACCATCCTGCTCACCAATTCGCCGGCCACCCACAAGCAGCTCATCACCCGCTACGCGCAACGCATGCTCATCGAGAACGCGCTCTCTGATGCCGTCCGCTTTTTCCACGCAGACGCCCTCTCCGCCACCGTCGGCTTCAAGGTCGACTACGACATGGCGCTGCTGGTGGTCGCCAGTGGCCTCTATCGACTGATGGCCCGTCGCATGCGCGGCTACGCGGACTCACAGGCCAGGCAGATCTTTCGCGATCTGATCGACATGCCCGCCGACATCCTCGTCGACAACGGCGAGTTGCAGGTCCGCTTTCATCGCCGCGCCCATCTCCCGATCGTCCTGGCCTCGGACCTCATCGACAACCCTATTCACGTGCCCTGGTGGAACAACGCGCGCCTTCGCATCGTTGAATGACGCTTGCCGACCTCGCGTTAGGTGAATTACCTTTCGTGGAAATTCAGGCTAG
>CAYYHR010000516.1:0-2429 GCA_964471705.1 uncultured Chromatiaceae bacterium
GTTAGCCCCAGGGTCGCGAGGACACCAAGCCTCCGCCACCGCTGAGGACCGAAATATTGCAGGATCCAGGCAAGGCCGATGGCAACGTAGGCCACCAGCCCGAGAACCGCAATGGGTATGACGCCGAAGAGAATGGCATAAGAGCTCTGCTGTACCGCGTTGCAATCGCCCACCGGGCCGCACACGGCCGCAACCTGATTGACCTCAACGAAGCTGAGGTAGGCGGCCACGCCCAGACCGATCGGCAGCAGGGCCGGGATGCTCCAGCGCGGCCAGGGGATTGGCCGTGCAGTTGGCAAGGTGGCTCGGTAGCCGAGAAAGACGATGCTGAAGAGCATCCCGGCGAGCACCGCCAGTGCCAGGCTGTTGCCGACCGGGTCGCGGGCCCATTTGTCCGCGAGGGTCGGCCGCGCGCGAAGTGCCTTCTGCAGGTCGTGCTCCGCTGTGCTCTTGTCGACAGCGGGTGAAGAGGTTGGCTCGACCGCTTCCGCCGCTTTGGCAGCCGGAGCGACCAGTCCCTGCGCTTCCAGCAACTGCTGCAGCCCTGCAATCAGCGGCCAGTCGATTCCGCCGAGGATCAATCCCTGGTTGACGATGCCGGGAAAGGATTCCGGGATCTCTCGATCCCCCTGCAGGAGCGCTGTTCCCACGATCAACGCCGGCACACCGCGATCCTCGTCGGGGATTCCGAAGTGGCCCATCGCTTTGGCGTAAAGTCTACGCCCCTCGGGCCGGAAGATATTGATGCCGAGGATCGCCAGTCGCTCGCCGTATTTTTCCTGCAGGGGGATCAGATGCTCCTCGATAACCTTGTGGCAGTGGGGGCAGGTTGGCGAGTAGAAGAGCACGGCATGGACCACGGCCTCCCCGGCACGGAGCCAGGGTGCCAAGGTGGTTAGCAGCACGATCAACAGTAGTCCGTGCACTCGCGTCATGACCTGCCTCGACTTTGGATCTCGGACCACATCCGCTCGACAATGCCGGTCACCGCACCGCAATCTATGTCGACCGGACTCTTGCGGGCGACCAGGGCCTGCCTGACCGCCGGTGAGAAGGGGATCTCGCCGATGACCGGCACCTCGTTCTCAACGCAATAGTCCTTGATCGTGCCGGAGTTCTCGGGGTTGATGTCGTACTTGTTGATACAGACCAGGGCCGGTATCTGGAAATGGCGGCACAGCGCCTCGACCCGCTGCATGTCGTGAATCCCGGACAGGGTCGGCTCGGTGACGATCAACGCCAAGTCTACCCCGGTGATGGCGGCGGTTACGGGACAACCGACACCCGGCGGACCGTCATTGAGAATCCACCTCGCTCCGGTTTCTTCCGCAAGGCGTCTGGCCTCGCGCCGGACCAGCGTCACCAGCTTTCCCGAATTGTCCTCGCCCGGTGCCAATCTCGCATGCACCAGCTTGCCTTGTGCCGTCTCCGAAATAAACCAACGGCCGCTCACCGAGCTCTGCATGGAGATGGCCTCCTCGGGACAGACATAGGCGCACAGGGCGCAGTGCTCGCAGGCAAGGGGGTCGATGATGTAGCCTGCGTCGATGTCCAGCTCGATGGCATCGAAGCGGCACCAGGCCTGGCAATCTCCACACTCGGCGCACAGCTCGCTATCGATCACAGGTGTACGGCCACCGACGAAATCCGCCTCTTGGAGCACGCGCGGGGCGAGGAGCAGATGCAGATCGGCGGCATCCACATCGCAGTCGGCGATGACGGCGTCGCGCGCCAGGGAGGCGAAGGACGCGCACAGCGTCGTCTTGCCGGTTCCGCCCTTGCCACTGATGATGACGATCTCTTTCATCCGCCGGCCTCCGCCTGAATTGCCTGGAACAGGCGCTGGAAGCGCACGCGATAACCGGCACCCTGCTCGGTGATGGCGATACCCTTCGAATAGGCGACCGCCAGGTCCCGGCTAAAGGGGATTTCCAGCAGCACAGGGATCCCTTCCTGCCGACAGTACGCCGACACTTGGTCGTCGCCGCTGTCGCTCTGATTGAGAATCACACCGAAGCGGATTCCCAGCTCACGCACGACGCCGACGGCCAGCTGCAGATCGTTCAATCCGAAGGGTGTGGGCTCGGTGACCAGCAGGCAGTAGTCGGAGCCGCGGAGCGTCTCCACCACCGGGCAGGAGGTTCCGGGCGGTGCATCGAGAATCACCGTACTCTCTGGATTCGCGGTCTTTTTGACCTCCTTGATCAGCGGCGTCACCAGCAGCGCACCTACGTCGAGCTGGGCGCCGGTGTAGGCGATTTCGCTGCCATTCGCCCGGCCATTCGTCCCCCCTCTTGTCCTCTGGACTCGGCCCACCTCGATCTCACCGAGCCTTCGTAACCGCTCGGTGATGACGCCGGGCTCCGGGCAGACATAGCTGCAGACGCCACAGCCATGGCACAGATCGGAGAACAGGAGCACCCGCTCCT
>CAYYHR010000517.1:0-2429 GCA_964471705.1 uncultured Chromatiaceae bacterium
ACACGCCATTCACGACCTCGCTGTTTTTCGTTGGATTTCTCATCCCCTTGCTCCTAGCGCAGGTCGATTCCTGACGGTGATGGAAAACAGACCGTTCCGCCAAACCCCCGGCTCCAAGACCGGCTATCATCCCTTGCGCAAGCTTCGCAACGCATGGTCAGGGATCGTTCAGGCGGTAGTCCTCGATTTCAGCGTGCAGTACAAGCTGATGGTTTCAATTGCTTTTTTGGTGCTGGCTGCCTGGTATGAGGCGCCCTTTCATTTTGTGTTTGTGATCAACGTGAGCGGCTTGATGCTGATCGCGGAAATCTTCAATACTGCCATCGAAGAGCTTTGCGACTTGGTACAACCAAATTTCGAGCCACGTATCGGACGAATCAAGGATATGGCAGCAGCGGCAGTTACGATCTCGGTTGCGATTTGGCTGGGAATGCTCGTGTTCGTCGCATACGAGTTCTTGGTCCTCGGTCCCTAACAGACGAGCTTGTCACGTGGGCGATCCTTACGGTCGGCAAAGAGCGCGTTTGCATTTCGCGGACCCCAAGCTCGTTGAGCTAAGCCACCAGAGGGAATCAACCTCGTTCGCCATCGTCGACCTGATAGCTCAGGTCCAAGAGCCTAGGATGTGCGAGCAGCTCGAGTACGGTGGTATGGTCTATTGTGTTCGACTAGGGGGGGCGCTCGGTTCCGACCGGAGTCGACTAATTTGGGACAATAGGCGAGGCTTGTAATTGTCTACTCAGCTATTGACGCCATTCCCGCAGAGCCTTTTTCCGTCGGGTTATCAGCTGATACCGGGGCTGCGCGAGGTCTATGAGCTACATCTCGCTTGGTTGGAGGTGAAAGCGCTCGAGAACAAGCGGCTGGTTGATCAAGCCGCCTATTTCTGGTCCATTGAAGGCCGCCCGACGCGGCATTTTCTCACCTGCGTTGGAGAGACCCTGAAGCTGCCGGACTATTCCTCGTCACGCCTAAAATCCTTTTTCGCTACAAACAACTTTAGAACCGGGTATGCGACTCATGGTCTCTTCCCCTATCGCGGAAAATTTCACCCGCAAATGATCCGGGGCATTCTCAACATGCTTGGTGTTGGTCCCGGCGACATCGTGCTGGACCCCATGATGGGATCTGGAACAGTGCCGATCGAGGCATCCTTGCTCGGAATTCAGTCTATTGGTATTGACATCAGCCCGTTCTGCGTGTTCATGACCGATGTTAAAGCTTCCGGGTTGACCATGTCTCTGAATAGGGTGGAAGGGGCGTTAAAGAACATCGAGTCAACCTTCTCCTATTTTACCAGGCAGTATGGTCTGGCCGATCGGGGCCGACACGAAGAAGCGTCAACAGACGATGAAATGGCTAGAATCATGGAGGAGGGAGAGCAATACATAGTGTCGGGCCGGCGCTTCCGTGATCAGTACACTGCCGAAACATACGCTTTGCTCCTTCTGGCGTTCCTCGACGCCATGGGCTACGCGCAGCGCTCGCAGCGCAAGGCGCCCATTGAGTTGTTCCGAGGCATTCTGGATCGTTACCTCCATTGCTGCATGAAATTTCAAACAGTCAGCCATGCCCAAGGGTTCGATCTGGGCGATGTTTCTGCGAAGCATGGGGATGCACGAAGTATGGACATTCCAAGCGAGTCGGTTGATGCCATCTTGTTCTCACCTCCGTACAGCTTCGCCATCGATTACGCCGAGAACGATGCATTCCACTTGGCTGCCTTGGGCGTCGATCGATCTCAACTCGAAGCGCAGATGATCGGACTGCGCGGAGGTCGCAAGCTCTCGGATAAATACGCCTGCTATGTCGAAGACATGCGATCTGTGCTGGGAGAATGTTTTCGGGTTTTACGCCAGGGACGCTACTGCGTCATCGTCGTCGGAACGAACAACAACCAACTGAGCAACGTGCTGAAGACCCCAGCACATGAAGTAACAGGCCTGAATGAGATACTCAGATCCGAATCGGAAGCCGTCGGGTTTTCTTTCAGCATCGAGATTCCGCGTTCGATTAAGGGCATGGCCAACACCATGCGGGAGGAGTTCATCATATTCCTACAAAAAGAATGATCCTTTCCCTCGTGACATGCGCAGAACGGCCCGAACACCCAGGCAGGAAAGATGAGTAGCCGCTAACGCAGCGCACGTCCGTCAGTCCCTTTCGGAATTTTGGGTACGTCGAAGCTCTCGGCATCATGCTCAACTACGACGATTCGCAGGGCGCCTCTTATTCCGGTCAGGTTTCGCCAAAGAGGAAAATATGGCGCCAGCTCGCCGATGTTGCCGATGCGGTCGGTCAGGAAAACCTTTAACCGGTTGCTGGGAACGACGAGGAAGCTCCCGATGGTGTCCGTTTCCTGCATCGTCAGAAAGGGCTAAACGGCCAGATACTCTACTTGGAAGCGAAGCGGCAGGCATCCGCGATAC
>CAYYHR010000518.1:0-2415 GCA_964471705.1 uncultured Chromatiaceae bacterium
CGCCAGCCTGATGTACCTGTACAACGAGCTCGAGCGCAACATCGACCGCCTGCCGTCCGGTGCTCGCCAGCCGTTGGTGAAGAGTATCGGCATTAACGATGTGCCGATCATGGCCGTCACCCTGAGCTCCGACAGCCTCGATGGGCAGGAGCTGCGGGCCGTGTCCGAGCACTTCCTGGCCCAGCTCCACAGCGTGCCCGACGTGGGCGTGAGCGGGGTCATCGGCGCCGAGCCCCGGGCGGTGAAGATCCTGGTGGACCCGCAGCGGTTGGCCAGTAGCGGTCTTGCCTTGGGTCAATTGCTGGATGCTCTCAAGGGCGCCAACGTCATCGTCCCCGGCGGTGAGCTGGAGCAGAACAACCAGCGCATCCCACTGCGGGTGGACGCCAGCTTCGGCTCGGTACGGGATCTGGGCGGACTGGTGATCGGCGCCAAGGACAAGCGGCCGATTTACTTGCGCGACCTCGCTACCGTTGTCGAGGGTCCGCGCGACGACCAGCAGCAAGCCTGGATCGCCTCCGGGCGGGGCGCCGGTACGGAGCACTTCGACCCGCTGACGGCGGTTACCCTGACCCTGGGCAAGCGCGCCGGGGCCAATGCCGTGACCGTGTCCGAGGCGCTGCGGGCCAAGCTCGCCACCCTGGAGCACGAGGCCTTGCCGGAGGGGGTGAAGGTTACCGTGACCCGGGACTACGGCCAGCGCGCCGACCAGGCGGTCAACACCCTCATCGAGCACTTGGCCATCGCCATCCTGGTGGTGCTGATGATCCTGTTCCTGTTCCTCGGCTGGCGCGAGGCGCTGATCGTCACCCTGCTGGTGCCCCTGATCCTCTTCGTCGTGCTGGGCGTCGGCATGGCCATGGACCAGACCATCAACCGCATCACCCTGTTTGCCCTGATCCTGTCCCTGGGGCTGCTGGTGGACGACGGTATCGTGGTGATCGAGAACATTCACCGCCACCTGCACCAGCGCCACGGCGGCAGCTTCTCCGACCTGCTGGTACGGGTCACCAATGAGATCGGCAATCCTACCAATGTGGCGACCTTGGCAGTAATCCTGGCTTTCGTGCCGATGCTGTTCGTCAGCGGCATGATGGGGCCCTTCATGCGACCGATACCGATCAACGTGCCGATCGCGATGATCGCCTCCCTGCTGCTGGCCTACATCGTGGTGCCCTATGTCTCGCGCCTGTGGCTGCACCGCAAGCGGCGCTGCATCAGGCTCGGGAGCACGCCAGCCTGGAAGAGGCCGACACCGCCCCCAGGGACCCTCTGCGGAAATTCTATCTGAGGGTTTTTACACCGCTGCAGCGCAGCCTCACCGGGCGTAACCTGCTCTTCCTCACGGTGGCCGGCCTGCTGGTTGCCTCACTTGCCATGCCGGCCTGGCAGTTCATCCGTCCCCAGGGCATCAACGGCCCCGAGAGCCTGTTCGGGGTCAGCCTGAAGTGTTGCCCGAGGGCAACGTCAACACCTTCACGGTGCAGATCCAAGCCCCCGCCGGCACCGCGCTGCCGGCCACCGATCACATCGCCCGGGACGTCGGCCAAGTCATCGCCGACAACCCTTACGTCACCGACGTCAGTGCCTACCTGGGCCGTACCGGACCCCTCAGCTTCGCCGGCATGGTGCGCGGCGACAACATGCAGCGCGGCAGCAATATCGCCCAGCTCATCGTCAATCTGTTCCCCAAGGACCAGCGTCCCCACACCGCGTTGATCGGCGAGCAGGTCTGGCAAGACCTGGCGCCCCTGCGCAAGGAATTCGCCGACACCCACATAATGCTGTACCTGGTGCCGCCGGGACCGCCCACTCGCGCCCAGGTGGTGGCCCGCCTCTACGGTCCCGACTACGACACCTTGCGGCAAGCGGCCAAGGATGTGGAGGCCGACTTCGGAAAGGTCTACGGCATGACCAACGTGCACGACTCGATCGACGCTCCGCATCCCGAGTACCGCATCCGCGTGGACCCGCGCAAGGCCATGCTCAGTGGTGTGGTCCCCGGGCAGGTGGCCCAGCTGATCCACGACTTCGTGGCGGGCAAGACTATCGGCTCGGTGTTTCGGCCCAGCGTGGAGCCCGAGGACATTATCGTGCGTCTCGCCCAGCCGGAGCGGGTGGATATCCGCCAGATCGAAGACCTGAGCATCCGTAACGCCGAGGGTAAGCAGATCCCCCTGTCCGGCCTGGTGCGGGTGAGCCGTGAGACGGTGTCCCAGCCAATCTACTCCGAGGACGGGCATGAGGTAGTGTACGTGATGGGCGACGTGCTCGGCTTCTCGCCGGAATTCGCCGCTCTGGCCTTGAATCAGATGCTCGACGGCAAGACCCTGGTCGGCGGTGTAAAGGTGACCACAGGTAACCTGGGTTTCACCGACACCCAGCCGGACGCGGTGAGCCGCTACCAGGTGTTGT
>CAYYHR010000519.1:0-2401 GCA_964471705.1 uncultured Chromatiaceae bacterium
CTAGGACGGCGGCTAAGCGAAGTCGGCGCCCTGCCGGTACTGCACCTCTCCTGCCACGGCCATAACGCCTGGCGGGACGATCAGGAGCAGGCACCGCGACCGGTCCTACTGCTCGAAGACGGCGCTTTCGGCCAACAACCCACCGACGCCGCGGCGCTTCTGCGCGCCCTGCGTCCGGGCATGCCCCGCCTGTTGTTTCTGTCCGCTTGCCTGAGCGCCGCCGCATCCGGGCGCGGACCCCGAGCAAAGGGCCGCGCTCCCGCCCGCGCCCGGCAGCAAAGAGTCTGACCGACGCCCCGACCCCAGCGTGAGTCAATCCCCGGCCCACTCGCTTGCCAGCGCCCTGATCCTGGCCGGTATGCCCGCCGTCATCGGCTGGGACGGCGCGGTTGCCGACGCCGCCGCCACCCGGTTTGCGGCCAGGCTCTACCAACGGCTCGCGGATCGCGAGCTCCTGGCGCTGGCCGTTGCCGACGCCCGCTGCTCGAAGCCGAGGCGGAAGGGATCAAGGGCAACTGGCACTTGGCCCGCCTTTGGCTTGGCAGCAACGCAGAGGGCGCAGCTCCCCTCGTGGCCGGATCGCGGAAGCGCTCGCTGCTACCCGCCGACCACGGCCAGAAGTCCTTCCTCGGCAAAGAGGTCCCGGTAGCCTCCCATGCGCTGTTCGTCGGCCGCCGTCGGGAGCTGCAAAGCGCCTTGCGCGCCCTCGAGGAGGGTCGACACGCCGGCGTCATTCTTACCGGCATGGGACGGCTGGGTAAGTCCAGCCTGGCCGCCCGCATCGCCAACCGCCGCCGTGAGGATTTCGCGCTGGCCGTGCTGCACGGGCACTTCGGTGTGCCGGATCTTCTGGAGAAGCTGAGCGCCTCGCTGAAGTCCTACCGACCCGCCCGCGAGCTGATCCGCGACGGGCAAAAGAATGTTCTCGCCGCCTACCGGTAAGGAGAAGAGGCCGCGCTGGTCGCGCTTAGCGACCTGCTCACGGATCTGCTGAGCGGCCCCTGCCAACAGCGCGACGCGCACGGACCGGCATTGCTGCTGGTCTTGGACGACTTCGAGCAACTGCTCCAAGAGAGCGCCGGCGTCCGTCCGGTACGTGCGCGCCATGCCAGCCTGCTCGCAACCATCCTGCGCGCCTTCGACCCAGCCGCGAGCGACAGCCGATTGTTGATCACCAGTCGCTTCCCCTTCCGGCTGGCAGAGGGCACCGAGGATCTGGCCGGGCGGCTCGCGCGGATCGAGCTGAGCAGCTTCGATGAGACCGCCGAGCGCAAGCTCA
This sequence comes from uncultured Chromatiaceae bacterium, assembly GCA_964471705.1. Classification (GTDB taxonomy): domain Bacteria; phylum Pseudomonadota; class Gammaproteobacteria; order Chromatiales; family Chromatiaceae; genus Thiosymbion. The sequence continues at coordinate 1,280 of CAYYHR010000519.1, forward strand.
TGCTGCGCCAGCAGGCCGCAGCGCAGGAGCTGGCGCTCAGCGACCTGGCGGCGCGCGAGGCCCTGCTTTCGCGTGCCCGGGCCGCCGCACACGGAAATCCGGGACTCCAGGACCTGCTCATCGCACGCCTGGTGCTCAATGCCGCCGTGCCCCTGGCCGAGGCCGAGGCGGCCCTTGCGCAGATGGAGCGCTACCTGTCGGGCGGTGAGCTGCCGCAATCCGAGCAGCTGCGCGAGCTGTTGGAGAATATCGCGGTGCAGGCCCTGCTCGGGCTGGCCGGTAGTGCCGGGCAGGTCTTGCTGCAAGCCATGAGACTGTTCGAGCTGCCGGTGCCGATCGGCGTTGCCGAGCGGCTTGCCATCGAGATGGGTGGCGATGTGCAGAGCTTGATCGATCTGGCCCTGCTGGAGCCCGGCACCGATCCAGTGCAACCGGAGCAATCGGCGGTGCGAATCAGCCCGCTGGCCGCGAGCCGCGTACCGCTGCCTGAGGCCGCCGAGCAGTCGCAGCTCGCCGCCATCGCAACCGGACCCTTGTTCGCAGCCTGGGGCGGGGAGGCGAGCGGCCGCCCGGCTGTGGCCGACCTACAGCTCACCCGCCTCGCCCTTGCCGCCGAGGAGGCACCGATCGCGGCCGTCTGTGGAGCCAGGGCCATCCGGGCGCTTGAGACGGACAGCTACACCTCCGCAGCGCAGCTTGGCAGGGACCTGCTGAGCCTGCTGCGGAATGCTGCGCACCCGGCCCCTTGGGCGTTGCTCGCCAACGCTGCGCGCGTGATCGGTGCTGCCTGAGATGGGGAGAGCGCCGATGCCCTGCTTGCAGAAGGAGTCGCGGCCTTCGAGGCGGCGCAGGAAGCCACTGATGTGGATGGACTGCTGCTGCTCGATGAGCACGCCAGCCGGCTGTACCGGCGCGGCCAGCTCGATGAGGCGCTTCGCATCCGCACCGAGGAGGAGCTGCCGGTCTACGAGCGCCTCGGGGACGTGCGCTCCAAGGCCGTCACCCAGGGCCAGATCGCCGACATCCTTTCTGCGCGCGGCCAGCTCGATGAGGCGCCGCGCATCCTGACCGACGAAGTGCTGGGGGCCTTCGAGCGCCTCGGGGACGTGCGATCAGTGCTAG
>CAYYHR010000520.1:0-2381 GCA_964471705.1 uncultured Chromatiaceae bacterium
CTCTGGACAAACCGGATTGGCTGTCGAACTGGCTCGACTACGTGCGAGTGCGGTATCAAGCTGACTCAGCTGGTTTTGGCCGCCTGACTGAAACAGTGGAAAGGGGCACCATCCACACGGATGAAATCGACGCCGGCTACAAGCTCGCCATCCACGATCTTCTCTCCAGACAGATTCTCGAGGACACTCCTGGTCTCGCCCGTTTTTCCGGAAATGCTCAACTTGCCTTGCAGAAACAGTTCCGCCAGTGCGACGACAGGCTCAAGCACCTTCAGCGCGAGCGCATCGCTTGGCAGATCGCTCAGAACAAAGTCCCCGCCGGCTCCTCTGGAGGGAGGGTAAGCACCTATACTGAGCTGGCTTTGCTCCAACGCGAATGTACAAAGAAGAGACGGCACATTCCGCTCCGGCAGCTGGTGTTGCGTGCAGGGAGTGCGCTTGCGGCATTGAAGCCCTGCTTCATGATGGGTCCGATGTCAGTGGCCCAATACCTTGCGCCTGGACAGGTCGAGTTCGACCTCGTCGTTATGGACGAGGCGTCCCAAATGAAGCCGGAAGATGCATTGGGTTCCATCGCCAGAGGCGCGCAACTTGTTGTCGTCGGCGATCCCAATCAGCTTCCCCCCACCAGCTTCTTCGACAAGATGATCGACGATGATGAGCAGGAAGACTCTACAGCGATAGCGGTTTCCGAGAGCATTCTCGACACCGCATTCCCCATGTTCGAGAAACGGCGCCTGTGTTGGCACTACCGCTCGAAGCATGAGCAGCTAATCGCATTTTCAAACCATGCCTTCTACAACGATGGGCTCGTCGTCTTTCCTGCCCCTTACAGCGAATCCGAAGCGTTCGGCGTCAAGTTCACGCGCGTTCCACGTGGGCGATTCGTGAACCGAAGAAACGTTGAAGAAGCCAGGGTAATCGCGCAGATGGTCCACCGCCACCTTCTACACCGTCCGGAGGAGTCCATCGGCGTGGCCACCATGAGCGCGGATCAGCGTGACCAGGTCGAACGGGCCGTCGAAGAGATCGCAAAGGACGATCCGCTGTTCCAGGAGGCACTGGAGGAAAACCAGCTCGTCGATGAGCCGCTGTTCATCAAGAACCTCGAAAACGTACAGGGAGACGAACGAGACGTTATCTTGATCTCTTGCACCTACGGACCTGAGGAGATCGGCGGGAGGATCTATCAGCGTTTCGGGCCGATAAACACTGACGTGGGCTGGCGGCGACTGAACGTGCTCTTCACGCGGTCAAAAAAGCGAATGCACGTCTTCAGCTCGATGGGCTCCAACGACATCGTGCTCTCGCAGCAATCGAAACGTGGCGTAGTTGCACTCAAGAACTTCCTCTCCTTCGCTGAGTCCGGCCATTTGCACCAAGCGACCACGACCGGGAGAGCACCAGACAGCGACTTCGAGGTCGCAGTGGCATCCGCCCTCGCGAATGCCGGCTTCGAGTGCGTTCCGCAGGTCGGCGTTGCCGGCTTCTTCATCGACATCGCGGTGCGCGATCCAGGTAACCGCGGGCGGTATCTGATGGGCATTGAGTGCGACGGCGCGAGCTACCACTCCGCCAAATCGGTTCGGGACCGCGACCGCCTGCGACAAGCCGTGTTGGAACGCTTGGGTTGGCGTATACGACGCATCTGGTCCACGGACTGGTACAGGAATCCGCGAGCGGAAATCGATCCGATCATCCGGGAACTCAATGAGCTAAAGTCTGAGATCCCCGAGGAAGCCCCCGAGGCACCGGAAATCGCCGAAGTCGAAGAGATCACAGAGCTGGAAGAGCAGCTAGAGCTGCTCGTCGAAACCAGCGTGACTGAGGATCTCGATCTGCGTGAAAAGCTTGCCCGTTTTGGTCGCGACGTCATTCGTGCTGAGGTGCCAGACACTCCAGAGAGCCAGCGCTTGCTGCGCCCCGCAATGCTGGAGGCCCTGCTTGAGTATGTGCCGGCGACGAAAAGCGAATTCGTCGAAAGGATTCCGCTTTACCTTCGTCAGGCGACCACTGCAAAGGAGGGCAAATATCTGGATACGGTGCTACGAATCATAGAAGAATCCAGTTATCCGAAGTCACTTGCGACTTGCGTATAGGTGAGAGTGATCCCGGTATATGATCGGCTCTTGTTCAAGCTTGCTGAGGGATTCTTGGCCGCAACGCTGCGAGCCAATCGTACCTCCCAGGGTGCCCCGCGCGGATTGACACCCGGCCTGAGCACAGCTTAATGCCACGCGGATTTCGCTCCGCAGCTCAAACTGGCTGATGTTGTCTCCCGATTCGGTCGCCGGTCTCGACCCCAGGCTCTGGTTTTGAGCCCGCTGACCATTAGAATTACTATTACCTGAGGAGGAGATAGGGACAGGGGGAGAAAACAA
>CAYYHR010000521.1:0-2372 GCA_964471705.1 uncultured Chromatiaceae bacterium
GGTACATCGAGCTGCCGGCGATCAAGAAGAGGCCGCCGAACCCCCTGGCTCGGCGCCCACGGCCGGCCGCGGTCGATGTGGATCGCACGCCGGTGCGAGCCGAGCTCTGGGGGCTCGGCGGAGTCGAGCTGCGCCAGGTACGCCGCAGCACCGAGGAGCAGCTGTTCAACGGGCTGATCGAGCAGCATCACTATCTGGGCTACACGCAGCCCGTCGGCGAGCATCTGAAGTACGTGGCGTACGCCGCAGAGCGGCCGATTGCCTGCTTTGCCTGGGGCTCGGCACCGCGTCACCTTGGGCCACGGGATCGGTTCATCGGCTGGTCGGCCGCCGAGCGCCGGGAGCGCATCCATCTGATCGCGTACAACCCGCGGTTTCTGATTCTGCCGTGGATCGAGGTGCGCCATCTGGCCTCGCATCTGCTCGCACGGATGGTACGCGTGCTCTCGGCCGACTGGCAGAAGATGTACGGCCACCCGGTGCATTTCGCCGAAACCTTCGTCGACCCGGAGCGCTTTGCGGGGACGTGCTACCGGGCGGCGAATTGGATTCGGCTCGGGCGCACTACGGGCCGCGGCAAGGACGATCGGACGCATCGGCCCAACCGCTCGCTCAAAGAGGTGCTCGGCTATGCGCTGCATCCGCGTTTTCGTGAGCTTCTGCGGGGGGCTCGATGAAGGCCGAGCGGCGCGAGATTGCGCGCGAGGAGATCGAGGCGATCATCGAGCGCAGCGCGCACGCTCCGCTCGGCGCCGAGGAGCGCGAGAAGCTCAAGGCGGCGCTGGACACGCTGGTGTTTCTCACCAACGAGATCGGCGCCAAAGGAGCGTCCATCGAGCGGCTGCGCCGCATGCTGTTCGGCGCCAGTACGGAGAAGACCGACAAGGTCTTTCCCAAGCCGCCGGCGCACGGGCCCGGCGAGGATGCCGGCGCAGCCGGCCAAGAGCGGCCCCGCGCCCCCGGACACGGCCGCAACGCGGCCGGGGCTTTCACCGGCGCGGTGCGGGTGTGCGTGCCGCACGCCACGCTGCATCACGGGGATCGCTGCCCGGGGTGTCACAAGGGAAAGCTCTACGTGCAGGCGCACCCCGCGCTGCTGATCCGGATCCGCGGCATGGCGCCGCTGGCCGCCACGCGCTACGAGCGCGAGCGGCTGCGCTGCAACCTGTGCGGGGAGGTGTTCGCCGCCGAGCCGCCCGAGGGGGTGGGCGATCAGAAGTACGATGAGAGTGCCGCCGCGATGATCGCGCTGCTCAAGTACGGCTGCGGGCTGCCCTTCAACCGGATCGAGAAGCTGCAACGCAACCTGGGCATTCCGCTGCCCGCGGCCACGCAGTGGGAGCTGGTGGCGGCAGCGGCCGCCTTGCTGCGGGTGGTCTTCAACGCGTTGATCCGGCAGGCGGCGCAGGGCGAGCTTTTGCACAACGACGACACCACGGCCAGAATCCTCGAGATCGAGCTCGAAAAGGACGAGCGCACCGGTGTCTACACTTCGGGGATCGTCTCGATGAGCGAGGGGCACCAGATCGCCCTCTTCTTCACCGGCACCAGACATGCCGGGGAGAACCTGGCCACCGTGCTCGAGCAGCGGGCGGCCGAGCTGCCGGCGCCCATTCAGATGTGCGACGCGCTCTCGCACAACACGGCCGGTGAGTTTGAAACCATCGTGGCCAACTGCATGGCGCATGCACGGCGGCAGTTCGTCGACGTCGCCCCGCAGTTTCCCGAGCCCTGCCGCTACGTGCTCGAAACCCTGCGCGAGGCCTACCGCAACGACGCCCACACGCGGGCCGAGAAGATGTCGCCCGAACAGCGCCTTGCCTACCACCAGGAGCACAGCGCCCCGCACATGCGCGCTCTTCTCTGGTGGCTCTACGAGCAGATCGAGCTACGCCGAGTGGAGCCCAACTCCGGCCTGGGCACCGCGATCAAATACATGCGCAAGCACTGGAGCAAGCTCACTCGCTTCCTGGAGGTCGCCGGAGCGCCCCTCGACAATAACGTCGTAGAACGCGCCCTCAAGAAGGTCATCCTGCATCGAAAGAACGCCCTGTTCTTCAAGACTCAGAACGGCGCCAGAGTCGGCGACCTGTTCATGAGCCTCATCCACACCGCTGAGCTCGCCCGCGTCGATCCCTTCGACTACCTCACCCAGCTCCAGCGCCACGCCAAGCGACTCCCTACCGATCCCGACGCGTGGATGCCCTGGAGCTACCGCGACACGCTGGCTGCGCTCGCCACCGGCCCCGACCCGCCCGGCTGACCCCTGCGACGACGCCCTCGCTGTCGTCGCCCCCCTCCGCCTCCTCGATCAGCCCGCCCGCCGAAAAATCGCGCGGATCATCGGCTACGCACGTCTGCCGAAAGGACAC
>CAYYHR010000522.1:0-2350 GCA_964471705.1 uncultured Chromatiaceae bacterium
ATGGGCCTCGGACAGGTGGCTGTACCGCTTCACCATCTGTAGGGTCTTGTGTCCCAGGACCTCCGCCAGCTCGGCAATCGTTGCGCCGTTCATGAGCATGTAGGACGCCGCCGAGTGCCGCAGGTCGTGGAACCGGAAGTCCTCGATGCCAGCCTCTTTCAGGGCATGCTCCCACGGATGCTGTAGGTTGACGGGCTTGTCGGGGCGGCGCCTGCCGGGGAACACCAGGTCGGTATCCAGCCGCCGCACCTTGCCGAATTCGCGCAGCAGCTCACAGGCGTGGCCCACGAGGGGGATCAACCGCCGCTCGCCGTTCTTGGTTTCCTCGAGCAGGATGCGGCCTTGCTTCAGGTCCACCCGGTCCCACGTGAGCCCGCGGATCTCGCCCGACCTCATGCCGGTGGACAGGGCCAGGACCACCAAGGGGTAGAGCCATGCAGCGCTCGGGGACTCACGGCAAGCAGTCAGAAACCGATCCCGCTCGCTGTCGGACAGGAACCGCACCCTGCCCCGCGGCTCCTTCGGCTTGGTTACGGAAAAGACCGGGTTGGACTCGATCCAGCCCCATTCCCTCCATGCCACGGTGAAGGCGTGAGACAGGACGGCCAGATAGCGGTTTGCGGTGGAGCCGCTGGCCTGGTGAACCAGCTTGTCCCGGGCCTCCGCGATCAAAGCGGGGGTGCAATCAACCAGGACGAAGGAGCCGATCTCCTGCCTCCACCACTCCAGTTGCTTTCGCTGGCTGGGCTGGGTGGCATTGCCCTTGGTCGGCAGTACGTCCCGGATGTAGCGGTCCGCCAGTTCCGTGAAGGTGTGTTTCTGTGCCTCCACGGTCTTGAAGTGGCGCCGCTCTCGGATGGCCGCCTCGGTCTGGGTGCCCCACTTCTTGGCGTCCGTGAGCCGGCTAAAGGTGGCGGTCTGCTGAGGGTAGCCCCTCAACCTGACTTTGACCTGATAGTGGCTGTTGCCATCACTGTCGGTGCGCTTGGTGATAGTTGCCACGGATCAGCCCTCCAAGGTGAAGGGGGTCCCGGGCGTGCTACGATTCTTGGTAGCCATTGCCGAACCTCTCGCATAGGTTGGTTGTGGTCAGGGCCTCGATGGTGTTGGCGCACCTTCGGGGCCTGTTTCGTTTTGAGGGGTGTTGTGGGGAATTATGGCGTGTTTTTCGCGGCGGTGTCCCATGAGTGTCCCGCGGCCCTCCGGAGGGGCCGACCAGGAAACTCGCAGGCACAAAAAAGCCAGCATAAACGCTGGCTTATGTTGGCTGGGGGACCAGGATTCGAACCTGGGTTGACGGAGTCAGAGTCCGTAGTCCTGCCGCTAGACGATCCCCCAAAGAGAGTCTCGGTTACTCAGGGCCGAATTGACGGGCCTCTTACCACTGCGCACGGGAACGAAGCACGTCAACGCTTCGAGTACTGAGGACGCTTGCGAGCCTTGTGCAAGCCCACCTTCTTGCGCTCGACCTCGCGGGCATCGCGGGTCAGAAAACCAGCCTGACGTAGTTGACCACGCAATCCCTCGTCATAATCGACCAAGGCACGCGAAATCCCATGACGGATCGCCCCCGCCTGCCCTGATGTGCCACCGCCGGTAACGGTAACCCTGAGGTCGACGCGATCGACCATGGAAACCGTCTCGAGAGGTTGACGCACGATCATGCGGGCGGTCTCACGGCCGAAGAACCTGTCCAGAGGCCGGCCATTGACCGTGATATTCCCCGTTCCAGTGGTCAAAAAGACGCGCGCCGTCGAACTCTTGCGACGCCCGGTTGCGTAATTGAAATCCGACATAGACCGATTTCCCGTACTCAAATATCGAGTGGCTGAGGCTGTTGCGCCTGATGGCGGTGCTCTGGACCTGCATAAACGCGCAACTTCTTCAGCATGGCACGCCCGAGCGGGTTGCGCGGAAGCATGCCCTTGACGGCGTAGGTAATCACCCTGTCCGGCGCCTTGGCGAGCAGCTTCTCCAAGTTGATCGACTTGAGGTTGCCGATGTATCCCGTGTGCCGGTAGTACATCTTGTCCTGAAGCTTGTTGCCGGTCACCCGCACCTTCTCGGCATTGACCACGACGATGTAATCGCCGGTGTCCACGTGGGGCGTGTATTGCACCTTGTGTTTTCCGCGCAGGCGCCGCGCAAGCTCGGACGCGAGCCTGCCAAGGGTCTTGCCTTGCGCATCAACCAAGTACCACTCGCGGCGGACCTCCGCGGGCTTGGTACTCACAGTCGCCATCTCCCTCTCCCCGGAGCCTTGGGCTCAACATGCGTAACGGATTTAGTAGAGCCGACGGATATTACAGGAAGCGGCTTGCGGTTACAACATCCCCTACCACATCACAGC
>CAYYHR010000523.1:0-2346 GCA_964471705.1 uncultured Chromatiaceae bacterium
TGTTTTTAGGAACAATGCTTAGCGGGACTTTCTGCACGTTTTGCACGCCCTAGCCCAACAGCGCTTCTGCCCGCTCGTGTGTGTCCCAATCGGGGGCCTTTACCTCAAGGGGCGGCAGGCCTTCGATCTGCTCGGCGTTGAAGACCACCGCCGAGAACACCTTTGGCTTGTCGAGCTCCACCGAGCGGTAGACTCGGTTGCCCTCCCCATCCAGGACCGGCTTGCCGCGCTCGTCCTTCACGGGCACCCGGTCACGGAATTTCCAGTATTGGACAAAAGTCCCCTTCTCGCCTTTGCGCACCTGGGCACCAATCCCCTGCGCCTGCTTGTAGGTCATCCAGCGCGGGTCTCCCCTGCCCTGCATCTCCAGCCACATAGCATTGGAGCCCTTGTACCGCGTCCCCGAGACCGGATTGTGCGGCAGTTGGATGCTTCCTGGCGCCCACGGCTTCTGCCACGGAGCCGTCCCCGCCTCGAGCTGCTCGATGAGTCTGCCCGCAACCTGCTCGTAGTAAGGTGTCTTCCATGCCTATCCGGTTAGCTCCCATGACGGTGGATCCGCCGTCGTGTCAGTCGTGCCGCACACCGGGGTGCGAAAACGCCGCCTCGTAAAGTCACACGTTGACAGGGAGTTGGCGCGTCGCACGGCGATCCCCCACATGCTGTCAATCGCGGCCGTCGGCCAGAACCGATGTCTTGGGAGGCAACCGGATAGGCATGGTGTCTTCCTCGTATCCATCTGGGTACCTTCCCTCGCGTGGATGGCAGTGGTGTGATTCTCTGAAACGGCCTCGACGATCGGCTGCGCCCCACCCACAGGAGATGCCAGGGGCTCAGAAACTGCGGGACTATCGGGAATGCCATAGCCGAAGGGGCCATCGTCGAGCTCGGAGTCGACAGAGGCGCCCCCGTCTTTGGCGCGCTGTACAAAAAGATCCACCACGGGCTTGGAATCGGTCAGGCGCTCAAAGACGGCCAGGCCATCCTCACCGACCGGAATGAACACACGCTCGGCCCAGTTGATGCGCTCGACAAAGGCGCCCTGCTCTTTGAGGATGCGTTTTTCCGCCTCCGAAAAGGAGGTACCCCGGCGCACCTCGATGCGTTGCTCGTGGGCAACCCGAGCACTGAGGATCTCCCACCCATTGGAGAGAACCGCCTTCTGGCCCGCCTGGATCGCGGTAAAGAGATCCCTCGCCGATCGTTTGGCAATCCCCGAATCAACGCCGAGGTTCTTCAACGTCTGCTTTGCGGCGCTTGCAGAGAGCCCTCTGCCGAGCAACTGCTCACCCTCCTCGGTCTGCAACCGATAGATGGTGCTACCGCCGGCAACCCGGTCCCAGATCGGCAGGATCGCCCCGACCAGCATCACCTCCTTGCGCGTTTGCGTGGCCAGAGCGGACTGAAGCTGCGCCCGCCATAACCGCTCGGCCGCATCGGGCGAGATGGCACGGGCAATCGGGACTTCTCTGTACTGGCCCTCGATTCGTCGCATCCCGAAGCCACGCGCGATCTCAGCGGCGTTGTCGATGTAGCGCTGCGCCCCCTCGCGAATCCCGTAGAGGGTGCCGCGATGGGTCTCCACCCCCTCGGCATTGATGCGAAGGCCACGGTCGAGCAGGTAAAAGACCTGCCCCTTGCTCTTGCCGTGCTCGGAGACGAACCAGCCGCTCAGACTCTTCTGCTCGCCTTCGCTCTTGGCCTGCAACAGCGCCATCCGGCTGATCGCCTCCCACGGCAGATAGGCGATCTCATTGGTAACATCCAGCTCGACGTAGCGTGTTTGCGCCCCGCTCTTGTGGGTGTGCACGACTTCATCGCGCACCTTGGCGATGCGCAAGGCCCGCAGGGTCTGCAGGCCTTCATCGTAGGCCCCATGCTGCTTGGCATACTCCACCGCCTCGATGAGCCGCTCCTCGAACGCATCGAACACGCCGTTCTGCATGTCCGTCTTGAGCGAGAGCAAACGATTGAGGAATTGGGGGATGTTCGGGATCTTGCCCTCTACGAGCGAGCCGTCTTTGTCCAGGAGATTGAGGCCCATCTGCTTGGTAACCTCGGCGAAAGACAGCGCCGTACGCTGGCGATAGAGATCGAGAAACAGATTCTGCAGGGCCGTGCGCGCGTACTCGCTCTCCAGGTTGTCCGCTGCCGTGAACAATCCTTGAGAGGTCGCTTGGCGCTGCCCCCGCGTGAGGGCACCGAGCTGGTCCAGGCGCCGGGCAATGGATGAGATAAAACGCTTCTGCGCCTTCAGGTCCGTGGTCGGCAGCACATAGTGCGGTGCCGAAGCCTGGTTGGTGCGATGGCTGCGCCCGAAGCCCTGCACCGCGCCCTGGGCGGCCC
>CAYYHR010000524.1:0-2336 GCA_964471705.1 uncultured Chromatiaceae bacterium
ATCGATTGCCCGGAGTCCGGCCGGGTGTCCTATCAACCTGGCGATTTTTACCGTTTCTCCCTCATTTGCCTGCGCGGCGGCGAGCCGCTGTTGGCGGTGCTACTGAGAAAGCTGCAAAAGCTTCCCCGCAGCGCCGTACGAATCGCATCGAACCTCCCATTCCGCGACAACTGGCGGCTGAGCGCCGTACAGGACGCCTTCTCCGAGAAGTCGATAACGGATAGCGGCGAGCTATGCGCCTATGACGCCGAGACCCTCGCGCGGGAGGTTGGGCTGTGGTCCGACCACGACCGATTTCTCTGGCATTGGCTGACCCCGGCGCGCCTGCTGAAGGACAAGAACGACCGCGTCGGGGCCCGGGGCGAGTATCGCTACTGCCGCGATGCGGTGGACCTGCCGCCGCGCCTGCTGCTCGAGCGGCTGCACGACGGCATGGCAGACCTTCTGCGACGGCGCGGCTCCGAGCCCGGCCATCGCGGAGAGCCGCCCGCGCTCGCCTGCGAGCACGCTCATCTGTTCTGGATCGACGCCGAGTACCGGGACGCGGGCGGAAACGATCAGGTCATGGGTGGTCTTGCCGGCCAACTCCATTTGAGCGGCACACTCAGCCCTGCCTGGTGGAAATTGCTGATCCTCGGACAACTGGTCGGTATGGGGCAAAGGGTGGCCTTCGGGTTCGGACGCTACCAGCTGCGTACGCCCGAGGGCGGATTTACCTATCGCCGTCCGCTTCCCGCTGCCTCCATGCTCATGCGCGCCGCTCAGCCCGACAACCTTGCCGCCGCCTGGCAGCACGTCATCGCCGGCAACGACATCCCGCCGGGCCTGCTCTCCGAATCCGAGGCAGCTCTTGCCTGGCCTGCGTCCGACGAGGAGGAAGAAGATACCGCCGACGGGGAGCAAGCCCCCGATCCACCGCTGGACGGACTGCATGCCGATCTGGCCGGTCTCTCGAGCGGGGACTACGAGGCCCCGGTTCTGCGCGGCTACCTCGTCCCCAAGCCCGCCGGCGGTGTGCGCCCGCTGGCGGTACCGCCGCTGCGCGACCGGGTGCTGCAGCGCGCCGTCCACCAGGTGCTCGCACCCGCCATCGAGAGGCTGTTTGCACGCGGTAGCCACGGCTTCCGCCCCGGTCACTCGCGCATCACTGCCAGCTACGCTATCCAGGCCGCCTGGAGGGCGGGTTACCGCTGGGTTTACGAGTCGGACGTGCGAGACTTCTTCGACAGTGTGGACATCGAGCGGTTGCGCGAGCGCCTCGCGGCGCTCTACGGCGAGGACCCGCTGATCGATGCCATCGCCGCCTGGATGCGCGCCCCGGTGCGGTTCCAGGGCGAGCTCATCGAGCGCCGCAACGGCCTGCCCCAGGGATCGCCCCTGAGCCCCCTGATGGCCAACCTGATGCTGGACGATTTCGACAGCGACATGCAAGCCGCGGGGTTTCACCTGATCCGCTTTGCTGACGACTTCATCGTGCTCTGCAAGGATCCCGGGGAAGCCAGGCGGGCAGGGGAAGCTGCAACCGCCTCGCTGGCCGAGCACGGCCTCGAGCTGCATCCGGACAAGACCCGCATCACCGCCATGGAAGAGGGCTTTCGCTATCTCGGCTACCTGTTCGTGAACGACATGGTGCTCGACGTCTCCGGCGCATCAAATGCGGCCCTCGACCGCGACAAGATCCCACCCAACTCCTGGCTCGCGCAGCTTGCGGACAGGGCACCCATCGCGCTCGGCCGCGAAGACGACCTGGAAGCCGTCATCGCCCGTATCGCCCGCCACGAGACGGTGGCCATCGGCGAGCGCGAAGACGAGGGAACACTGCTTTGCATAACCGGAGATCCCTGCCTGATTGCCACCCGTGATAAGCACCTGCGCGTTCTGCGCGACGACAAGATCCTCCATCACCTGCCCTGGACCGCGCTGCAAACGGTCATCCTGTTCGGCAACCATCAGATCACCACCCCGGCCATGCATGCAGCCTTGCAGCATGATGTGCCCGTACACCTGGCCACCGGCATGGGCACCTACCGCGGTGTGCTCTGGGGTGGCGTCCCCGCCGAACAGGGCCATCGCCAGTGGCTGCGCCAAGTCGCGGTGTGCACAGACCCGGAGCGCGCCCTGGAGGCCGCCCGCGAGATCGTCGGCTCGCGCCTTCGCCACATGAAGGAGACCCTGCGGCTACGATCCAAATCCGGGACGGACGGCTCCCTGGATCTCGCCGTGCGCAATCACCGGCGCGCCGAGAGCCTGGAGAGTCTGCGCGGCATGGAAGGGAGCGCAACCCGCGAATACTACCTACGCCTCGGTGAGTTGCTGCCGCCCGAATTCGCCTTCGA
>CAYYHR010000525.1:0-2335 GCA_964471705.1 uncultured Chromatiaceae bacterium
CTGCTGCCTCCCGTAGGAGTCTGGGCCGTGTCTCAGTCCCAGTGTGGCTGGTCGTTCTCTCAAACCAGCTACGGATCGTAGCCTTGGTGGGCTTTTACCCCGCCAACTAGCTAATCCGGCATCGGCCGCTCCTATCGCGCGAGGCCTTGCGGTCCCCCGCTTTCATCTCTCGATCTCATGCGGTATTAGCCAGTCTTTCGACTGGTTATCCCCCACAACAGGACACGTTCCGATGCATTACTCACCCGTTCGCCACTCGCCACCAGGGTTGCCCCCGTGCTGCCGTTCGACTTGCATGTGTAAGGCATGCCGCCAGCGTTCAATCTGAGCCAGGATCAAACTCTTCAGTTCAATGCTGGTTCCGGCATTTCTGCCGGGTCGCCGGTACAGCCACTAGGGCTGCACCAACATCTCGCTCAAAGTAAACGGAGTTTACTGTGATGCGAGCACTAGATGGTTCGACCGACATCCAATGAACCGGATGTTCGGCGCCTTCCATTCAAGCGCCCACACCTATCGGCTGCGAATTTTTAAAGAGCTGGTTGCGGGGAGAGGATTTGAACCTCTGACCTTCGGGTTATGAGCCCGACGAGCTGCCAGACTGCTCCACCCCGCGCCCGAGTGAGACAAAGATTATAGCGATCCCCCGGAATCAGTGTCAACAAACTTCGGAAGATATTTCTTGCGTCCCCGCCGCACAGCCAACTACAGGCGCTCGGTATCCCCGCTTCTCGGTTGCCAGACCATCAGTCTGCGCTCGACCAGGGAAACGATGCCGTCCAGCGCAAGGGCGAACGCGGTGAGCACGACGATGCCTGCCACAACGGTATTGATGTCGAACACCCCTTCCGCCTGCTGGATGAGGTAGCCGACCCCCTCGGACGACCCCAGGTATTCGCCAACCACCGCGCCCACGAACGCCAGCCCGACCGAATTGTGCAGGCTCGCGAACACCCAGCTCATCGCCGACGGAAGGTAGACGAACCGAAGCAGCTGGCGCGGCGAAGCGCCGAGCATGCGGGCGCTCGACAGCACCACCGGGCTGACCTCGCGCACGCCTTGGTAGACGTTGAAGAAGACGATGAAAAATACCAACGTCACGCCGAGCGCAACCTTGGAGGCGATCCCGAGCCCGAACCAGACGAAGAACACGGGTGCCAAAATCACCCGCGGCATCGCATTGGCCGCCTTGATGTACGGATCGAACACCGCCGACGCAGTCGGCGCCAGCGCCAGCCAGATGCCTACCAGGACCCCGGAGACGGTTCCGATGACAAATGCCAGCAGCGTCTCGATCAGAGTCACCCACAAATGCCGATAGATGTCCCCCGACGCGAACCACTCCCAGATCCGGCGCGCGGCCTCGAGCGGCTCGCCGAAGAAGAACGCAGCCTTGTTCGGGTCGTCGAAGTAGATCGGCGGCAGCAGCGTCGGGCTGGTCGCGACATGCCACAGGATGAGCAGCGCCAGCGCCAGCAAGATTTGGTACGCCCTCAGCCTGCCCGCCCCCGGCTTCACGCCAGAGCGCCTTCCCGCGTCATTTCTGCTGCTGCGCATAGCCCTTCAGCACCTCGCTTTTCATGCGATGCCAGATCTCGCCGTGCAGTTCGATGAAATGCGGCGTTAGACGTATCTCGGAGACGTCCCGCGGGCGCGGCAGATCGATCGCAAACTCGCCGATGGGGTGGGTTTCTGGGCCTGCCGACAGCACGACCACGCGATCGGACAGCGCGATCGCCTCTTCCAGGTCGTGCGTGATGAAGACAACCGATTTACGGTCTGCCGACCACAGCTCGAGCAGCTCGTTCTCCATCAGCTGGCGGGTCTGGATGTCGAGCGCAGAGAACGGCTCGTCCATAAGCAGGATCTGCGGCCCGAGGATAAGCGTCTGGGCCAGCGCGACGCGCTTGCGCATGCCGCCTGAGAGCTGGTGCGGATAGCGGTCGCCGAATCCTGCCAGGCCGACACGCTTGAGCCATTGATTGCCCTTGTCCACCGCCTGCAGGCGCGGCAGGCCGCGAAACTCGAGCCCGGCGACGACGTTGTCCAGCGCGTTGCGCCAGGGCATCAACGCATCGGACTGGAACAGGTAGCCGGCGTGGCGGTTGATGCCGGCGAGCGGCTCGCCGTCGACCGTCACCCTGCCTGCCGAGGGCTCCAGCAGTCCCGCCGCAACATTCAACAGGGTCGACTTGCCGCAGCCGGTCGGTCCCACGACCGAGACGAACTCCCCCGGCGCGACGACAAGCGTCGTGTCCTTGACCGCAGTGTAGCGCTTGCTCCGATCCTCGCGCGCGGCGAACGTGCAGGTGATGCGCTCGAGCGCGAGGGCCGG
>CAYYHR010000526.1:0-2335 GCA_964471705.1 uncultured Chromatiaceae bacterium
CCATGCGCTCGCGGAAGGTCTCCTGGCGCGCGGCCTCGGGCAGCAGGGTCGCGGTGCGCCGGTACATGTCCATGTAAGTGTCGGCAGTGCGGGCTGCGGCGTCCTGGTCGATTCGGCCGAACAGGCGGCGGGCGAGCACGCGCGAGATCTCCTGGCCGCGGACCGGGGTCACGGTGGTGACGTCGCGGGCGACGACGCTGCGGACCTCGCCGTCGGCGCGGCGGGCGATGTCCAGGGCCTCGGTCTTGCTGACCTCCTCGCCCTTGGCCTGGGAGACGATCTCCGAGAGCATCGCGGTCTGGCGGGCGAAGGCGTCTTTCTGGCTGGCCAGGGTCAGGACCACGCTGATGCCGACGTGGTCCTTGGCGTACTGGAACAGGGACATCAAGAAGGTCGCGACGCTGGAGCGACCGCGGGGGCGGGCCGCTTCGACGCGGGCGGCGTAGGCCGCCAGCTCGTCGAGCATGATGAGCACGCGACGGCCCTTGAGGACCACGTCGAAGTATTCGTCGCCTGGGGAGCCGAACGAGGTGGCGGTGGGGCCGACCTCGCGGTAGAGGTCCTCGCCGCCGATCTGGTAGGCGATCTCGCCCCAGAGGGTGTAGGGGATCAGGCGCGAGCCCTTGGTCTCGTGGATCGCGACCCGATCGCCGGCGATGCCGACGACGGTGACAGCTCCCGGCGCGAGCAGGAGGTCGGCGTCGATCAGCTCGTGGGCCGCATCAGCGATCTCGGTACCGCGGTAGGCGAGATGCGTGGCCGCGATCAGGGTGTGGGTCTTGCCGCCGCCGAAGGCCGTCTCCAGACGCTGGATGGCCGGGTAGCTGGCGTCACTGCCCTTGAGGCGGCCGAAGATGTTGCGCAGGACCTGGCGCATGCCTTCCGTGGGGTAGGTGCCTTCGCCGAAGAAGGCGAGGGGGTCCGTGTAGATGTTCTCGACGACATCGGTCTCGCCCCGGTAGTGGCCGATGACCTGCATCAGGTTGGCGGTGAAGATCTCGGGGTTGAAGGTCCCGGCGAGCAGGTCCTTGCGCGGCGTGCATGTGTCGAGGATGGACATCGTCATGCGACTTGGTCCTTTGGTGCGAGCGTGTTCATGTCGGCTAGCGTGTTCTTGTCGGTTTGCCGGTGGGCGTTGGCGCTTCGAGGTCGTCCGGCGCCGGCTCGGCGATCCCGATGCCCTCGCGCGCGCAGTAGTCGCGGATCATGACTTCGACCATGTTGGTCAGGCTGCGGTGATCCCGCGCCGCCGCCGTGCGCAACGCGGTCTTGACCGCGGGTGTGATGCGGATCGTCAGGGTCTCGGTCTTGGCGTCGAGCATCGGGATCGGGACGGTTGGATCTCTGTGCGCGAATGTACTGCATGATGATAGTACACTGCTTGCAGGGTTTGCGGTTGAGTGTGGCGGGGGCGTTGCCGATGAAGATCAACTTCACCAAGAAGGAGTATCAGACGCTGGTCGAGATGCTCCTCACCGCCGATTGGGTGATCCGTTCCCACGAAGAGGAGCCCCGCGCCGAGACGAAGCCTTACGATGACCTGCGGAAGAAGGTGCTGTCCCATTTCAAGGAGATGGGCATGGAGGACGCCTTCGAGTACGTCCCGGACGAGGACGAGTACTTCGAGACCGGGGACTACGAGGAGCGAGCGCCGCACATGGGGTTCATCGACGAGTACGACGAGCGGAGCTTCTGGAGCCTGCTGGCGAGCAAGCTCGCGAGTCGGGATCTTGCCGCCGAGGAGGCCCTGAGCGCCGCTGGAGCGCTGGACGAGGAGCAGCGGTCCGTCAGGCTCTTCGAGATCATCGAGCGCTACGAGGAGGTCTTTGCCGAGAGCGGTATCGAGTCCGTGCGGGTGTCCACGAAGACGGAAGGGCTTCACTGAGCCGATCATGGATGCTGACCTCCTCCGCAAGCTCGATCCTCAGCGCTTCCCCAACATGAGCCTGCCGATGGCGGCGATCCTGGGGTTCGTGCTGGAGCGCCAGTTCACGACGCCGGTGCTGACCGATGTGCAGGTGACCCCGGATAGCCATGTGTTGGGAAGACACGCTAGCGAGGGGGCAGTCCGTTACTGTAAACAGCATTTCTTGTACTTCTTTCCGCTGCCGCAGGGACAGGGATCGTTGCGACCAATCTTCTTCCCTTTGACGATGGGTTGGTTTGCCATCGTACGGGATTCAGGTGCCGGAATATGGGTGTCCGCCTCGAAGGACACCCACCGATTCATCTCGGCAACGGTGTCTTCGACAAAGCCCCTTCGGTACCGTCTCGATTTTCGCAGAATCTCCTCTTTGCCCAAGGCCAGTTTGTCCCGAACGCTTTCCAGCCGGAT
>CAYYHR010000527.1:0-2333 GCA_964471705.1 uncultured Chromatiaceae bacterium
CCATGTTTTCGCTGATTTGCCTGGTTCTTGGATTCATCCCATTCAAAGCTCGGTTTTCTCATTTTGGGAGTATAGCAACGGTATGGCTAAATAGCCATATATTTGATAAGCCCGCTAACGCGCGGGTGAGCGGCTTGTCCGCTCGACCCGCTGGTTGGCATTCTTTGTCGTATCAGCAGGTCATGCGCGCTCGTCACGGTGCAAGCATCCTGGCAGGCTCTTTGGGGGCGCCGGCATCGAGCCAACGCAGCGGCAGCTCGTCCGCATTACTCGGGTTGATCCAAGCCACCTGTCTGATCTCGGGCACCCATTTGGCACAAGCGCGCAGATGGTCGCGCATCTTGTCGTCCAACGAGCTGATCGGTGCCTTGTCGCAAGCATTGGAAGCCTCGACCAGGCAAGCATCCTTGCTGAGTGCCATCGCAAGATTGGCTTCCTGACCCAGGTTCTCGGCAACTTGCTCCGCGCACTCGCCCAAGTGCGCGCGTAGCGTCGGATCAGTGGGGTCCGAGATATAAATCATCCGTTTGGTGGCCACCATGCGGCTGAACCATCGGCTTGCATAGCGTGAGGCGTGACGATCCCGCTCATCCCTCAGCTCGGGTGTACTGACGACTCCCAGGCCAGCTTCCGGAACGCGCTCCAGAAACGCCCGGCAAGCACTCGAGACCGGGTGTTCCGTCTCGCCGGTGCTACGCAGCACGGATGCATCGATGACCAACGCCGTCGATCTGGGGCAGCGTGTGGTCATTTGCACCGTCTAGCCTCGACCGCGTCCAGATAGGCTCGCTCGGCCCCGAGCGCAACCTGGTCGAAATCCGCAGGCCATTCGCCGAACGCGCCATCCTCGTCCAACTCCGCCTTGGTCACGGTGGTCAGACCGGTCTTCATGTCTCGGGTGAACCAATTCAGGCTGACGGCTGCCGGAGCGATCTGGCACTTGGCGACCGAGGTCTGGATGCCACGCAGCAGGAGATCGCTGTGGGTCTCGACAACGACACGAACCCCGCGCCGCGCGGCGCCGACCAGGATATCCGCCATCCGCGACTGGGCGAGCGGATGCAGGTGCAGCTCCGGTTGCTCGATATAGACAAGCTGTCCTCGCTTTGCAGCGATCAGTGCGGTCAAGACGGGCAGCGCCTGGGATATGCCGAACCCGACATCGACGATGTTCACCAGGTCCGTGCTCCCGAACATTTCCCCGGCCGGCAGTCGGGCGACCTGCAGCTCGACACGGGTGTCGTCGATACGCTGCGACTTCAGGTAGCGGGCAATGCCGACGTGGCGAAGGCATTGGATAAGCCGCGCGAGCTTGTCTTCGTCGGTATCGGCCCAGTGTTGGATCAGGCTAGCCACGTATGGCTCGAAGGCACCGTCAAAACTCTCACCGATCTCGGCGCGTGGATACGAGCGCGCGGGATTTCCGCGCAGACCGGGCACGTGAATCAAGCCCGTTATCACTGGCAGCAACGGGGCAGCCGGTTCAAGTGCGTCCAATGGCAGCGGGACGACGGGAGGTAACGGTGCCTCCGGCGTACCCCGGGTCTGAGCCAATAGGAAAGCAAATTGCGATTTGTTGGAGATCGCACGAATGGCAAGAAAACAGCGTTTCCGCCCGACGTCAAGCCCCTCAGGCTCGAAATCCGGGGATAAGAGTCTCTTCAAAGGCACGGGTAGAGCACCCCTCACGGTCTCCGAAGAGCTGTCGCGTTGAAGCGTTCCGGAAGACCCATCGGATGCACGCAAGAAGTCCATGGTCCGAAGCTCGAAACCTCCCTCGAATTTCTTGGCATAGTGATTGGTAATGCCGCCCCCGACGTCGGTCTGCAACCGAACGGAAAAGTCCGAAGCGCCGGGGCTCAACAGCTGTTCGGCCTTGTTGAAGCGCACATGGGGTCCGTCCAGCAGCAAGGGGCCCGGGTCGTAGCTCGCTTCCATCGTCTGCTTCAGCAGGAGCAGGGGTTGCAGCATGCTCGATTTGCCCGAGCTGTTTGCGCCGGCGAGCACCGTCAAGGGCACCACCTCGATCGACTGCTCCTCGGCTATGGACTTGTAGCCCGCGACTGCTATGCGGCAGATACTCTGCCTAGCCCGAGCCTTGGCCTGATCGGTCTCGCTCATGTCGTCTCCTCTTTGCCGTTTCTCCCGCATTCTGCTCTATCGCTTAACATTGCGCTTGCAGATTTCTTTTTCGCCGACCTTTGCGACGTGGTTAGCAGGATTCCTTAGTTTGCCGCCCGTTTTCGCGCCATCTCCGGTATTCGCTGCCGTCCTCTCTTTCTCTCCTCTTTCCTTTCAGCCTGCTTAATTCATTGGCGGGGAGGGGTTCAACG
>CAYYHR010000528.1:0-2333 GCA_964471705.1 uncultured Chromatiaceae bacterium
ATTGGCAGTGCCGGCATAGCCTTTTTGTTTCCATAGAGAAGATTGGCCCACTCGTAAAATTCTTGACCATCCCTGAACTGGCTAAAAAATGACGCTGAAGAAATGATGGTCTTACAGTACTTTGGCCAAAGACTCTTTGGCTCTTTTCGGATTTTTCCCTTTGGCTTTAGTTTCTTATCTATGTCATTCAGTAGTACATCAGGTACGCCAGCATATTTTGTTAATGTTTTTGTTGGATTGAATTTGAAAAGAACTTTGCCAAGGTTTTCGACACCACCAATAGAATCGCCAATAACACCCGCCTTCATGTTTGCATTCTGCGCCGAACTTAATAGTCGCTGAAAAAGAACAGTAATTTCGACAGGTTCAGTGCTCATGTCTGGAAGCTGTAAATAGCTCTCCAGTATCTCTTTCGCCTGATTCGAGGGGATTCTATTTAGCAGAAACCTCTTCGCATCAATATAGATAGATTTCATGATGCTCACCTAATTGCCTAATCGGGATAGGGAGACGCCTCACGGCGCCTCTCCTCCCACACCACCTGGCATACGGATCACGTACCAAGGCGGTTCAATCGTTGAGTTCATCGCGCTGCCAACTCCGGCAGCCCCAAGTTCCTAAAGTACCGTGTCGGCAAGGCCAGGTACAACGCAGGGCTATGGCTGAGTCGCCAGGGTCCATGCGCTGACTTACTGGTGTTCCATGCCAGGTGCACGCTGACGCCGCGCTTGCGCAGCTCGCGGTAGCCGGCACGGCCCCATTGCTTCCACTGATAACACCGCAATCGTCTTCGCAGCCACTTGTCCAGATCCCGCAACGGGCTCAGCACTTCGGCTAAATCGAAGTACGCTTTCCAACCAAGCAGGGATTCTCTCAGGTCACGGATAATCCGGGACAGGCTATGGCCTCTCGTGCGAAGGCTCAGCTCGCGGATGGTTGCTTTCAGGCGTTCGATGGCCTTGTCGGCCACCTTTACCTTCCCGCCTCTGCGGCTGAACGTGAACCCCAGGAAGCTGCGCTCCCAGGGGCGGCCTACTGCACTTTTCCGTGCGTTTACCTTGAGCCGTAGAGTGTGCTCGATAAAGTGCTGTAGGCTGGCCATGGCCCGCTCGCCGGCCGGACGGCTGGCAACGAAGATGTTGCAGTCATCCGCATAACGGGCAAAGACATGACCGCGCTGCTCCAACTCCCAGTCCAGTTCGTCCAGCACCACGTTGGACAGCACCGGTGACAGCGGGCCGCCTTGCGGCACGCCTTCGGTGGTGGCTATCCGCCGTTGATCAATCATCACCCCTGCTTTGAGGTAGCGGTTGATCAGTTGGACGAGTCCACGCTCGGGCAGGTGGCGGTACAGCCGTCGGATAAGACGGCCGTGATTGACCCGATCAAAGAAGGCGTCCAGGTCCAGGTCGATAACCCAGTCCTTGCCTCCCCGGATCTGCGTCTGTGCGTACCGCACGGCGTGGTGGGCACTGCGGCCGGGCCGAAATCCATAACTGTGGTCATGGAAGTGCGGTTCCCAGTAACGCTGCACCACTTGGGCGATCGCCTGCTGGATGAAACGGTCCAGGACCGTCGGGATACCCAGCTTGCGCTTGCGCCCGTCCGGCTTCGGTATCAGGACTCGCTTGACCGGCTGCGGGCGATAACACCCTGCCGTCAGTTCATCCCGGATACGGGGCCAGTGGACCTTGAGATGGTCGGGTAGTTGCTCGACGGTCATCCCGTCGATACCCGGTGCGCCTTTGTTGCGTCGAACTTGGCGTAGCGCGCGGATCAGATTTTCCCGCTCCAATACCTGCGCCATGAGCGATGCGCTCGTCTTGGGCGATGAAGCTTCCGGCTCCTCAACGCACCGTTCCTCCCCCGGCACCGCCAGGGGCAGCCGAAGCTGCTTAACAGAGGCAATCGGTGTGTTCTTCACCGGCGTCCATTCCCTCGATTGTTTGGGCCTTCGGTGGTGAGAAGCCACCTACTATGCCCGCTGCTGACTTCTGCCAGGCGATCAACCTCGATTGCTCTCGGTTCAGTGGCTCCTTCCACAGCTGACAGACCTCCCGGGGTAAGACACGAAACTTTCACGGCGTAAACGCTGGATTTATAAAACACAGGCCAGTTGCAGATGGAGGGCTTAGTGGTCACGTGCCCACTGGCCCCGCCTGTGTCACACCTCATATCCAGTTCCTGTTCGTCGTCCCGCCGCTTTGGATTGGGCTTCCTCCAGACCCCACCTCACGATGACGCCCTTGCCCTTCTCCTAACCTTCGGCTCTGCGAATACCTGGTGTCAGGACTTGCACCCGACTAGTTTCGTGCCATGCCCGGCACACACGT
>CAYYHR010000529.1:0-2304 GCA_964471705.1 uncultured Chromatiaceae bacterium
ACACCAGCTCGCCCATCTGCTGTTCGTCATCCTCATCCGGCCGAAAATGACGGAATAGTATCTCTCCATGCTCCTCATAATCCGCGAACGCCGATTGGTGTCCAGTTCTTTCCTGGTTTATTTCATGCTGAACGATAGGTGAAGGCATTTGTATTACTCCCGACAGTGCCTGGATGTATTTCCTCGGATCGCGTAGCGGCAACCGATTACTACAACATTTCAAAGAGTTGGAAAGGAATCGGGATGTGGGTGCGCGGACTTATGCCACGGAGTTACCGCCCGATAAGAGCGACGCTGGCATGCGATGCCATACACCCGATAGCGTACGACACCGGGGGCTGCGGGAGGCCGGGCGGGTGGCGCCGGAGGAAGGAGCTTGCTACTGCTCACTGCTCGCGGCCCTCCCCCGACGCCGGAACAAACGGGCGGCTGTAAGGCAGTACTGCGATTGAGTGCGCTTCGCCAAACCCGTGCTACGGGAATGCGCGTCCCTGTGCATGCCCGCGCGTTCAAATCGGCAGATGTAGTCCCTTACTTGGATACGGCAGGAGCCGGAACCGCCACGGCAACCGGAGCCGCGTACGGGTAGGCGTACGGGTAGCCACCGCCGTAATAAGGGGCGCCATAGCCAACGGGGCCGTAACCATAGCCGTAGTAGTCGCGGTAGCGGTTGTATCCGCGGCCCGAGCCATGCCCGCCACCGGACATGCTCATGTCGAAGTTACCGTAGCCGTCACCGAACATATCGCTGAACCAGTCGTTCATGCCGGAGCCGGAGCCGGGGCCACCCCAGAAGGCGGAAGCGGAAGCGGACACACCGAGCAGAGCGGCGATGGCCGCAGCAGTAGCAAGCTTTTTCATGGCGTTTCTCTAAATTCGTTCTATCTGGGTTCAGCAAGTGAAGGCGTGTTGTGGGCCTTCTCGTTTTCGTCCGATACAGAGTATTAGAATATTCTGAATTTCTCAAGCTTTTTCTTGCTATCCATACACTCTGAGCCAACTTCCCAGATCACCGCCGCCCCTTCCACCGCGGCACCGGATATGCGGGTCGCACTCAAGCAATATAATACTTGACTATCTGCATGGGTTTTTGTCTAATACCCGACTAGCTTACTTGGTTTATTCGAGCCAGATTCTGGTAAGCACAATCGAGAGTACCTGATATGAACCTTCCTGAACGCGACGGCGACGGCTATCTGATCGACATGAGCCAGTGGACTCCCGAAATCGGGCGAGCGATGGCGAACGCAGACAGCGTCGAGCTCGACGACACCAAGTGGCAACAAATCCTGAAGGCCCGCGACTTCTTCGAAGAACAGTCGGTGGTGCCGCCCATCCGCAAATTCTCCAAATATTGCGGAGAGGATCAAAAGGCCATGTTCAAGCTGTGGATGACCGGCCCCATGAAGCCGATCACCAAGTACGGCGGCCTGCCCAAGCCCACCGGCTGCGTCTGACCGTCTGCTGCGGAATGGCTGGAAACTCGACCCATTCCGCCTCCCGGGCGGCGATTGCCCCGATCGCGCCCCTCCCATCTTGAACCGAGTATCCTCGCCAAATACCCCCCTGCAGCTTGGTTTTTGCTGAATTCCGTTGGTCAGGAGATTGCGCCGCAGCAGATGTGCGGCCAGCAATGGCAGCGGCAGGTTGACGGCCAGTGCGATCAGCAACAACAGGATCCTTGAGACCGCAACCGGAAAAAAAGGACGGTGAGGCTTGGAGCACCCGAGCCCGGGATTCCAAGGGGCCATGGATGAACTATGCTCGTTACTGAGCGAGACGCGGGCTAACGTCGAACACAGCACATGCTTCTGACCGCTGTTCCGTAGGACGTTTCAGCGGTTCTATCGTACACGTTAGAACGCATCGAACGGGTTTCCGCGCAGGCAGACACCGAACTGAAGGGGAAAATGAGATGACCATATGCCCGATCGCTATCGTAGCCGGCTGCAACAAATGTCCGGCAGTCTCGATGTGCCCATTGAAAAGCGTACTGGGCGATTATGAGAAGCCAGTGGAGAAGCAAGCGGAACAGGACTCCGAGAAAGCTCAGACCAGCGCAATGCGGGATGAGTAAACGCGCCCGATAAGGGCCATACTTCTGTCGAGCGGCTGGGCCGGAAGCACGATGTTACAGGTCTGATCTGCAGAGGCCCGCCGTTCACTCTCAGGTTATACGCGCGCCATACTGGGCGCTCAAGCTCCTTAATCCGGGCCTTCGGAGGTCACCGACCGGACGGACGTCGAGAGTTGCCGATCGTCAGCTGTCGGCCATTATGTGCAGTGCCCGATTATGTGCAGTAA
>CAYYHR010000530.1:0-2301 GCA_964471705.1 uncultured Chromatiaceae bacterium
GCAGATCGGAAACTCTCCGCCTAAGGTTGCGCGCGCCTGTGCTCTACTCGACTAGGCAACACCAGTCTCTGCTACGACAACATTGCTCAAGCACAGCGAAACAAACCACTACCAGAGAGAACACCTATGAACAACCTCGAGAATGTGATGAAGGCAGCCCTGACGGTAGGCATCCGCAGGATAATGACTAGCCGCAGGGCTCGCGCCAGCATACCGTGGGGCGCGCACAAAAAGAGGTGGGCAGCATGACTCAAGGTTCGGTAACGCTATTCAGCGATCGACAATTTGCTGGCTCGTTCATTCCCCTGGACGAGGGGGATACCCGATTCCCAGCTGAATTCAACGATGCCACTTCTTCGGTTCGCGTGGCGCCAGGCTACTGTGTGATTCTGTACGAGCACGCCAACGAATTCAGTGGCTACGGAGCCTGGGTCGATCTCCTCGAAGACTGCCCCGATCTTTCGGTGTACGGCTTCGACAAAAAAACGTCGTACGTGCACGTCTTTCGACCGGAGCGTGATGGCTTCGTCTGGGCTCGCACTGCGATCCGTGATGGACAATTGGTGCCCGGGCATTGGGAACGGCGACGGGCAAGGGGTGCATCGCCGAACAGCAATGTGGCCGTGGTCGCGCCACCGGTTCCACCGCGCACAACACCGCTGTCCGCGGAGGGAGGCGGAGTCATCGTCATTCGCGACCATCGGGGCGAACCGCAGCAGCACGTTCCCGGTACATCGGTTGGCGGCGATCCGATCATCCGCGACCATCGCGCGTCGAAGATCAAGCACGTATTCGTGCTGGTGCTCGAGAACCGCTCGTTCGATCACATGCTCGGGTTTTCGGGTATCACCGGGACCGATGCGGTAACGGGTCAACCGACTTCCATAGATGGACTGAAGGGAACGGAGTCGAATTCGTACCAAGGCGTCACGTACCCCGTGCTGCGAGGTGCTCCCGACCGGGCTCTGCATGACCCACCCCACAGCTTTCCGGGAGTCCTCGAGCAGCTCTGCGGCGAGGGGGCCACTTATGCGAGCGGCGGGGCGTACCCGCCGATCAACAACTCGGGCTTCGTGTCGGTCTACGCCAGGTCCCATCCCGAGCAACCTGACGGAGCGATGCGCTGCTTCACGCCGGACCAGGTCCCAGTCATCACGGCCCTCGCGCGCGAGTTCCTCGTCTGTGATCGCTGGTTCTGTTCCATGCCAGGACCGACGGAGCCCAATCGCTTCTTTGTTCATGCAGGCACCGCCGGCTTTTTCGATGAAGGACCCACGAACAAGGAGTATGCCGAAGCATTCTCGTCGCCGTGGTCCGGTATTGCTTTCTCGCAAGGAACGATTTTCGACAAGCTGAAAGACGCCGGCAAGAAGTGGCGGATCTACGCCTGCGACAGTTTTCCGAACGCCGCCCTGCTCAAAGGGGTCAGCCGCACTTTCGATATCGACGAGTTCGACGAGGATTTCGCGTCGAACGTCGCCTCACCTTCCTACGACGCGGCATACACCTTCATCGAGCCAAGCTACGACGCGTTTTCGGATTACGATGAGGGCAACTCGCAACACCCGCTCGGCAGTGTGATGGCGGGGGAACTCCTCATTAAAAAAATATATGAAGCGCTGCGCAGATCACCAATCTGGGAGAGCAGCATGCTCATCATCACCTATGACGAGCATGGCGGCTTCTACGATCACGTGGCTCCACCCGCGGTGCGGCCGACCGGTTCCAAGGGACGAAAGTTCGGGTTCACCTTCGATCGGCTTGGTCCGCGAGTCCCTGCCATCATCGTCTCACCGCTCATTCCCAGAAATCTGATCGACCATCGCCCGCATGAGCACTCGTCGATCATCGCTACAGTGGCACGGCTCTTCGATCTCAAGGAGATCGGGCGCTCGCCTTCCAGTTCGGACCTGAAGTCGCTTGTGAGGCTTGACGTGCCCCGTGCCAATGCGCCCATGACACTGCCAAATCCAGTAGGCGGTGCCATGCTCGCGCGCGTCGTCAAGACGCCATTCGAACAGTCCAAAGCTAAACACCCTGAGAAGCCTCTTTCGGACGATCCGACGGGACGGATTGCAGCGACGGTCCGGTCGGGCCTCGCCCAGCATCTGGAGGTCGCGCCACCGAGCGAGCACGACGCGATCAGAGCTCGCGTAGACGCCCTGCGAACGCAAGGCGAGGCGCTGGAGTACCTGAAGGAAGTCTACGTGCTCGTGAAGGCCGCCAGACAGAAAGCGGGGGTTCAGCGAAGCGCCACCGTTCGGATTCACCAATGATCCGCGAGCTTGTGGCTGAGGGGGG
>CAYYHR010000531.1:0-2298 GCA_964471705.1 uncultured Chromatiaceae bacterium
GCCGACAGGCGCATCTGCTCGATGTGCTCGTTGATGGAGGCGTCCTTCTCGATGTAGGTGTCCGTGGACGGGACGTAGGCCTCAGGCTGATAGTAGTCGTAGTAGGAGACGAAGTACTCCACGGCATTGTGGGGAAAGAACTCCCGCATCTCGCCGTAGAGCTGGGCCGCCAGGGTCTTGTTCGGGGCCAGGACCAAGGCCGGGCGCTGCACCCGGGCGATCAGGTTGGCGATGGTGAAGGTCTTGCCGGAGCCCGTCACCCCGAGCAGGGTCATACCCGCCTCGCCGTTGCTCAGTCCCTCCACGAGCCGGCGGATCGCCGCCGGCTGGTCCCCGGCGGGGGCGAAGCTGGATTCGAGCAGGAAGGATCTCGTCATGGATCTCTAACAGGCGGCGTTGCTCGCGCTCTCGATTCGGCTACGGCGCGATCCGGTAGTGTGGGCATTGCGCTCGGTTTCAGGGTCCGCCGTCGGCGATTCTCTGCATTTTCCCGATGCCCCGTGCACGGGCTTTGGCTATTATTGGCCGCTTTGGCGCCGAGCGCCAGGAAGCCGTCCGGCCACTACGAATCGAGCGAAGAGATCCCCGAGAATGAGCATCAAGCTTTCCGCACGTGTACAGGCCGTCAGGCCCTCCGCCACCCTCGCCGTGGATGCCCGCGCCAAGGCGCTCAGGGCAGCGGGCAAGGACGTCATCGGGCTGGGCGGGGGCGAGCCGGACTTCGACACACCGGATCACATCAAGGAGGCGGCCATCGCCGCCATCAGGAACGGCTTCACCAAGTACACCCCGGTGGCCGGCACACCGGCGCTCAAAGAGGCGGTCGTCGCCAAATTTCGGCGCGAGAACGGGCTCGACTACGAGCCGGATCAGATCCTGGTCTCCTGCGGCGCGAAGCAATCCTTCTACAACCTCGCCCAGGCGGTCCTCGACCCGGGTGACGAGGTTGTCATCCCCGTCCCCTATTGGGTCTCGTACCCGGACATAGCACTGCTGGCCGGCGGTGCGCCGGTGCTGGTGCACGCCGGCGCGGATCAGGAGCTCAGGATCACGCCGGCCCAACTGAAGGGCGCAATGACCGAGCAGACCAGGCTGGTGGTGATCAACAGCCCGTCGAACCCCAGCGGGATGGCCTATACGCGCGATGAGCTCGCGGCCATGGGCGAGGTGCTGAGGGAGTTCCCGCGCGCCGTCATCGCCACCGACGATATCTACGAGCACATCCGATGGGATAGCGACCCCTTCGTCAACATACTCAACGCCTGTCCGGATCTGGCTTCCCGCACCCTGGTTCTCAACGGGGTCTCCAAGACCTACGCCATGACCGGTTGGCGCATCGGCTATGCCGCCGGCCCGAATGAGATCATCAAGGCGATGACGAAGGTGCAGTCCCAAAGCACCTCCAACCCGACGTCTATTTCCCAGGTAGCGGCACAAGCGGCCCTCGAAGGCCCGCAGGACTGCCTCCAAACCATGGTGGCCGCCTACAAGGAGCGCCGCGACTATGTGGTGGAGCGCCTCGAGCGCATGCCCGGAATCCAGTGCCTGCCTACCCACGGCACCTTCTATGTCTTTCCGGACGTCAAGGGACTCATCGAAACGCTCGGCACGGTGAGCAACGACCTGGATTTGGCTGAGTTTCTGATCGAGCGGGTCGGCGTCGCCGTAGTCCCGGGCTCCGCCTTCGGCCTCGCAGGGCACGTGCGCATCTCCATCGCTACCAGCCGGGAGAACCTCGAGCAGGCGCTGGATCGCATCGAAAGCATTCTCTGACCGCAATCGGCCCCGATCCCGCGTAGCTCAGCGCATCCCGCCCAATAGCCCCCCTGCCTATCGCGCACCGAAAAACCGGCCCGAAAAAAAGGGGCGCCGTAGCGCCCCTTCATCGATCATTCCAGGTCAAAATCAGTTGACTTGCGGATCCAGCTCGCCCTTGGCGTAACGATCGGTCATGACCTCCAACGAGAGCGAGGTGATCTTGGACGCGTTACCCGCGGTGCCGAAGGCCTCGTAGCGCGCCTTGCAGATCTCGTACATGCCCTTGGTGGCGGCGGCGAGATACTTGCGCGGGTCGAACTCGGCCGGCTTGTCGTGCAGGAACTTGCGGATGGCACCGGTGGAGGACATACGCAGGTCGGTATCGATGTTGACCTTGCGCACGCCGTGCTTGATGCCCTCGACGATCTCCTCGACCGGAACGCCGTAGGTCTCGCCCATGTCGCCGCCGTACTCGTTGATGATGGCCAGCCAGTCCTGCGGCACCGACGAGGAGCCGTGCATCACCAGGTGCGTGTTCGG
>CAYYHR010000532.1:0-2297 GCA_964471705.1 uncultured Chromatiaceae bacterium
GTCCGAACATACCTGGCATTGAGCTCGTCTACGATGGCTCCATGGCGATCGCATACAATGTTCTGGTCGAGCTTGCAGGGCCTGGGTGGAGGCCGTCGGAGGTGCGCCTGCATCGCTACAAGCCAACGGACATCACGCCCTACCAGAAGCACTTCGGCGTCCCGCTTCGATTCGGCGCGGACCACGCAGCGCTCGTCTTCCCGTCCGCCGATCTCGCACGACCACTCGCGAGTGCCGATCCGATCCTTTATGGTCATTCACTCGCTGGGCTGCGGCAAAAGGACGCCTCGGGTCTCTCAGGGCAGGTTCACCGCCTCCTGCTGCGCCTGTTCATTTCTGGCTCCGGTTACGATGGGGTAACGCTCGCTCATGTGGCGCCGCTATTTGAATTGAAGCCGCGGACACTCAATCGCAGGTTGCGGGCCGAGGGGACAACCTTCGTCGCGCTCCTCGTACGAGTCCGTTACGAAATCGCCAGACAGTTGTTGCGCGACACCCGGATGCGACTGACCGACATCGCGACCATCCTGGGTTACGCCGAGACCGCTTCGTTCTGCCGCGCCTTTCAGCGCTGGTCAGGGACCACTGCCACGGCATGGCGCTCCGCGTACGGAACCTGGTCGGG
Source organism: uncultured Chromatiaceae bacterium (assembly GCA_964471705.1). Lineage (GTDB taxonomy): Bacteria > Pseudomonadota > Gammaproteobacteria > Chromatiales > Chromatiaceae > Thiosymbion. The sequence goes on from CAYYHR010000532.1 coordinate 626, forward strand.
CCGCGAGTCCGCCCGCGGCTAGTCATCTGCCACTCGACGTTGCAGGAGCGCAGCCACTCGGAGGCGATGACCGGCAACGTCATCGATGACGCAAGGGCCTTCAACCAGGCAGAGTGTGGTACCGTGGTTTCCGGGAGCGCAGACGCCGCTGCCCCGTTCCGCTGGCTCTGCTCCTTACGACCCCGGACTCTCGGTGATCAATAACGCGATCGACGAGGCACACAGCTCAAACCCGGCATTTGGAGCTTCTATCCCGTGCTCAGTCTGTTCTCGACACACTATTTCTGGCTGGCCATAGGGGCGTCTGCGATCAACAGTGCGGTCCTTGCCGTGGCCACCGGTTTTTCCGCCAAGACCGACGGTGGCTCGCTACTGGTGGTTATTCTAGTGCTCACCATCGGAAGCCACATTCTCAGCTTTTTGTATTTCCTGTCCGGAAAAGGCTTCGAGTTGTTAGTTCATCGCCTTATCAGCAAGCAGCATAGGCATTCCGAATCCCCCCGCTTTCAGCAAGTGTGCGGTTATATTCAAAAATACCGCATACTCTATATATTCATGTACCGGTTTATCCCCGGGTTGCGCTTTATCTCACCTTACATTATCGGGATGAATACAGTCCGCTATTGGCCATTCTTCGTCATCGACTGGTTTGCTGCCCTGCTCTGGGGGGCCCTCTTCGCCGTTCTCGGTTATCTGTTCGGCACCGCGGCAATGCACCTGATCGATGACTTTTCCCCTTACGCCGACGGGATGTTCGTGGGCATCTTCGCCCTGGTTCTGAGCTATTTGATCCTGAGGTTCCTCTATCGCAGGCGCCGTCGCTCGGAATAGGCGTTTCGCGGATCTTTCAGTTTCACCGCTCCGGTGCGTCATAGTAGATCAGGTCGAGCCAGCCGGCTTCGTCACCGCGGTTGCTGAAGTTCCAGTCGTTGAGCCAGTCGTAGAACGGCCAGAATTGCTCGCTGTTACGCAGAATCGCATAGCGCGACTCAAAGCTGTGCCAGTCCCCTTCGGTCCTGACGGCGGAAAGGTCGCTCAGGAAATCCGGCGCTCGGGCGAGGTCCAGATCCACGAACAGATTCGGGAAGCCGTTCACCAGTGTCCGGTAGACACTCATGGTGTCCTCTTCCGGCAGTGCCTGTCCGTTTTGGAACAGCAGCGTGTACTGGGAGGCATAGACCCGGTTGGCAATCAGCGAGTAGATGCGCTGCTTCCCTTTATGATTCAGACGAAGCACCGTGACACTGGGCATGAAATGCACGAAGGGGCGATGGTCCTCCGCGGTCATGGTCGAGATTGCACGCTCGAAGGCATCGAAGTCTTTCATGGGTGCAGCCAGCTCGACGTCGAGCTTGATCCTGGGGTTGAGGGGGTCCGGCAGGCCGCTGATCGCCGGCCCCAGCCGCTTGGCGATCAGGGCGACGAGCTCCACCAGCGGCTCATTTCCGGTCACCGCGACCCGGGTGGGCTGTGACGCGCCGACGAAGGGTACCGAGTAAAGTCCGATCTCGCCGATGCCGTGGGTCCAGCGGTCGCGAATGCTCTGGCGATACTGCTTCGGCAAGAGCAGCAGGAAGTTGTCTTCGAAGGACTGGCGCAGAAAGTTGAAGAAAATCAGTGTCTCGAGCTTTTTCGGGTCGCCCTCCCAGTAGGCAAAGCCGGCGACGGTGTC
>CAYYHR010000533.1:0-2292 GCA_964471705.1 uncultured Chromatiaceae bacterium
CTACCAGTTAAAGGGAAAACGAAATGCACATAAGATCTCTCCTGCACCTCAGCCTCCTTCTTCTGGCAGTTTCTGCCCAGGCCGCGGATGTGTGCAACAACCCGGCCTTCATCATGAAGCCCGACAGCGATGTGCTCCGTCTACAGCAGATCTTCAATGGGGGAGCGAGTTCCAGGCGCGTCTTCGATGAGGTCCACTACATCGTCCCCGGCGATCCGAATCTGACTGTCGGGATGGGCCATTGGGTCGGCGGTAAGCTTGCCGAGCTATTCCATCAATTGCGTCGGGATCAGGCCACTTGGGCAGAGCTGACCAAGACCTGGGCGGACAATATGGATAACAGCATGTGGAAGACATTCGAGAGAGATACCGGACTAGGCGGTCGAGATGCCGATGCCATATCAAAAGGCTTGGAAAAACTGCTCTGCGCGGAAACAGCATCCAGCTCCTGCGTGGACAAAACCCTGCTTCCCTGGTCCCATCGAACGAAGGGTCGATTTCAAGACAAAAATTACTGGTTCCACGCGGGATGGAGCTCAGTTTCCCGTCTCCCGGGTGTCGCGACCCACCAGATTCAGTATTGGGCGGAGAGCGTCGTCTCCGACGGGCAAGCGAATGCGGAAAATCGGAGGATTCGCGCGAAAGGTGGTATCGCGTCCCTGGTCTCCGCAACCAGCGGCGGGATGGGTACTATCTTTAAGTCCGGCGCGAACCTCGCAAAGGCGTCCTCCGGAGGCAAAAGCCTACGGCAGCCTCTGAACTAAAGTGCCCAGCTGGGCACGCCCCAGCGGGCAGGTGGACGAGAAGGCGCTCCTCGACGACTGGAGATCACTCGTCGCCTGGCAGTTCTACAATGTAAAAAAGGGGCGAGTACGCACCAGAATGATCGAAATCTGGAGGCAGTACTACGCGCCGACCTGGGGACCGCTTCCGGACAAACCCAAGATATCGGACGTGCTCGCCGAGCGCCGGCATTCCGGCTGCTACATGGCGAACGGCCCGCTGGACATCGCCTCCCCGGTAGAGATTCCCACCTCCCTGGACTGTAGAAGGCGACTTCCTGTTCTCCAACCGGTCCCCTGTAGGAGATTCCCGTAGTGGCCGTGTGAGCAAGCGGACCGGGACTCCACGCAAATCGGGCGTTTCTCAGGGTGGGAACGACGTGAGGGACAACTCTGGCCTACTGCTGTCGTAAGACAGCCCGCGATAACAGAAGATTCCTAGGCGATTCAGGAAGGTGCCCAGTCGGAGGGATCGGCCCTGGCCGAGGGGGTGACGCTGCCCGAGGTCGGCGGTTCCACCCTGACCCTGTTCCCCGGACAGGCCGAGGAGACCCAGCTCGACTTCGGCGAGCTCTTCCCCGGCGCCGGTGGCGGCGACCTGTCCGGCTACACCGACCTCTTCGGCAATGACCTGGGCGTGGTAAACGCCGGCCAGGCGGCGCAGAACAGCCTGATCGGGGAGGAGTCGGCGACCGGCGCTGCCTTCCAAGGCCTGCGCGCGAGCGTCGACCGTTCGCGCCCGGACATGACCAATGACCCCCTCTGGTCCCAGACCGACGATGTGCTGGACAACTTCGATGAGCTGGCCGCCAGCTTCGCCGACTGCAGCATCCACACCGAATTCACCGAGGACGAGCGCTATACCCATGTTCCGGACTACCGTACCTGCGAGCGCGTCATGGACTACTCCGGTGCCTGCGAGATCCGCCACGAGTATACGATCGAGGAGATCTTCGAGCTGGGCTCCGGTGGTACCTTCGAGGCCTGCGGCGACGGCTGCGTGCTCTGGACCGTCGGCCGGTCCTTCCCCACCGGTCCCTGCTACCAGGAGCTGACTGGGACCCTGCGGGTCTTGAAGCCCGAGGCGATCACGAGCGCCCAGATCGAGGAGCTCTGGTACGAGGATTACATCGCCGGTCTCTGGATCGACGGCACCAATCATTACTCGCACACCACCGGCGATTGCGAGAACGGCGGCTCCCCGACGGTCTGGCTCGGTCACGACGTCAGTGCCTACTTCCAAACGGAAGGTGAAAAGCGCGTCCTGCTCGCACTGATCCAGGGCGGGGACCTGGGCGGCGGCACGGTGCAGATCCGCATTCGCTTCGATCCATCCCAGGTGCTGGTCACCGATACCTGGGAGGACGATCCCGCCTGCATGGATCTGGTCCACGCCATCGGTGACGGGGCCTGCGAGGGGTCGATCCAGTGCGCCCAAATCTCTGATCAGGCCGACCGGAGCTGACCGACGGCTGCATCCCTTTCACCGGCGGGAGTATCTGCGAGGATG
>CAYYHR010000534.1:0-2284 GCA_964471705.1 uncultured Chromatiaceae bacterium
ACTTAAGGTAGCAATCTTTTGCAACACACCCGAGGAGACCCCGTTGATGACATCTTATGTGATCAGTGCCGGTGCGATCGAGCATTATGCGGATGCGCTGAGGCAGTTTGAGCACCTGTTGGACAGGCTCACAGGCGAGGAAGCTCAGCGAGCGACCCACGGCGAGTTGGAGGCGATGGTCCAAGCGGAAGGAAGCGAGTTGCTGCGCCGGCTGATCCAGGGGCACCTCGACGAGCGCGGTGTTGGGGAGCCCCTCCGTGAACGCGTCGTAGGCGAGGATGCAGTGGAGCGGACGCACCACCGCGAAGGCTGTACGCGGCGTCTTGAGACGCGCTTCGGGGAGGTGATCGTCACCCGCCGGGGCTATGGGGGCCGCGGTCTGGACAGCGTCTTCCCGCTGGATGCAGAGCTCAACCTGCCGGCGGACAAGTACTCGCACGGACTGCGCGAGTTGCTGGTGGAGGAGGTCATTGGGGGATCGTTCGATGAGGCGGTGGATCATCTGGCGCGCGCCGGCGGCGGGCAGATGGCGAAGCGCCAAGCCGAGGAGGTGGCAGTATACCTGAGCCAGGATTTCGATGCCTTTTATGCGCAGCCGTTTGCACCGCTCGAAACGAGCACAGATAAGGACAAGCTCCTTGTGATCAGCGCCGATGGCAAGGGTATCGTGATGCACCCCAACAGTCTGCGCGAGGCCACGCGCAAGGCGATGGAGCGCGAGGAGCATAAACAGCACACGCGCCTGAGTCCCGGCGAGAAAAAGAACCGCAAGCGCATGGCCACGGTGGTCTCGGTCTACGAGGTGGATACTTACCCGCGCACCGTCGAGCAGATCCTTGATCCTGACCAACAGCCCGAGGGGAAGCGGCCGCGACCAGAGAACAAACGCACTTGGGCGCGGGTGGAGGCCGATCAACGGACAGTGATCGAGCAGGCCTTTGCCGAGGCAGTGCGCCGTGACCCGCACCAGCAGCTGCGCTGGGTGGTGCTGACCGATGGCCAGGAGGACCTGCTGCGCCAAGTCTCTGCTGCCGCCACGCGCTATAAGGTCGATGTCGTCGTGGTCCAGGACTTCGTCCATGTCCTGGAGTACCTCTGGAAGGCCGCCTACGCCCTACACCCCGACGCAGCCGAAGAACGCGAGAGCTGGGTGCTGGATCGGGCCACAGCGGTACTCGAAGGCCGGGCCCAAGACGTGGCAGTGGGCTTGCGCCGCGCCGCCACCCGCAAGCAGCTGGGCCAGAACGAGCGCAAGCCCGTGGACAAAGCCGCCGACTACATCGACAACAACCACGAGCGCCTCCAATACGATCGCGCTCTGGAGCACGGACTGCCGATCGCCACTGGAGTCATCGAAGGGGCCTGCCGGCATCTGGTCAAGGACCGGATGGATATCACCGGAGCGCGTTGGGGCTTGGAGCGGGCCGAGGCCATCCTCAAGCTGCGCTCGCTGAAGGTCAGTGGAGACCTGCCAGCCTACCTGGCATTTCACTTCGCCCAGGAACGACAACGCAACTACCCGGGGCCACCGATTCCTCTGGCAGAGAGACAGGCCGCATAAAACGGGACGCGCAGCCAGTGCACAAGTCACCGAAAATGCCGGATCTAACTGCCAGTTTCTTGGATCCAGGGCGTCGTTTCAAAAGAGCCGCACCCATCTCCTTTCTACCAGGTGCCCACATCTAGGTTCCCATATTTGGGTACCTAGATGTGGGTTCCTATATGTGGGAACCGGTAGCTATATTTGGGAACTTGTTCCTAAATATAGGAACTTTAGTGCGGCGGGTGCGTCGTCGATTGCATGTTCGCTGGTATCGTCGATGCCTGGAGGAGATTATGAGCATAGCTGTTTGGATAAAAAATGATACGGACAAAAAAATTGTCGATGAATTTGAATGTCTGTTTTGTCAGGAAGAAAATCTTCAATCTGAATGTTCAGTATGTCAAGGGGCGGGCAAATTGACCAAGGCAAGATCACAATATTATATGAGACTGGCAAACAGCAGCTTTTGTGATTTATGGACAAAATTAGGAATTCCCTTCGACAATGGAGATGGTTCATTATGCGGTAAAATTTCAGCATTGAAATTAACCAAAGCTATCCAGAATTGTAACAACCAATTTAATCACTCCCTTCAAACACTAAACGACATATCTCAAAGGGCTTCTCAGATGGGAGAGGATATTTTATGGGGGTAGTGCCAGCGAATCGGATAGCCGGGGGTTTTCCTCCCCCGGCCTCCACAACACCCCGCATGCGGGTCCGCACGGGGCGTTTCCTTCG
>CAYYHR010000535.1:0-2278 GCA_964471705.1 uncultured Chromatiaceae bacterium
GAAGGCGCGTGACGGCGCCCACCGGCTGCTCCTCCGGCACCTCATGCCTCGCCAGAAAGGCGCTGGCCTCCTGCGCCAGCTCGCTCTGCAAGAAGCGCGCACCCGCCCCGGCCTGGACCATGGCCGTAGCGTCCACGTTGACCTGGAGGGTCGGAGTCAAGCCCTTGGCGAGGTCCGCCTGGAAGCGCGGCGGGATGTCCACCGCGAAGGTGTAGCGTCCCGCGTCCATGGCCGCGTCCAGATCCTCGATGCCGATCGCGACGGGCGGTTGGAAATCGGGCTCCCGAAGTCCGTCGCTCAGGCGTCGGGAAAGCTGTGACTGGTCCTCGTCGAGGATCGCCACCGAGGCATTCTCGAGCTCCAGCTTGACGCCCTTCGCCGGAGCCAAGATCGCGAAGGTGAAGGCGTAGATGATCAGAAACACCATCACGGGATCGTAGCGCAGGCTCTTGAGCTCCTTCAGCCCCAGGCGATAGACGTTGGCCGGACGCATCTCAGCGCTCCCCTGTCATCGCTCCTGGGTCCGCAGCAGGGCGCGCCCGAGCAGGAAAAAGCCCAGCCCGAAGGCCGCCAGCGCCAGGTAGTCCGTCCAGAGATCGGTCATCCCGAGTCCCTTGGTAAAGGTTCCGACGCTCACGTGGTGGAACCAGGCGCTCGGAAATCCGTACCCCATGATGCGCGCCGGTCCCGTCAGGGAGGAGACGGGCACCAGCATCCCGGAGAAGAGGAGGGTCGGGATGGCGCTCGCGATGGCGGTACCGAATACGGCTGCGATCTGGGTCCGCATGAAGGTGGACATGAGCAGCCCCAGCCCGGTGGCGGCAAAGACGAACAGGAGTGCCCCCAGGGTCAGGGCGGTAGCCCCACCCCGGAGCGGCACCCGGAACAGCAGCAGTGCCATGAGCAACAGGATCAGATAGCTCAGCAGGGCGAGCCCGACATAAGGAAGCTGTTTGCCGAGGAGGAACTCGCCCCGGGTGGTGGGGGTGGCGTAGAAGTTGGCGATCGAGCCGAGCTCCTTCTCCCGGACCACCCCGACCGCGGTCATGGTGGCGGGGATCATGATCAGGAGCATCATCAGGATGCCCGGCACCATGGCGTACACGCTCTTGAATGCCTGGTTGTACCGGAAGCGGGTCTCGATCCGTAGCGGCAGATCCGCCGCGGATGCCGCTCCGAGCTCCTCGGACAGGCCCTGCAGGTAGAGCTGGTGTACTCCCTCGATGTAGCCGCGGATGGTGTCCCCCCGGAAGGGGATGGCCCCGTCGACCCAGAATCCGACCTCCGGCGTCTTGCCGCGCCGCAGGTCCCGGCCGAACCCGGGCGGGATCTCCACGGCGAGGGTCAGGGCGCCGCTGCGCAGCCGCCGCAGCATGTCCGCGTCGTCCGCTAGGGGTGCCTGTTGCGCGAACCAGCCCGACCCGGAGAAATGCTCGAGATAGGCTCGGCTGGCCGGCGTGCGGTCCAGGTCCCGGACCGCGTAGCGGATCTTGTCCACATCGAACGAGATGCCATACCCCATGGAGATTATGAGGAAAACGGGCCCCAAGAGGGCAAATGCGAGCCGGATGGGGTCGCGTGCGAGCTCAGTGGACTCGCGGCGCGTATAGGCCCAGAGACGGCGGAGTGAAAAGCCCCCTGGGCGTCTTGCGGGTGCCGGGAGGGTCGGTGCGCGGTCCGAGGGCCTCCGGGTCCAGGCGAGGCCCTTCTCGGGCTGCGCCATTTCTTCGAGGGGTCCGCTGCCGCCGGCGGAAAAAACGTCCCTCGCCGCCTCTGGCGGCGCGGGGAGATCCCGTCGCGGCTCATCGGCTTCACCGGCAATCTCGTGCTCCAGATAACGGATGAAGGCGTCCTCCAGGCTGTTCGCTTGTTGGGCCCCTTTCAAGGCATCCGGGGTGCCCTGGGCCAGGATGCGACCGGCGTGCATCAGGGAGATGCGGTCACAACGCTCCGCCTCGTTCATGAAATGGGTAGAGATGAAGATGGTCACCCCCTGCTCGCGGGAGAGCTCCAGCAGCAGCTCCCAGAAGTCGTCGCGGGCCAGCGGATCGACACCCGAGGTGGGCTCATCGAGGATCAGCAGCTCAGGCTCGTGGATCACGGCTGCCGCGAGAGACAGGCGTTGGCTGACCCCGAGAGGCAGCTCCTCGGCGCGGCTGTCCAGGTGCGGGCCCAGGACGAAGCGGTCGGTCAGCTCCTCCATGCGCCGGGCGAGACGCTCCGGCCGCAGCCGGTAGAGCCGCCCGTGCAGGTCCAGGTTCTGGCGCACCGTCAGCTC
>CAYYHR010000536.1:0-2273 GCA_964471705.1 uncultured Chromatiaceae bacterium
AAAGTATCGAGAAATATTTGTGAAATAATCAGACGGGCATTTTCCTTGTCGTCGGCGGGAACCACATACCAGGGCGCTTTTTTTGTGCTCGTTGCACTCAAACATGCCTCATAGGCCCGCATGTACTCTTTCCAGAATTTCCGCTCTTCGATGTCGGCGAGACTGAACTTCCAGTTTTTTTCCGGCTCGTCAATCCTGGCCAAAAAACGCTTTCTTTGCTCTTCTGCCGATAGATGAAGGAAGAACTTTATTATTCGTGTGCCGTTACGATAGAGATGATTTTCCAAATCCACGATGGAGCGATATCGTTCCTTCCAGATGGTTTTCTCCGTGCGCAGACCGTCCGGCAACCTCTGACTGCGCAGAATCTCCGGATGAACGCGAACGATCAACACCTCCTCATAGTAGGAGCGGTTGAAGATGCCGATCCGCCCGCGTTCGGGCAGGCACTGGGTAGTTCGCCACAGAAAATCGTGGTCCAGTTCCGTCGCACTCGGGTGTTTGAAACTGAACACCTGACAACCCTGAGGATTGATCCCGGACATGACGTGGCGGATGGCGCCATCCTTCCCCGCGGCGTCCATAGCTTGAAAAATCAGCAGCACCGCGTAACGATCGGAGGCATAGTGCAGTTTCTGCAGCGCGCTCAACTCGCTCACCTGCGCTTCGAGAAGCCCTTTATACTGGTCCTTCGAATGATATAAAGGCTTGACGAGCGTCGGCCACTTCTTGAGTTTGACTTGTTCGCCTTGCCGCACCCGGTAATCCTTGGAGTTAATTTTCATCCCGCTCCTTCAAGTTGTCGCTAAGGCCGCCTTGCATAGTATAACGAACCGCAATAGCTCCGAACCAACGGATCTCACCCGCAACGCTGCGCAATGGTTATATGGATCTTCAGGGCGGCGGGGACAGCCAACTTGGCCGCCGCCCCGAACGTTACTCCGTCCGGTGAAGCATTGCCCAAAAACGCCTTCCGACAGCCACCCGGTGAGGTAATCGCCGCCACCAACACGCATTTTGAAGAAATCACACTGGATCGAACATCGATCAGCGGCGGATCGCAGTCTCAGACTGCGACGAATCTTGATACAGCAGCGGCTACACGGCCTAGTTAAGGCGCGTAATATAACTGTATCTCATTCGACCAGCACAAGGAGAGCACTGCGGGGTGCGAAAAACCCCGGCTAGCCGGAGTGCCGGCCGTAATGCCGGAGTCGGCGCGATAGCGCGGGCGGAGAGCATATATGAGGCGATCGAACCGATATACCGGGTCGATGCCATGGTCCGCCGTGTCAGTTGCGGACCATGGCGAACGCAGCTCTAAGGCGGGCGCTGAAGGCATCAATCGCCGCCGATTTTTCGCTCCCGGGAATACTTGGACGTCCCATCGGGTTTCGCGAAAGTGTCCTAGCTTCCATCCTTCGCCCGCTATGCTCCGCATCTGTACGACCAAGCCCTGACCTGCACCTTCAATCGGCCGACGAAGATGAACCTTGCTCATAACGGCGGTACCGCCAAACTATGCTCCCGCCGCTGCTGTGCTCGACCACTGCATCTGGGCGTTATCCGGTGCCTCGGGCTATTGCCTCGTCCTCAGCGAAATGTCCGGGCACACAACTGTACGGGGCTGCTCGGACATCCGGCGCTTGCCACTCGGGGAGTAATCGATCGAATTCATTTCTGACCACCTTATAGCACTCGCAGGCTTGCGCCTCCAGTCCCGGCCGATCCAATATGGAGATGAGTCCCCGATTGTAGTGAATAAACCCGTTGCGTTGTAATTTACTGGCGGCTGCCGTGATGCCCTCACGGCGTACACCGAGCATGCTGGCGATCACGCCCTGAGTCATGATCAGCTTGTTCGAAGGCATCCTATCCAGGTTCATCAGCAGCCAGCAGCTCAGTTGCTGTTGTACGCTATGAAAACGATTGCAGACCGCCGTCTGTGACATCTGCGTAATTAGCGCCTGGGTGTAACGCAGCAATAGATGCATCAGCGGCCCGCCACGATTGAATTCATCCTTGAGCAAATGCGCCTCGAGCCGGAAGCCGTGGCCCGTGTTCTGCACAATAGCCCGACCCGTTGTGGTTTCGCCACCCATGAGCTGGGTAACGCCGAGTAAGCCTTCTTTGCCCACCATTGCAGCCTCAGCCGTTTCACCACCTGCCGTGACATACAGCAGAGACACTATGGAGGTCGTGGGAAAATAGACGTATTGCGATCGGCAACCTTGCTCGTAAAGTACGTCGCCAAACGGCATCTGTACGGATAC
>CAYYHR010000537.1:0-2270 GCA_964471705.1 uncultured Chromatiaceae bacterium
CCGGAGGCCGCACCGGCGCGCCTGACCCGCCTGCGCGAGAAGCTCGCAGCCTTGGCGGACTGCGGTATAGAGCAGGTGATCCTGCTCGAGTTCGGTCCCAAGCTGGCGCAGATGAAGGCACGGGAGTTCGTGCAGACCTTGCTGGTCGATGGACTGGGTGTCCGGCACCTTCTCGTCGGCGACGACTTCCGCTTTGGCTTCGGTCGGGAAGGGGACTTCCAGCTGCTGGAGACGATGGGGCGTGTGCAGGGCTTCGCCGTCGAGGACCTGCACACGGTCACCCACGCCGATGAGCGGGTGAGCAGCACCCGCATCCGCGAAGCGTTGGCGCGGGGGGAATTCGAGCTCGCCCGCCATCTGCTCGGCAGGCCCTACCGTATCTGCGGACGGATCGGTCACGGCGACAAGCGCGGGCGGAGCATCGGCTATCCGACCGCGAACCTGAATCTGCACCGGCGGGTAAGCCCCCTGCGCGGGGTCTACGCAGTAATCGTCCGGGGTGTCGCCGACCGGCCTTGGCCGGGGGTTGCGAACGTCGGCAACCGGCCCACCGTGGACGGCGGTGCTCGGTACCTGCTCGAGGTCCACTTGTTCGACTTCGCGGGCGATCTCTACGGCCGGCACGCCGAGGTCGAGTTTCGGCTCAAGCTGCGGGACGAGCAGAAGTTCGGGTCCTTCGAGCAACTCAAGACCCAGATCGATCGGGATGTCGCGGCGGCGAGGGAGTACTTGTCGAGATCCCTGTAGATCCTGATGATGGCCCTCAGCGGGTTCATCAGAGAAAAAACGAACCGAAACTTGACTGAACGTGAACGCTTAATCCACAAACCCCCTCCAGCGCTACCTCGATGTGCAAAGCGGTCACGTTCCCCGGAATGACCGTCCACGTTCGCCGGAATACGCAGGGGTCAGTGATGGTATATCGAGGCCGGTTTCCGCGAGATCAAACAGGAGAACGGCAGCGCCCATACCCAGGCCCGCAATCCCGATGCGGTGCTCAATCATCTGCATTTCTGCATGACGGCAACGGCCATTACTTGGATCTACGCCGAGTATTTGAAACAAGCTCCGATCCGGCGATACGCATCGCAGAACACCGCTGAATACGCCTTCGCGGACGTGCGAAGATCTCTTGCCAAACACCTCGCAAACGAGGGTTTCGGTATCGATTGCCAAGACGCCGACAAATCAGACCGAACTCCTCTGATCTCAACCATCATGCGACTCGTGGAATGACGGAACTAAGAAACTTCAGATGGAAAAGATCTCGGGGGATAGCGGCCGGTATGCCTTCGCCCGAAGCGCCGGGCCTACACCCTGTGCCCATGCTTCCGAGGAGCGGGTAGCTCGATCCTCGCGGCAAAGCCACCGAACCTCTCGGAGCGCCCGAGGTCGATTCGCCCACCGTGCATCCGTACGACCTCCTGGACGATGGAGAGCCCGAGCCCATGGCCGGGAATCGACTCATCGAGCCGGCTCCCCCGCGCGGACAGGACCTTCGCCGCAGCGGGCTCGACACCCGGTCCATCGTCCTCGACGAGCACCCGTAGATCCTCCCCCCAATGCAGCCCCAGGTGGACGCAGTGCCGCGCCCACTTGGCCGCGTTGTCGAGCAGATTCCCGAGCAGCTCCAGCATGTCCTCCTCATCGAAGGGAAGCCGCTCGGGTGCATGGATCTCGGTGGTGATCTCCAGGGACCTGTCCTGGTACAGGGTTCGGATGCCGGCGACCAGGTCGGGGATGTCTTCGTGGGGCCGGAAGCACCGACCCGGCGAGCCACCTCCGGCGAGCCGGGCCCGTCTGAGCTCCCGATCGATCAGCTCGCGCATCCGAGCCGCCTGCTCCGCTACCGGGTCATCCGGATCCTCCCCATGGTGCAGCAGGATCAGATTCAGGGGGGATTTCAGGGCATGGGCGAGGTTCCCCAGGGCCTGCCGCGACCGCTGCAGGTGGCTGCGCCAAGCATCGATGAACTGATTGAGCTCCCGCACCAACGGCTGGATCTCCTCGGGAACGTCCTCACGCAAGCGGTCGATCTCACCGGCATCGAGACGTCGAAGGTCCGAGCGCACGGCGGTGACCTGCCGGAATCCCCTACGCAACAGCCAGCGCTGCACCAGGAGCAGGATCAGGGTCCCGAGCACCGATAGGCCGACGCCGACCCACAGCAGCAGACGGAGCGTTCCCAGCAGCGGTGTCAGGTCCTCCGCCACGGCCACCGTGAAGCGGGTGCCCTGCTTCTCGAATCCGGCGCGCCAGAGCAGCAGACG
>CAYYHR010000538.1:0-2269 GCA_964471705.1 uncultured Chromatiaceae bacterium
CAATAAGCTGTGCGAGCATCGCCCCCGGGTCCTCGGCGCGCATGAATGCCTCGCCGACCAGAAAGGCATGGACTCCATGAGCGCGCATGCGGGTGACATCCTCGCGTGAGTGAATGCCACTCTCGGTGACCGGAATCCGGTCTTGGGGAATAGCATCGAGTAGGCCGATCGTCGTCTCCAGACTGACCTGGAAAGTCCGTAGGTTCCGGTTGTTGATCCCGATCAGGCGGCTGTGGACAGAGAGGGCGCGCTCCAGCTCTTCCCGATCATGGACTTCGACCAGCACATCCATCTGCAGCTCCCGAGCCAGGGCGCCGAGCGTCTGAAGGCGGTTGTCCTCCAGGCAGGACACGATCAACAGGATGCAATCGGCACCAAGGGCGCGGGCCTCGTAGACCTGATAAGGGTCGATGATGAAGTCCTTGCGCAGCACCGGCAGTGAGCATGCGGCGCGGGCTTCCTGAAGATAGGCGTCTCTGCCCTGAAAGAAATCCTCGTCCGTTAGCACCGAGAGGCAGGCGGCCCCGCCGCGCTCATAGCCGGCTGCGATCTCTGCAGGCCGGAAGTCCGCGCGCAGGACCCCCTTGCTGGGGGAAGCCTTCTTGATCTCGGCGATGACGGCCGGGAAGCCGGCCTCCAACTTGGCCGACAAGGCATCGGCGAAGCCGCGGGGTGGCGGCAAGTCGGCGATCGCGTCGGTCAACTGATCCAGGGGCAGGCGCGCGGCGCGGCTAGCGACCTCCTCCACCTTGCGGCCTATGATCTTCTTCAGGATATCCGGTGTGGCGGCCATCGCCCTTACTCGAAGCCCTGTGTAAGCACTACGAATCGGTCCAACCGGCTGCGTGCCTCACCGCTGGCGATGGCGGCGTCCGCCCAGCGCACGCCCTCGGAGAGGGTCGCAGTGACTCCGGCAACGTAGATGGCCGCCCCGGCGTTGAGGGCCACGATGTCCCTGGCCGGCCCGGGTTTATCCTCCAGGACGCCACGAAGCATGGCGAGGCTTTCCTGGGGCCCTTCCACCCGAATGGCGTCCAGCGGCTGCCGAGAGAGGCCGAGCTCTTCCGGCGTGATGGAGAAACGCCTGACCTCGCCCTCCTCGAGCTCGGCCACCTCGGTCTTGTCGGCGATGCTGATCTCGTCCAGGCCGTCGCGGGAATGCACCACCATCACGTGGCGGCTGCCCAGGCGTTGCAGCACCTGGGCCAAGGGTGCCAGCAGGTCGTCGCGAAAGACGCCGAGCAGCTGATTGGGCACCCCGGCGGGATTGGTCAGGGGACCGAGCAGGTTGAACAGAGTCCGCACGCCCAGCTCCCGGCGCGGTCCGACTGCGTGCTTCATGGCCCCGTGATGGGCGGGGGCGAACATGAAGCCGACGCCGACCTCGCGCACGCAGCGGGCGACCTGCTCCGGGGTCAGGTCCAGACGAACACCTGCCGCTTCAAGGACATCGGCGCTGCCGGATTTGCTGGAGACCGAGCGGTTGCCGTGCTTGGCCACGTGACAGCCGGCTGCGGCGGCTACGAACATGCTCGCTGTGGAGATGTTGAAAGTGTACGAGGCGTCTCCGCCGGTGCCCACGATGTCCAGGGCGTTGGGCAGGCCGCCGATGTCGACGCGCGTAGCCAGCTCGCGCATGACGGCGGCTGCGGCAGCGATCTCGGTGACCGTCTCACCCTTTATGCGCATGGCGACCAGGAAGCCCGCGATCTGCGCCGGCGTGGCGTCGCCGCCCATGATCGCCTGCATGGCCGCCGTCATCTCCTCCCCGGTCAGATCACGCCTGTCGACGACCCTGGCGATGGTCGCTTTCATGTCCATTCTCATTTGCCCTCGATGAAATTGCGCAGCAGATCGTGCCCATGACGGGTGAGGATGGACTCGGGGTGGAACTGCACCCCCTGGACCGGATAGTCCCGGTGACGGACACCCATGATCTCGTCCCGTGTCCCGTCCTCCTTTTGTGTCCAGGCGGTGACCTCCAGACACGGTGGGAGACTGGCCTCCTCGACCACCAGGGAATGATAGCGCGTGGCCTGAAAGGGGACCTCCAATCCCATGAACACCCCCTGGCCGCCGTGGTAGATGGCTGAGGTCTTGCCGTGCATCACCTCGCGCGCCTTTACGATCCTGCCGCCGAACGCTTGGCCGATGGACTGATGGCCGAGGCATACCCCGAGAATCGGGATGCGCCCCGCAAATTCCCGGATCAGGGGCACCGAGACCCCGGCCTCGTTCGGGGTGCAGGGTCCGGGAGAGATGACGATCT
>CAYYHR010000539.1:0-2262 GCA_964471705.1 uncultured Chromatiaceae bacterium
GGAATTTCACCGACGACCATATCGGCATGCAGGGCACCCGAGAAGGGCGGACCAGCGGCCTGTCACCGAGCCATGGGTCCCCAACGAAAGCGGAGCGACGAAGTGAGTATTGATGACAGTGGCTTTGAGGGTAACGATTGGCTGGCGGCCGAGCTGGCGAACACACTGGATGAAGACTATGAGCTGGAGATGTCCGAGCCGGCACTGTCCATGGAGCTGCGCAGGATCTACAAGCGCAAGCACCCGGTGACCCTGGATCGGGCAATCTACTTCAAGGCCCTGCTGACCCTGCAGGCCGAGCTCATCAAGCTACAGGACTGGGTGGAGCACAGTGGCGAGAAGCTGTTGGTAATCTTCGAAGGCCGGGATTCGGCGGGCAAGGGAGGTGTCATCAAGCGCATTACCCAGCGCCTCAATCCACGCATCTGCCGCGTTGTTGCGCTACAAAAGCCGACGGAAAAGGAGCGCACCCAATGGTACTTCCAGCGCTACGTGCCGCATTTGCCGTCGGGCGGCGAGATCGTGCTCTTCGACCGTTCCTGGTACAACCGCTCGGGCGTGGAGCGGGTGATGGGCTTTGTAACGCCTCGGCAGGTCGAAGAGTTCTTCCAGGACGTGCCGGATTTCGAGCGCATGCTGGTGCGCTCTGGTATCCGGTTGATCAAGTATTGGTTCTCGATCACGGACGAAGAGCAGCAGCTGCGCTTCCTGATGCGCATCCATGATCCGCTCAAGCAATGGAAGCTCAGCCCCATGGATCTCCAGTCCCGGGTCCGTTGGGAGGACTATACCAAGGCGAAGGAGGAGACCTTCGCACGAACAAACATTCCCGAAGCGCCCTGGTTCATCGTCGAAGGCAACGACAAGAAGCGGGCGCGACTCAACTGCATTCGGCACCTGTTGGAGCAGATCCCGTACCAAGAGGTCCCGAGCGAGCCCATCAGTCTGCCGGACAGGGTATTCAATCCGGACTACGATCGCGCGACCCTGCCCCCGGAGCTTCACGTCACGCAACACTATTGAGCAGGGGGCCTCGCCTTCCAAGCGTTCCAGCAACACCGGTTGCCGAGAAATACCTGAATTGCCGGTGAGGCGACCCATCCGTGACCTTGCCGGACGCCTCCGACTTTCTGCCCCTGAGCGATGGTCTCTGCCATTATCGGGTGGACGGTCCGAGCGATGGCCCGGTCATCCTGCTTATTCATGGTGCGACCGTACCGGTGTGGGAATTCGATCGGTTGACTCCATTCCTGACCAGTGCTGGATACCGAGCCATACGAGCAGACCTGTTCGGCCATGGCTATTCCGACCGTCCCCGCGTGAAATACGGGCTCGATCTCTTTGTCCGCCAGTTGTCCGAGCTTTTGGATTCCCTGACCAACAGGGCGATCAAGCATTAAAGATATTGTTGCAGGCACAGGGCTCACTCCAACAGGAGGCAGACGAGGTGTCCGTTTTCTTCGAGGCCCTGCGTTCGGCATTGTTTTCTGGTCGCGCTCATCTGTGTGACACCACGACGGGAGGCAATGCAGGGAGCAAGCCGAACCAATGGGGCCGGCAATCTGAGCCTCATGGAGACGCTCAGAAATGGATTCCCAGGGGGGAACGGGTCGGGTATGTCGACCATGAGCATATCTATTTGGAGCCTGGCTCAGCGTTTCGGGTCGTTGCCCAGATCGCGCGAGAGCAAGGGCAGGAGATCAGAAATTCCCGCCGGTACCCCCGAACAGAGTGATAGGCAAGCTGGAAGGGTGGCGGGAACGATGCGTACGTCGCGCGCAAAAGCATTCAAGGTGTGCAGACTCGATACGTTTGGCTCGCTTAGAAACGTTGAGCAACTGCTGAGATACGGCGTCAAGAGCGTCTAAAGAGAAGAAAATCAATGATAGGATAAGTAGTTAGACCCGACGGTTTGATCGCGGAGAGCGTCTGCCGATCGTCTAGCTCCGCTCCAAGACGGCTCCGCCAAGTGAAGGCGATAACGAACGATAACCGACGAATCTGTCTGCCGAGACGGTTTCGGGAGCGTGTCTGTCTTCTGTATCCGCCTATTGCGAAAAGGAAATCTTATTGGCAGACGCTCTTGACGCTCACACGAAGGGCAGTGCTGATTTTTTTACGGAGGAATGGAGGTGTTTGGATTCCTTCAGTAGCCGAACTTCTTCTCAGCTGGAGCCGCTCACGTTACCGCCTGGAGGTGCGAAGCACTAGCAGTCTGTCGGACTTTCCCGCTGCCAGGCGGCGGAACGGCCCGGTAGAAGT
>CAYYHR010000540.1:0-2261 GCA_964471705.1 uncultured Chromatiaceae bacterium
TAACCAGGTAAACGAGCTCCAAGAGTGGCCCTTCATTGCCGGCACTGCCGACAAAACGACGCCAGGCATCTTCGAAGGTGAGGAACAGGGTTGGATTATCTGGTCGATCGAGCAATCGGTAGATCTCGCGCGCCTCCGACTCTTCCAGGGTCAAGGCGATATCATCGAAAGCGACCGCTGCGCCGGAGAGCGTTCCACGCCGCCAGTCTTCCTCTCGAATCGTGACCAGGACGCGAATCCGGGGCAGGCGGGCAAGCTCTTGGACAAGCTCGGTCCAGGCGCTGTTAGCGGGCCGCACATCGAGATAGAGGGTCAGCGGGGCGCCGCCCGCTCGGGCATGTGCGGAGAGGGTAGCGGCGATCTGCAAGGCATCCCGCCGGGTGTCGATGAGCTTGATCTCCAGCCGCCACGAGTCGGGCGTTTCGTTCCGGAGCCAG
The DNA here is from genome assembly GCA_964471705.1 of uncultured Chromatiaceae bacterium. Lineage (GTDB taxonomy): Bacteria > Pseudomonadota > Gammaproteobacteria > Chromatiales > Chromatiaceae > Thiosymbion. The sequence goes on from CAYYHR010000540.1 coordinate 438, forward strand.
CGATAGGCAAGGGCCGACTTACCCTGGCCGGATGTGCCGTGAATGATGACGACGGACGCCTTCTCGAACCCGGTGCTGATTCGATCCAGCCAGCGGCGGCGAGGGACGTCACAGCCCGCCAGGATGTGCTCGTAATGGGCGTTGATGCTTTGCTGGAACTGGTCGCTCAGGCGATCTCGCTGTGATTCCACATCCATGTCCTGGTCCAACGGATCGATGACACTGAACCAGTCGCGCCAGTAGCCGGCACGGGCATGAAGGTAGCGCCCAACATCGGAGAGGCGGGCGATCAGGTCCGATTGGGTGATGCGCTCGCGGAGCTCGGCCGCACAATAGAGCCACTGGCAGAGGATCGCCGCGGCATGGGAGGACTGGCCGGCCAAGGTTGGAATCGTACCGAGGAATCTTTCGATCTTGGCGCTTTGGTCACCCTCGTCCACCCGCTCCAGAGTCAGGCGCGCGAGCAGCAAGTCGGCGTCGGATTGGCTCAACCCGGCGTCCTCGAGCTTGTGCACCAGCCGTCCTCGTGCGACAGGGGAGCCGCTCCATGCGTCCGTCAGCTCCTGACCGAACGGCCCGAAGCTCGCCAAACGAATTTCGCACTCGGGATGATCCCGCGCGATCGCGGCGGCCCTCTGTAACAGCCCCTTGCCGCTCTTGGAGACGAGGTCGGAGAGGGTCAAGGACGCCGTATGTGCCTTGATCTGGATGGCTTCGCGCGGTACTCCCTGGTCATCCAATACCGCTAAATCCTCTATACCTTCCGGCCAAAGGGTTGCCCGGATGGCGGTGTTCGGCTCGATCAGCCGGGCAAGTGTATAGAGGATCTGCAGCCGGAAGCCGCGCAGGGCGGGGCCGGCAAAGTCGCCCCGGTCATCGCTCATCGGCACCGGGCTCTTGCGTCATGTCATGGCGGATCCCGAGCTGGAGCGTAGCTCCCGCAACAGTGGCAGAAGGGCAGGAACATCACCTTGGACGATGCTCCAGAGCGTATCGTTGTCGATTCCGAGATAGCCGTGAATCAGCCGGTTACGCGTGGCAACAATGAGTCTCCAAGGGATTTCTGGGTTAGCGGCACGTACCGACTCCGGGACATGAGTCGCGGCTTCTCCGATCAGCTCGAGGTTGCGCAAGGTGGTATCGTAGGTCAGACCGTAGCTGACGAACTGGTCCTGGTCGAGGCTAGCTGTGTATGTCAAGACCTTCTCGGCGCATCCGATCATGTCGTCCAGATAGAAGATCCATTCGCCGGGGCCGGCACCTGAATCAGACACGGATTGCCTCCCGCTCGATATAGGGTTTCAGCTCGGGGCGCAGGGCCTTCTCGGTGACCAGATCGACCGGGCGTCCAAGCAGGTCTTCGAGATAGAACTGGACGCCGAAGAAGCGTTCCGAAGTGGCAGGTCCATCGAAGCCGACCAGGATGTCAACGTCGCTGTCTGTCCGCGCGTCACCTCGAACGGTGGAGCCGAACAAGGCAAGTCGCGTTACGCCAAAGCGATGGGTCAAATACGCTTTGTGCTGCGCAAGAAGCTGCAAGACGCGGGTGCGGCTCATTTTTCCGTGTACCAGTTGCTGCAGATTCCAAACGGTTCTAACGGCTCAGAGCTTGTGAACAAATTGGACGCCGTAGCGAGGGCGTCGCTGGGCGTTCGTGACAAGACGCCGTACGTGAAAATGGCGCGAGTTTAGTGGACTAAATGACCGTCATTTTCACGTACGGCAACGCAGTCACGGACGTTCAGGGGCGTCCGCAGTAGGCGTCCGATTTTTTCACAAGCTCTCAGGTGAATAACTTACTATGAAAGTACGCGCCGAAGGCGC
>CAYYHR010000541.1:0-2260 GCA_964471705.1 uncultured Chromatiaceae bacterium
GCACCGTGATCACGTCGCGCGACCTCGATTCAATCCGTAGGCCCGCGCGATTCGTTCGGCAATCTCGGCAACGCTGCTGTTGATCCCAAGGGACTTCGGATCAATCGTGCGATCCGCTTCGATGCCATCGAGAAAGTGATTCAGATCCTGCTCGATCCTTGGCGCGACCTCGATGCGAACGTCCGGCGCGAGCAGCTGCGACAGACGCAGCACGTCGTTGGCGTGCTTGCGGACGTTCTTGCTGTCCACAGGTTCGCCCTTGGCCTGGCGCTCGCCGAGGTCCAACCACGCGCTGGCCTTGAGCGGAATCAGCCTGTCCTCGCCGACCCACGGCAATCCATCAACTTCCTTGTGACCTGCAAGGATGAATTCGTAATATGCGTCATCGAGCAAGATGGCGGACAGACTTGCAGCGGCCTCGTCGATCGGGATCGGCGTGAGGTGACTGCCTTCGGCGAGGTTAACTCCTTCGGGAGCCCTACAGAACAACTCCAGCATGACAGGGAAGCGCTCGTCGGCTGGCTTCTGGAATCGGTAGAACACGGGCTTCCCGGTGTCGCTGGACTGCCGGATTTCGTAGCCACCCGCTTCGACGAAGCTCCAGAACACTTCGCCGAATGATGGGCTGAGCGCTTCGATGTGCAGGACGATGTCCAGGTCCTTCGTGGCACGAAACTCGAGCCCCGCCTCTTCCATCGCAAGAGTCGCGGCCGTGCCGCCGATCAGCACGAACTGATCGGCGTGGCCGGCGAAGTATTCGCGAAAGACATCGAGTCCTCTCACCACGGAAACCGCCCCTTCAGTTCATCGAGTGCGAGTTGAACACGCTCGTCGGTGTTGCCCTGTAGGCTGAGCGTCAAGGAAAGTGGATCGACGGTTTCGCTGTTCGGGATGAGTGCGGGGTTGTAGTGCCAGAGCTCCCATTCGCAGGCGCCCGGCCGCGGCTCAGGCAGGGTCTCGATGCCGGCCTTCGTCACTGTCTTCCACTGCGCCGGGCTGACGGCATAGATCGGCCACTGCGGCTCGGAAAGCATCGAATATCGCGCCAGAGCGCTCAACCCTGCCAGTCTCACGTGGGGTGGCTTCCACTTGGGAACGGGGCGGGCCCAGAATCGGCGCTTGATCGGGCTGCGCAACAATGGCTTCGCTCGCTCCCACGTCTCCGCGGCAGTGCCCTCGGTGTGCAGCCATCGCGCCCTCCCCTGGGTGCGCAATGTCGCAATGCCGGCGGCCGTGAGCTCCTTGACGGCCCGGGACAGGGTCATCGCGGTGTAGCCCAGCTCGCTGACCACCTCGGCGGGCTGCCACTCGGCGCGCCACGGCTTTCGCAGCAGGACGGTAATCAGCATCGCCTGCGTCGCCGGGCTGAGTGCAGTGTCCGGAGCGGTGGGCGGCTTGCGAAAGTACTCGCGCAAGTCGATCCCGAGATCCGGCAGATAGAGCTGGTTGCCCGGCACCAGGAACGGTACCTTCTGCTCGATCAGGCGCTTGCGCTCGTAGGACGCGAGGGTGCCGGTCACGTAGACCACCGGCATCCCAGCCAGTTGGCGCAGCTTGTCCATCTGGCCTCGGACGTTGGCCAAGCCCGGCTTGTCGGGCCGCTTGTCGATCGCCAGGAGAATCTGCCGGTCCAGCAGCTTCAGTTCCCGGACCTCGAAGGCGTCCTGCAGAAAGTAAGGCAGCTTGCCGGCACCCGGCCACGCTCGAACCCTGGGGGCGATTCCCAAGGTTTCATGCAGATACGCGCAAACGGCGGCGTCCACGGCACGTTCTGGGGCGGCTTTATATAACATGACAAAAGCACGATAACACGAGTAATGTTATCGTGCAAGATGACGTTACCCTAAACGCCTACGAAAGCTCCGAGCCCGGCCGGGAAGCAATTGCCGCCTTCAAACGTTCGGGTGCCATCCGCCTTGGCCGGCGCAACGGCCACGACTTCGGAGCCCTCTGCGTCGGTTCCCGTCCAACGAAGAAAGACGACACCCCGATCGTTCACGCGGAGGCTCCACCGCCCGCGCGATCACCCTTCAGCAGCTCCGACGGCTTCTGGAAATTCGACGAAACAGCAATATTTGCTGTGCAGTGAAGATCGCACCCCGCCCGACGTCGCCATGACATCAAGATTCTGCGCCATCGCCGAATTCAGATGGCGGCTTGGACATCGCGATAGATCTCGATAGACCACGATAGTTCGCGAAAGACCCCTACTCCCACTCGATAACTCCCGAGCCCCACAAGTTGCCGACACTGCTGCAGT
>CAYYHR010000542.1:0-2258 GCA_964471705.1 uncultured Chromatiaceae bacterium
GGGGCTTGGACTCAGGTGCGGGACGCCCTGCGAGACGGGATTACGAGGCTGTGATGATTCGCACTTCCGTACAAACCACGTCACAAGCGAGATCCGGATCTTGCAGGACGTCGCGCTCCCATAGGCGAATAACCGTCCATCCGCACGACTCCAAGGTGGCTGTGTTGGCTCGGTCGCGCATTATGTTGTATTCGATCTTGGCGGTCCAATAGCCGGCGTTGTTACCCTTGAGCAGTTTCGCTCTTCGCTCGGCCCAATTACGACCATGCCAGAAGTCGCCGTCGACGAAGACCGCAATGCGGGCTCGCCTCAACACGATGTCGGGTTTTCCTGGCAAGTCGACAGCATGGAGTCGGTAGCGAATGCCACGAGCCCACAATGCCTTGCGTAGGGCGACCTCTGCGCGGCCGCCTTGGGCGCAGTTACGCCGTTTAGATCTGGAGGCCGCGGGCGACGCGGGCACACAACCCTGGAAACGAGGGACCGTTGACCTGCGACTCATTGCTCAGCACTGCGGCGGGGACGTGGCGCGCTGCAGCACATGGATGATTCCGCAGCTCCAGCGGGAATCTATTCGCGCCAAGTTGCTGAGCCGTCCTAGACATTTCTTGTGCCGATCGAGATCCATGGCCAATGCGTAGCTGAATTCCCAACGCTCGGTTTGCGGATGGAGACAAGCTGCGACAACGTCGAACTCTTCCGGTCGGTAATACCTGGAGCAGGGATCGTCTTTCGCCGCGCGGGTGCGCTGCAAATCCAAGCGATATGTTCCGTCCTTGTAGGGATGACGAAGGATGTTCTTGCACTCGATGAAAATTGCGCGGCCTCCTCTCAACGCTATACGGACATCGGGTCCCCCTTCCTCTTCCAGGCGCACGCATTCGCCAATCTCCGGCATTGATGCGAGCTGCCTGACGAGATGCTCCTCCGCAACCCAGCCCCGAACGGCCATCTTCAGGCGGGGAGCACTCTGGATGAGATCCAGAATCTCTTGCTGGGTCAGCTGGAATTCCGCCGCGAGCTGATGCAGATCCGTGGCTTCCGCATCGGGCATCGCGCCGGACTCGAGGCGGGGAGCGACGAGCCTGTCCAGGAGAGAGACCTTCTCAGCGAGCAGGCGGCGGTGGCCTGCGTCCAGTCCCGCTGCCAGTCGCTCAAAGCGCACGTAGCGCAGGAACGAGCTCGTAGCGCCACCCACCATGATCTCGACCGGCTCATCCAAGCCGTTGGTGCACTTCTGTCGCTCCCATGATGCCCAGCTCTCATCCAGGATCTCTCGCGCATGATCCTCCTTGAGCTCGATGGAAATGAAAAACCTGGTCGGGCTGTGCAGCACCGGATCCGCCCCGACGAAGAACCTAGCCTCTGGATTCACCCCGAGGAACAAAGTCGTGTAGAGACCATGGGGGTCTTGCCACAGGCTGTGAAGCTCGGCCGTCTTGGTGCCATATTTGACCTGGAACCTGTGCTCGTCGTCGGGTCGGTTCTTCGTTATGCGACGATTGGCATAGAACGCGTAGGCGATGATTCCCATGCGCTCGCCGTCAGGCGTCTCGAAGCCGATCCGAAAGGGTGCCTCTGCGGCGTCGGAGAACCTCAGCAATCGGCAGCCGCAATGCTCCAGGGAGTGCCGGATGAATCGCAGCAGCGGCTCCCTCTTCTGGCGGTCGACTGCGTACGTCCTGTATTCCATGATGCTCTCCGCCGTCAGGCGACCCCTCCACGCAAAGCAGCTCGGTTGCCTTTGCCCGTACCCGGATGAGCACTGTGGTCACCGGCGAGCTGCAAATACTTCTTGGGCACCGGTTTGACCGCCTCAGGAGGGGGAATGCCAGGCGGCCGCCGGGTGAGCAGCGTTGGGTTGAGATGTCGGGCTCGGAAATCGACAAGCAGTCGGGAGCGGATCTCGATGCCGAGTACTTCTGCTAGGGCCGACGGCACGGCATTGCCGACCTGACGCTGGACCGAGCTCACGTTGCCCTGAACGTCGAAGTCGTCAGGGATTGTTTGCAGACGGCACAGCTCCCGCGCGGATAAACGTCGATTGTGCCAGTGGAACGGACCCGTAGCCGGTCCTGGCTGGGCCGTGAGCGTCCAGGATGGCTGGTCTTTGGCAAGCTTCAGAAGGAAATTCCAGAAACGCCAACGCCAGCCAAATTGGGGTAACCCTCAGCCCTTTCAAGGTGTGCCAACATGCTGAATTATAGGAACAAACTGGTGCAGACCAAAATGCGACAGTAATTTAAGCTAGTAGACAG
>CAYYHR010000543.1:0-2257 GCA_964471705.1 uncultured Chromatiaceae bacterium
TCCGCAGGCGGGTACCGGGCGAGCCGCATCGACCCGGCCGAGGCCTTGCGTGAATTCTAGGTTCAGGAATACCGGGCAGCTGTGGGCCCCTTTCGTTGCGGTGCTGCTGGTGTCGTCCGCCGCGCCCGCAACAGCCTTGCCGATCCGCTGGGACCCGGCCTACTACAATCCGAGCCCGGAGGCCGGTGATCTGATCCTGCCGATGCCCTGCGGCGGCGCCATGGCGTTCCGCCGGGTCGGGGTGGAGGGCGCGGGTCTGCTTGATGACCGGACCCTGGAGCTGGGCAGCGACGAGGCACCTGATGCCTATGCGGAGCACAGTTACCCGGCACACCTCGCGGGCGCCTTCCCCTGGCCGGACGGGAGCGGGCGTGCCCTCTTGATCGGAAAGTACGAGGTCGACGCCCTGCAGGCCGCCGCGGTGGCAGCCGACGCGGACGGCAAACCCTGTCCGAGCCCCGACGCGACGGGCCGCCTGCCCCGGGTGCGGGTCGGCTGGTACGATGCGGTGACCTTCGCACATCGCTATTCCCTGTGGCTCGCCAGGCATGCGGCGCAGATTCCGGACTGTAAGGACGGCGCCACCCCCTGCCTGCCGCGCGTCGACGGGAATCCCGCCTACGTGCGTCTGCCGACCGATGCCGAGTGGGAGTACGCGGCCAGGGGCGGCGCTGCGGTCAGCCCGTCCGAGTTTCGCGCGACCCGCCCGCCCATGTCCGAGGGCCTCGACCATTCCGCCTGGTACCTGGACAACTCGGACGGAGAGCTGAAGCTCATCGGGACACGCCGACCTAACCCCATCGGTCTGCACGACATGTTCGGCAACGCCGAAGAGCTGGTCCTGGATCCGTTCCGTCTCAACCGCCTCGACCGGCTTCATGGCCAGGCCGGGGCCTCCATCGTGCGCGGCGGCAGCATCCATTCGAGCGCCGAGGCGGTGCGCTCGTCGCTACGGCGCGAGGTGCCTGCATACGACGCCAAGGGCGCCGTCGGCACGGCCGATACCGGCTTCCGGGTGGTCGCGGCGGTGCCGGTGCTGACCTCGCCCGGACGGGTCGAGGAGGTCGCCGCGGCCTGGCAGCGGCTGGGAGCTAAGCATCCCTCCTCCGCGTCAAAACCCGCTGCGGGGTTAGCCAAGCAGCCCCTCGCGGACCCGTTGGACGACCCCCTGGCTGAGCTCTCGGTCCTGGCGGACGTACAGACCGACCCGCGGCTTCGTGCACGCCTGGAAAGGGTCCGAGGACTGGTCGCCGCGGGAGCCCAGCGGCTCTTGGACCAGCGCGAGCGCACCGCCCGGGAGACCCTGCGCTTCGGTGGCCTGCTCTGCCAGAAGCTCCACGACGACGCCCACAACCTGCGGATTGCGCAGGAGCGCCTCGAGCTCTGCCACAGGGACTTCGGAAAGACCCATGGGCGTTGCAAGCGGCTTGCGGGGGCGCTCGCCGAGGACGGGAAGGTGCAGCGGGAGAACCTGCGCATCTACGCCGACGCGGTGGTACGTACCGCCGAGAACTTCGGCGGCGATCGAGAGATGTTGGACGCCCAGGACCGAGGGCTCGACGAGGAGCTGAGCAGACGCGGCAACCGGGCCGTTTCCGCCTATCCGCGGGCTTTCCTCGGGCAGGTCCTGGGCTATGCCAGGGGCCCTCGCGTCGAGGATCGAGCCTGGCTGGACCAATGTGCTGGGCTATGATCCTGAGAAGAGCAGATGAACCGCAGAGACGCTGAGGAAGGGCTCAAGAACAACCTTAACAGGTAGGTTGGGCCGAGGTACGAGGCCCAACAAAAATTGTCTGACGGTCCATGAATTGTTGGGCCTCCTGCGTCGGCCCAACCTACACAAGATGTTCGAGTGTATGGCCACCATCAGGCAACGCATCGTTCCATTCGCGTTTATTCGCGTTCATTCGCGGTTAACCATGGATCTTGGATGCTGTGTCGAGATACGGCGCCCGGGGCGCCGCGCAGATCCACCGAAGAGTTGCTCGCGGAGCAAACACCATGCATCACTACAAGGACCCCCCGACGCTGTTCCTGGCCCTGGCTGCGTCGCTGTTGACCCTGGGCGGATGTGCGGAACAGGGCGTGTATGTCCATCCGATACACCCTAACCGGATCAGCCAGCCCGTGCGGCCCGTCCAGTACCAATACGCGCCCAGGTACCGACCCGACCGGCCGAGCCAGCCGCTGAGCCAACTCCCCAGCCAACCTTCGAGCCAGCCCGAGGACCCCAACGCGATGGCACGCACCTCGATGG
>CAYYHR010000544.1:0-2251 GCA_964471705.1 uncultured Chromatiaceae bacterium
ACGATGGCACCCATGGAGCCGGCGGCGCCGATGGCCGCGAGCCCCGCGACCCCGGCGCCGATGATCATGATTTTGGCCGGCGGTACCTTGCCGGCGGCTGTCACTTGGCCGGTGAAGAAGCGTCCGAAGTGATTGGATGCCTCGACCACGGCCCGGTAACCGGCCACGTTGGCCATGGAGCTGAGGGCATCCGCCTTCTGGGCGCGGGAGATACGGGGCACGCTGTCCATCGCCAGGACGGTCGCCTTGCGCGCGGCCAGCTTCTCCATCAGCTCGGGATTCTGGGCCGGCCAGATGAAGCTGATCAGGGTGCCGCCCTTGCGCAGCAGCTTCGTCTCGTCGATCGCCTCATTGGGGTGGGTCTCTGGTCCGTTGACCTTGAGGACGATGTCGGACTCGGCCCACAGGGCCTTGACGTCCTCGACGATCTCGACACCAGCTTCGCGGTAGGCGTCGTCGGAGAAGTGGGCCTTCTCGCCGGCCCCGGCCTCGATCGCGACCGAGAAGCCGAGCTTCTGTAGCTGTTCCGCCGTGTCAGGGGTAATGGCGACACGGCACTCCTGCGGGTGAACCTCCCGCGGAGCCCCGATTTTCATTGGCATTTGCTCTCCTCCAGGAAGGGTTGCTCGTTGTCGTTATCATTTGCGCAACGTATTTGGCTCCCGAAGTTGACCAGATCGGCGCCCTGGATACAAGCCGAGCTCAATAACAGTGCTCTGCGGCAGGGAACCGGCCGGCGCGCACTTCTTCGCAATAATTCACCAGTGCATTGCAGGTCGCCGTCCCGATGTCCGCGTAGATCTTGGCGAATTTGGGCGTGAAATCCAGGAAGAGGTGGAGCATGTCGTGGAAGACCAGCACCTGCCCGTCGCACGCGGGACCGGCACCGATACCGATGGTGGGGATGTCCAGCTCGCGGGTGACGCGCTCGCCGAGCTGTGCCGGAATACCTTCGAGCACGATGGAGAAGGCCCCGCCCTCCTGGACCGCGACCGCATCCCGCACCACGCGGTCCGCCGCCTCCTGCGTCCGCCCCTGCACCTTGAAGCCGCCGAAGGCGTGCACGCTCTGGGGCGTCAGACCCACGTGCCCCATGACCGGGATCTGGCAGTCGACGAGGGCACGGATCTCGTCGCGGACCCGCAGGCCGCCTTCCAGCTTCACCGCCTCGGCACCGGCCTCGCGAACCAGTCGTCCCGCATTACGGATGGTGTCGCGCGTGGACACGCCGGCGGCGAGGAACGGCAGATCCGCCACCACCAGGGCCTTTGGGGTCGCCCGCACTACAGCGGCGGTGTGGTGCACCATGTCGTCGAGCGTGACCCGGGTGGTATCCGGGTAGCCGAGCACGACATTCCCGAGACTATCACCTACCAGGATGACATCGACACCGGCGCTGTCGACCAGCTTGGCCATGGAGTAGTCGTAGGCCGTAACCGTGACGATCTTCTCCCCATGCTTGCGGGAGAGAACGTCCGTGGTCCTGACCTTCTTGCGCGTGTCTGCTTCAGATCGCTGCTCGGCGCTGACGGCGCTCATGGCTCGTTTCCTCCGGGTACGGGCACGGAGACGGTCTCCGCCGGCCAGGCGCATCCTTTCATGCGCGGGACCCTCCCGGTGCCGGACCGAATTCCTTCTGACACTCCAGAAAGATGCGCTTGTCGCAGGTTGCGCAGCGGGACTTGTCCAGCTTTTGATAGACCGCGTGGATGCCCGCCTCCTTACCCTGAAAGACCCGTCCCGCACCGATCTCGTCGAGGCAGCCGCAGCGCTCCATGTCGTTCCACAGACCCTGCTTGACATTGATCAGATACATTCCCCCGCCGTCGGCTCGCCGCCGCTTGGCTTCCTCCACCAGGGCCTCACCCCCCTGCAGATCGACGAAATTGATCCCCCGGGAGGAAATGGCCAGGTGCTTACGCTCCGGATCCTCGGCGCGAAAGCGGTCGAAGGCGTCCTGTGCATGGCTCACGGAGCCGAAGAACAGGGAGCCGTCGATGCGCACGATGCGAAACTGCGGGCATGCTGGAAGCTCCGGATCCGCGACCAGGGGTCGTCCGGGCAGGCGCGGGTCCGGCACGCGCTCGACGATATTCGGCTTGGAGGTCCGATCCAGGTAGAGAACGAGCGACAGCAGAACCCCGGCAAAGATGGCGAACTCCAACTCCAGGAAGAGCGCGCTCAGGAGGGTCACTGCCAGCACGCCGATCTCGCGCTTGGAGGCGTGCAGGATGTGCTGCATCTCATGGAA
>CAYYHR010000545.1:0-2249 GCA_964471705.1 uncultured Chromatiaceae bacterium
CTAGCGATCATGATTCCCTGCTCGCCGAGTAACTCGGGTGGTCGGATTTGTGGGGGATACCTCAGCGTCATGGACCTGCATTCTGCCCCGGCTTGTGGTCCTCCGTTGCGACCGAATCGCGCAGAGTCGATAGGGCTGCCAGTTGCGGCATATCTCGGCGGCGGATCATCAGGGTCGGGATCCTTGCGATCTGGGATGGGAGCTCCCGCTTCGCGAGTCGATCGGCGTAGATCGACTCGTCGACGACCCGGCGCGGCATGAGCGTGCAGCCCAGGCCGACGGCGACGCAGCCGAGAATGCCGTCGAGCGTGCCGAGATCCATCACCTCGATGTCCGGATGGCCGCACTCGCGCTGCCAGGTCAGGGCCCGCGCCCGGTAAGCGCAGCCTTCACGAAAGACGATGAGTGGCAGCTGTTTCGAGTCGAATTTTCTTACATCGAAATTTCGCGCGGTGACCAGCACCAGTTCCTCGGTCAGCACGACCTCAGCTTCCATGAGCGCATCTTCCACCGGCCCCCCGACGAAGGCACAGTCCTGTTTGCGGGAGCGCACCCTTTCCACCAACCATCTGGTGGGCCCCGTCTCCACCTTCAGCTTGATCCGAGGGTGTCTGGCACGGAGCTGCATGAGCCCGCGGGGCAGATGCATTGCGACGAAGGTTTCCGTGCTGCCGATGCGCAGCTCACCGCATTGCTCTCCAAGGGTGTCGATCGCATTTCGGGCTTGTTGCTCCAAGGCCAGCATCTGCTCCGCGTAGCCTCTCAGCGCCCGCCCCGCCGGCGCCAATTCCAACCGTCGGCCGCTGCGGTGGAACAGCTCCTGACCCAGCTCGGCCTCCAGGCGCTGAATGCGCCCGGTGACATTGGACTGTACGGTGTTGAGCTTGCGCGAGGCCGCGAGAATACCGCCCTCTTCGACTACGGAGAGGAAGGTTCGCAACGCCGCCAGCTCCATTCCGTTCTCCTCTAGAGAAAGTTCTGTTCTCAATAAATCATTTGTAGAGATGATACCCCCGAGCTAAGCTGGATGCACCCATTGGCTCGATGAGGACAGCCCACCCATGTCTACCGATCTCGACAGATTGAAGGTGCTCAGCGCCGGGATAGTGGGTCTGACCTTGATGCTGGGCATCGCGCGTTTCTCTTACACGCCCCTGCTGCCCCTGATGCAGGCCCAGGCAGGGCTCGGGAGCGATCAAGGGGCCTGGCTGGCGAGCGCCAACTACCTCGGCTACCTCTGTGGCGCTCTCATTGCCGCCTCCATTTCGGACATGGTCCTGAAGGATCGTCTCTATCGCGCCGGTATTCTCTTGGCGATCGTCACCACGGCGGGCATGGCCGTAGCAACCGACTGGTGGTTGTGGGTGCTCATGCGCTTCCTCGCCGGCCTCAGCAGCGCGGCCGGCCTCCTGTTGGGATCCGGACTGATCCTGAATTGGCTGATTCGCCACCACCACCGCAGCGAGCTCGGCCTGCACTTTTCCGGAATCGGCCTCGGCATCTTCTTGACTGCCTTGCTGGTCGAGTGGATGACCGCCTATTTCGATTGGCGGGACCAATGGCTGCTCCTCAGCGTCATTGGCTTGGTGCTGGCGATACCCGCATGGCGCTGGCTGCCGCAGCCACACAACCATGGCTTCACCATCGGAGGAATGCCACTCGAGAGCCGGCCGCCTTCACGCATGTTTCTGCGCTTGTTCCTGGTGACCTATTTCTGCGCCGGCATCGGCTATGTCGTCAGCGCGACCTTTATTGTCAGCATCGTCGAGCGCCAAACGGGCCTGGAAGGGGAGGGAAATCTCGCGTTCATGCTCGTCGGCTTGGCCGCGACGCCGGCCTGCGTCCTCTGGGACCGCATCGCGCGCAGGACGGGGGAGCTCAATGCACTGATTGCGGCTTGCGTGATCCAGGCAGTCGGGATCGCCCTTCCTCTGATGAGCGAAACCTTTGCAGGTGCGCTGATCAGCGCCGGACTCTTCGGCGCGACCTTTGTCGGAATCGTCAGCCTGGTTCTGACGATGGCGGGTCATTACTACCCGAGCCACCCATCCACGATGATGGGCAAGATGACATTCTCCTACGGCCTTGCGCAGATTCTCGGCTCCCGCGGCAATCGCCCTCGCCGTCGGGGCCGACGGCAGCTACCGCGACGGGCTGTGGCTGGCTGCTTCGGCAATGGCAATCGCCACCGGGCTGATGATGCTGCTCAAGCTCATCGAAGCCGGCGACGCCAAAGTCGCGTTTTCGAC
>CAYYHR010000546.1:0-2239 GCA_964471705.1 uncultured Chromatiaceae bacterium
TAAGAAGTCTTCTCGGAAATCTAGACTACGGTTAGACAGTGCTCACCCGGGCGTGAGCCTCGAACCGATGGGCGTTTTGAACCCCCCTGTCGGGTGTCCGCCGGACAAAGAGAAATGCCTGACGTCATCGGCAAACCACCAGCCGGCACCTGATTTCAAAGACCCAGTGCTCGAGCACAAGGCGCCGTTCAGTCGACGCTCGAACATAAAGACTCTGCAAGAGGAGGACAAAAGACATGAGCGCCATAACTCAGGACACTATCCAGACCCTCAGAGGGTGTTTGCGCGGGTCGGTTATCGAGCCGGCCGATCCGGAATACGACCAAGCGCGTAGTATCTGGAATGCTATGGTGGACAAACGCCCGGGGGTGATCGCGCGTTGCTCCGGGGTGGCGGACGTCATGCGCGCCGTTCGGATTGCAAGGGACGAAGATCTGCTCGTGTCGGTGCGTAGCGGCGGGCACAACATCGCCGGCAGCGCCTTGTGCAACGGCGGCCTGACGATCGATCTTTCAGGAATGAAGTCCGTGCGCATCGACCCCGACGCGCGACTCGCCTTCGTGGAGCCGGGGGCGACCCTGGGGGACCTCGATCACGAAGCCCAAGCCTTTGGCCTGGCGACCTCTCTGGGGATCAATTCAACGACCGGTGTCGCCGGCCTGATCCTCGGCGGCGGTTTCGGCTGGCTGACGCGCAAGCACGGACTCACGGTGGACAATCTGATCGCGGCTGAGATGGTGACCGCAGACGGGCAGCGAGTGCGGGCCAGCTCGGATGAGAGCCCGGATCTGTTCTGGGCTATCCGCGGCGGAGGCGGCAACTTCGGTATCGCGACCCAGTTTGTCCTCGAGCTGCATCCCCTGGGTCCGGAGGTACTGAGCGGGCTCATCGTCTATCCCTTCGCGCAAGCCAAATCCTTGTTGACCCGGTACCGGGAGTACGCCGACACCATTCCGGACGAGCTCACCATCTGGGCGGTCCTGCGCAAGGCTCCGCCGTTGCCGTTTTTGCCCGAAGCCGTGCACGGCCAAGAGGTCGTGGTCTTCGCCTTCATGCACGGTGGCGACATCGAGGCGGGAAGGAGTCTGATCGAGCCCGTTCGGCATTTTGGCGATGCCCACGGCGAGCACATTGGTCCCATGCCCTACGTCGCTTGGCAGCAGGCCTTTGATCCGCTGTTGACTCCGGGGGCCCGCAACTATTGGAAGTCACACAACTTTGCGGAGCTTAGCGACGGCACCGTCGATACCGTCATCGAGTACGCCGGCAAGCTCCCCTCGCCCCAGTGCGAGATTTTCATCGCCCAGCTTGGGGGCGCGGCGAATCGGGTCGCGGCGGACACCACTGCCTACGCGCACCGGGACGTCAAGTTCGTGATGAACGTGCATGGCAGATGGGACGAGCCGATACAGGATCAGGAATGTATTTCCTGGTCACGCGATTTCTTCGAGGCCGCTAAGCCATACGCCATGGGTGGCCTCTACGTCAATTTCATGACCGAAGAGGAAACCGACCGAGTCGGCGCGGCCTACGGCCCCAATTTCGAGGGATTGGCTCAGATCGAGCAAAAATACGACCCCCGTAACCTGTTTCACCTGAACCAGAACATCAAGCCGGCAGCATGATTCCGATCGCGGCGGATGCACCCGGTCATGCAGCGCGTCAATCAGCAGGCGGCTCCACGGATAACGGGCCTTACTGCGTTGGCAATGGTGGCCTTCGCCGCTAACTCCCTGCTTTGCCGCCTGGCGCTCGGTGCAGCGCAGATCGATGCGGCAAGCTACACGAGCCTGCGCTTGTTGTCCGGCGCTGCCACCCTGTGGGCTATCGTCGCCTTGTCGCGGCGCACTGGCCCGGTCCCCGAAGGGGGAGGTTGGGTATCGGGAGTGATGCTTTTCCTGTACGCGATCGCCTTCTCCTTCGCCTACCTCACACTGGATGCCGGAACGGGCGCACTGATCCTGTTCGGTGCGGTGCAGGTAACCATGATAGTGATCGGCTTTATCGAGGGCCATCGCCCACACGCCTTGGAATGGCTTGGGCTGATCAGCGCCTTCGGTGGGCTGGTTTACCTGGTTTCCCCGGGTATCAGCGCCCCGGCTCCCTTGGGCTCTATGCTCATGGCAGTGGCCGGCATTGCCTGGGGTATCTACTCGTTGCGTGGTCGTGGGTCTGGCGATCCGGTTGTAGCGACCGCCGCAAACTTTGCGCGCGCCGTGCCTTTCGCGCTCATCGTTAG
>CAYYHR010000547.1:0-2238 GCA_964471705.1 uncultured Chromatiaceae bacterium
AGCATTCGGAGGCCGAGAAAGCGAGCCCTGACCGGAGCAATCGACGAAGGCTAACCCGACTTCCGCAACTCAGGGCTATCGGCAAGGATAACTGATTGATGTCACAAGAGCCGGACTCAAAAGGTCGGCACTACAAGCCAGTTTCTCGGTCAGGCAGCTCTGGCGGTCTGTGACTGGATACGCGGCGGCGGTTGATCGGGCAGCGTGAGCTTCAGTTGGGAGAGGAGCAACTGCTGGTCGGGCTCCGGTTGGGTATAGCGCGGCAGGATCAGGACGCGGCCATCGGTGGTTGGTACCTGCACATCGACCATCTGCATCGGGGCGAGCTTCTCCAGCGCCGCGCGTGGGGTCAGGCCCGGTGCCAAGGCCTTGAGGCGATACTTCAAAGTGACCTGCAGGCAATAGGCGATGAAGGCCACGAAGATGTGGGCCTCGATGCGCTCATCGATTTGGTGGTAGATGGGGCGGATCGCCAAGTCACCTTTGAGCTCCTTGAAGGCCTGCTCGATCTCGGTGAGCTGGATGTAGTAGCGCCACAGTGCGGCGGGATCCTCGCCGCTGAGGTTGGAGCGCAGCAGGTAACGGCCTTCGCGCCGGCGCACACTGCGCAGCTTGTCTTTGCGCAGGGTGAAGGTGAAGGTTTGGGCGCTGACCTCCTGGTCCAAGTCGGGCAGCACGATCGCCACCAGAGAATAGGCGCGTCCGGCCTCTTTTTTGGCCGCACCGAGCTTCAGTAACAGCTCATCTCGGGTGAGCTTCTGCCCTTGCAACTCGTGCAACCGTCGCCAGAGTTTTTTCAGGCGCCGTCGGCGCATGGCGCGCTCTTTGTTGCGCCGCCCGGCGCTGAGCGCCAGGACATAGAGCTCATCGTCCTGTTCGAGGAGCTTGACCTGCACGCTCTGGCGCACCTGCTCCCAGGGTTTGGTGAGGAAGGCCTTTTCCAGCTTGCTCAAGCGGCCTTTCGGCGTGCCGACCAGGTAGCGCACCGGGGTCTCGGCGCTACGCATCTGCGCCAATACTTCCTCGGTCGGAATGCCCCGATCCATGACCCAGATCCGCTCGGCTTTGCCGTACTGTTCTTCGATCCGAGCGAGAAAATCAGCCAGCGTGGTATTGTCAGTGGTGTTCCCCGCCAGGACCTCGTAGGCGACGGGAAAGCCTTCCGGGGTCACGATCAGGGCGATGATCACCTGCACACAGTCAAAGCGTTTATCGCGCGAATAGCCGAACTTACGCTTGCCTGCCTCCGGCGGGTCGGACTCAAAATACGTGCTGGTCAGGTCGTAGAGCAGAACCTCGAAGCCTACCCCGAACAGATCCTGCCAACGCCCGCGCAGGTAGCTGAAGAACGGCTTCTTGGAGGCCAACAACTTGTCCAGGCAGCGATACAGGGTATCGTCTTGTGCGACCCCTTCGTCTTCGCCCAGCAGATCCCCGAGGGCACTGTGGTGGTACCAATGCCGGTGCAGGCGCCACTCGCTCCCTGGGTCGATCAGGCGGTAGACGACCAAGGTCTTGAGCACGTTCAGCCAGCGCGTTCCTTGCCGACTCGGGGGGAGGCGCGGCGACCAGAATCCGTCCAAATCGAGCTGTTCCCACAGCGCAAGGGCCAGCCAGCACGCGCCCCACTGGCGCGGGCGATGCAACGAGAGCTCTCTCAAGCGGATCTGCACGACCTCGCAAGCGAGCTGCGGGGCTGGGCGATCATCGGGAAAGATCGCCATCTGGCGGGCTTCACCCTCCTCGGCGAAGACCTCGATGGCGCGTGTCCAGGCCGCCTTCTGGCTGTCGTTGATCTCCCCCAGGTAGAGCACCTGGCGCTGCAGCACTCGATCGTCCGCCGTGCGCCGGCTCTCTACCACGCTCCAGTAACGATGGAACTTGCCGTCTTTCTTGCGGGTCTTGGCGCGCAGAAACATGCCGCCATTGTGAGAAAAAACCAAATGGCGTCAACAAGGTAGGTCGGCACTACAAGCGGATTTCGCCCAACTTGCGCACCTCGGCGACACACAATCAGTAGGTTACGCGACCTGTTGGCCACGAAATTGGGTCAATTGGGGGTCGAGTTGCGGAAGTCGGGCTAACGTACGCTATGTTCCGTTCTATTGTGATGGAGAACGAATGAAACCGAAACTTCTTCACGGCACGGCAACCCTTGCCCTCAGGGCAAACGCATC
The DNA here is from genome assembly GCA_964471705.1 of uncultured Chromatiaceae bacterium. Lineage (GTDB taxonomy): Bacteria > Pseudomonadota > Gammaproteobacteria > Chromatiales > Chromatiaceae > Thiosymbion. The sequence continues at coordinate 2,178 of CAYYHR010000547.1, forward strand.
AGAATGCTGCGAGATACTTCTCGAAGTGACATGATGTAGTATCGGCAACCATCTAAGTCTG
>CAYYHR010000548.1:0-2234 GCA_964471705.1 uncultured Chromatiaceae bacterium
TTTTCTGATTCCTCTCTGCGTTCTCAGCGTCTCTGCGGTTCAACTGTTCTTTCTTGGATAGTAGGCTCTATTGAAAACCCGAGCTGCAGATCCTTTGTGCCGATGCCGAAAGTCGTCATGCCCAAAACCTGCGAGCTCGGCGGTCGCGGGGTCTTGATCACGCGCCCGGCGGCGCAGGCCGATGAGCTCTGCCGGCTGGTTGAGGCGGCCCGGGGAAGGGCCATCCGTTTTCCGGCTCTCGCCATCGAGCCCGTGCCGGACCCGGCACAGGCGCGCGGGCTGCTCGCCCGCCGCTGGGACCTGATTCTGTTTGCCAGCCGCAACGCGGTAACACATGCCCTGCCCTTGCTTCCCGGGGCTCGCCTACCCGCAGAGCCTCGGTTGGGGGCAATCGGGGCGGCCACGGCAAAGGCGTTGACCGAAACTGGCCGAATGCCCGACCTGGTGCCGGCAGGCCGCTTCGACAGCGAGTCCCTCCTCGCACTCCCCGAGCTCGAGAATCTCGCCGGCCGGCAGGTGCTGATCGTGCGTGGGACCGGCGGGCGCGAACTGCTGGGAAACACCCTGATCGAGCGAGGCGCCCGGGTTGCCTACGCGGACGTCTATCGTCGTGTTCTGCCTGATGCCGATCCGGCTCCCTTGCTGGCACGCTGGCAGCAGGAGATACACTTGGCTACGGCCACCAGCGGGGAGGTTCTGGAGAATCTGCTCGCCCTGGTCGGCGAGGAGGGACGGGGCCGGCTGCTCGAGACCCCCCTGGTCGTGGTGAGCGCACGGACCGTTGCTTCCGCGAGAGAGCGGGGCTTCGCCCGCGTGGAGTTGGCGGAAAATGCCTCGGATCCCGCGCTGGTCGCCGCGATGTGCCGAATGATCGCAACGGGGGATGTCGGGTCCCCGGAGGAATGCCATGGGAGCCAACGAGGCGAGGAGGGACGATGAGCTCGGGGGCCGGTTCCCGAGGCTGGAGTCACTTCGTCCACGGCGCGGACATCGGCATCGAAGGCCGCGGCGGCAGCATGACGGAGGCATTCGAGCAGGCCGCCATGGCCTTGACCGCTGTGATCACCGACCTTCGCAGCGTCCGGGGACGCGAAGAGATCAGGATCGAATGCGAGGCCCCTGACCCCGAGCTGCTGTTGGTGGATTGGCTCAACGCCTTGATCTACGAGATGGCCGTTCGCTGCATGCTCTTCGGGCGCTTCTCGGTGACCATCGAGGGTGTCCGCCTCCGGGCAACGGCCTTGGGCGAGCCACTGGACGCGGACCGTCACCAGCCCGCAGTGGAGATCAAGGGCGCCACCTATACCCAGCTGTCGGTGAGCGAGAACGACGCGGGCACCTGGACTGCCCGCTGCGTGGTGGATGTATAAGCAGTCCCGTCAATCAATCAAGTGCAGATCGCAGCGACCCCGGGGCCCTCTTCAGGCGGTCGCACTGCGACCGATGCCGAAGTCGCCTGCGCGTAGAGCTCGGGCTGGGGCGTCCGGAACATGATCCCGACACCGCGGACATCCGAATCCACGACCATAGCGGGAATCAACCATTGCCGTCCCCAGCGGTCCAGCTCGATCTCGACCAGGGTGCCGGTCGGGAGGGTAAGGTTGACAGTCTGGACGTACATTCCCTCCGGCGAGAGATTGCGGGCAAAAGCGACCGGGAACCGGCGCTGCCGGTAGCGGATTGTGACCTCGAATTCAACCGGATGCCGCGAGCCGCGGCCCTGTTTCTGCAAAGGCATAATCGTAGTCCCCCATTTTCTGGTGGCATTCTCGTACTGGATGCTAACCAAGGCGGATGACGGATTCGTGCCGTTTCCATAACGGGATGGTGAAGCTTCCCGCCATCGGCCCATGGTCGACACCCGCCGGGCGCGTGCTCTTCAAGGCACTTCTCCCAGCAGATACCGGATTCTAGGACAAATTCGATTGCCTATGGCAAGATCTTCCGGCAATTTGCAAACTCGGATACCAGATCCTGGGCCCAGCCGGGTCGAGCCCCCAATGAGAGATGCCGCATCCATCGACGACCTTCTCGCCATCATGGCCCGGCTCCGTGATCCCGAGCAGGGCTGCCCCTGGGACCTGAAGCAGAGCTTTCGCAGCATCCTGCCCTACACCCTTGAGGAGGCTTACGAGGTCGCCGATGCCATCGAGCGGGATGACATGGACGAGCTGTGCGACGAGCTCGGGGACCTGCTGCTCCAGGTGGTCTTCCATGCGCAGATGGCAAGCGAG
>CAYYHR010000549.1:0-2219 GCA_964471705.1 uncultured Chromatiaceae bacterium
CCTGCCATGGGTCCAGGTCAAGAACCTCGCCTCCAAGGTGTTGGCGCTGGCCGCTACTCGCATCCCCGAGGACTTCGCAGTCCGCTATCGGTCGTTGTCAAGGAAAGTATCGCAAAAATCAGGCTGCTTTTTGCGTGACCGTGGCCTCCGATTTTAGGGGTCGCCCGGGGTTGAGGAGGACGCTCGATACGCGATCCCAGTTGCGAGTCGCCCCACTCCAGCGGGCCGGGTTGGTGTTGCGGGCAGCGGTGTAGAGTTCACCACGCTGGTGCAGGATGGCTTCATCCTCGCCGCGGTGTCGTTGTCCTGGGGTGACAAATTTCAGGGCGCTGTGGCGATGTTCCTCGTTGTATCAATGCACGAAGCCATGGACCCACTCCCGAGCCTGCTCGGGTGTCTCGAAGGGCTTGGTGGGGAATTTGGGACGGTACTTGAGGGTTTTGAACAGGGCCTCTGAGTAGGGGTTGTCGTTGCTTACCGAGGGCCGGCTGAAGGAAGGCACGACCCCGAGGCGCTGGAGGGTGGCGAGCATCGTCGCACCTTTCATCGGGGCGCCATTATCGGAATGCAGGACCAGGTCCTTGGCCTGGATCCCTTCGCGCAGATGGGCCTTATGAAAGACGGTGGCTGCATGCTCACCCATCTTTACTCTGCCCCCATGATACAGGGCGGATATTTGCGGCAGCGGTTGCGGTAACCTGCTGATATCCTGTACCTCGGTGTATGGAAACCTGAAAGTAGTGCCATAAACTTATTTGCCCCTATTGATACTCCCTGCGCGACCGGTTAGGTTCGTGGCATGTACATCCGCCGCACCACGATCAAGAGCCGGCAGACGGGGGAGCCCTACTACACGTACCGGCTGGTGGAGTCGATCCGCGAGGGTGGCCGGGTACGTCAGTGCACGTTGCTGAATCTGGGACGGCACTTCGAGGTCCCGCGCGGGCAGTGGGGCGCTCTGGTGCAGCGCATTGAGCACTTGGTCGGTGGGCAACAGGATTTGATGCCTGCGCATCTGGATGCGCGCTGTGAAGAGGCGGCGCAGCGCTATGCGGCGCAGCTGATCCGTACCCGGGCGAGCGTGCAGGAAGGCCGCCCTGATGAGGGGGCCGATTACCACAGCGTCGATCTGGACAGTCTGGAGTTGTTTCGTCCACGCTCGGTGGCTGTCGAGCACGTGGCGTTGGCGGCATTGCGCCAGGTCGGCCTAGACGAGAAGCTCACCTCCTTGGGCTTGAACGGGCCGCAACGGGCCGCGGCCATCGGCCCCCTGGTCGCACGCATGGCCGCCGCCGGCAGTGAGCTTGCGACCTGCCAATGGCTGCAAGAGCAGAGCGCATTAGGCGAGCTGATCGATTACGATTTTCTGCGCATGGAATTCAAGGCGTTGTATCGCATTTCCGACCATTTGCTCAGGCACAAGGCGGCGCTGGAGGGATTCTTGTACGAGCAGGAGCGCACCCTGTTCGACTTCGAGGAGGTCATCACCCTCTACGACCTGACCAACACGTACTTCGAAGGAACCGCCAAGGGCAACGCCAATGCTGCGCTCGGCAAATCCAAGGAGAAGCGCTCGGACTGTCCCCTGGTGACCCTGGCGCTGGTGCTCGACGCCAGCGGCTTTCCCAAGCGTAGCGAGATCTTCGCCGGCAACATCAGCGAGCCCGGGACCCTGGCCGGGATAATCGGTAAGCTCGCCTCGGGTCACGCGGACCGTGCCCCGACGGTGGTGCTCGATGCCGACATCGCCAGCGAAGAGAACATCACCTGGTTGGTGCACAACGGCTACCGCTATCTGGTGGTCAGCCGCAAGCGCCATCGTGAATTCGACCCGGCCCAGGCCGAGCTCATCAGGGAGGACGGCGATCTGACGATCCGCGCGCAGCGCGTGGTCAACGCCGACACCGGCGAGGTGGAACTGTACTGCCATTCCTCCCAGCGCGAAAAAAAGGAACAAGGCATCGCCGAGTTGTTTGCCAGGCGCTTCGAGGCGGCCCTTGCCAAGCTCGCCGAGGGGTTGCACAAGAAGGGGCCGTCAAACGCTATGACAAGGTCCTCGCGCGTTTGGGGCGGTTGCGCGAGAAGTACGCACGGGCCGCACAATACTACGACATCACTGTCGAGCACGACGAGTCCACTGCCAAGGCCACCGCCATCGCCTGGAAACGGACCAAGCCCATCGCCGAGACCCTTCCCGGGGTCTACTGCCTGCGCACCAA
>CAYYHR010000550.1:0-2183 GCA_964471705.1 uncultured Chromatiaceae bacterium
ATCCTTGTCCTCGACCGACTGGGACTGGGCGCGGCTGAAGTCGTTGCGCAGGGCGTTGAGTAGATCGCGCCACGGGGTCAAGGCGCCGAATTCCCAGTTCGGGATATTGTCGAGGTAGACCCCTGGCGGCGTGATGTCATTGCTCAGATAGCCGCCGGGTTTGTTAAGCAGGGTCTCGCCAATCCGAATGGCGGTGGCCGTGGTGGCGGTCCCGGTCACCACTTGGCTGCTGTCGTGATGTCCCGCTCCGTCTCTGACGATCGCCAGTTCGAGCGAGAAGCCCTTCTCGATCAGCCCGCCGAGCAACGCCCCTTCGGTCGCGATGCGCCGATGGCGTTCGCGCTCGATCCCTAAAGCATCGAGATGGTCCTCCCGGCAGTCGACTTCGGCGATCGTCGTATACGTATGCGCCTGCAGGCGGCGCAGCGGCTCCTTGGGCAGACGCTCCTACGTCTCCCGAGTCGTCATCCTCCCATAACGGAGGTCCTCGCGCCGCCTGCCTGCCCGCAGGCAGCGATCCGCGGCGGCAGGGCAGGTTCGCCGATATGGCTGAGAATCCGCTGTACGGGGGCCGCCTCGGTGATGAAGGCAACAATGCGCATCTCGGTGCCGCATTGCGGGCAGGTCAGGGGGAACGCCTCGTAGAGGCGGGCCAACAGCATCGCCCAGAGGTACCGCGCGGGGGAGCGATGCGGCTTCTCGAAGGGCTCGTCGCCAGCCGCCTGCACTGGCGCCGCGGGCTGTGTGGCCGTCCATCAGTGGCGCGATCCTCTTTGACGAGACCATTCGCCAGCAGAGGGAGGACGGCACGCCATTGGTGAACATCCTCACCGTGGCCGGGATCATCCCCGGCATCAAGGTGGATCTCGGGGCCAAGGCGCAGGCGGGTCATCCCGGCGAGACCGTCACCGAGAGACTGGACGGCCTGCGTCTGCACCTGAAGACCTATGCCGACCTAGGCGCGCGCTTCGCCAACTGGCGAGCCGTGCTGACCATTGGGGATGGATTACCAACCCGGCCCGGCATCGAGGTCAATGCGCATGCCTTGGCGCGCTATGCCGCCTTGTGCCAGGACGTCGGACTGGTGCCAATCGTTGAGCCGGAGGTGTTGATGGACGGTGATCGCAGCCTGGAGCGCTGCCGCGCGGTGACGGAGGAGGTCCTGCACCGAGTGTTCGGCCAGATCTATGGGCAGGGCGTCCTGTTTGAGGGGAAGATCCTTAAACCCAACATAGCGCTGCCGGAATTGGGTTGCGCCACGTAAGACAGCGACGACGCGGTGGCCGACGCCACGCTGGAATGTGTGCTACGGGCCGTCCCCCCCCGCCAACGCCGCGATGGAAACCCGATGACGGCGCTCCTGCGCGCTGATCCGGTCCCGCACGGCGAAACGGCCCAGTCGCCCACCACCGGGCCTGATGCCCCGGTCGGTTGGCGGCCCGGTTGCTATTTGCCCACAGGGGTTACAGCCTTGTTGGAGCTGAAATCGAAGAGCGCGTAGGCTGGGCAGAACCGGAAATAAGCGGTGCCGAGCAGCACCGCACCGATCAGTCCGCCCACCCAGCCACCGCCGATGAAGACGCTGGCGATCAGCAGAACGCCTAGCGCTGCGCGGATCAGGCGATCGTTGTTGCCGACGTTGTGCTTGGTGAAATCGAAATTCATGATCATTGCTCCAGTGTTTGAGGATCGATCTTGGCCTCCGTGCCGCTTCACATCTCCTTCTTGACGTCCCTGGCCGTATCGCTCACGGCGTCACCGCCGCTTTGGATATCCTTGCCGGCGCCCTCGATGGTATTGCAGCCGTACGATCCGCCGATCGCGACCAGAAGAATCACTGCTACGAGCTTGTTCATCACCATCACCTGTTGTTTGTCTGTGCCATCCCTTGCCGTTGCGCCACGGTCGGCTCGTCCTGTTTTCATCGGTTCCCGCGAGGCCGGTGCCAGGCATGTCGACGCGACGACCCGCGCCGGTTTCGTTCGTCGCGGGTTCGGTCGCGTGCAGTGACCACGAGTGGGCTCGACGGTGCGTCTGCATGGCCTCTGTTTGCCAACGATCGCAACCGGTGATGTGAAATCTACGCCGAACCGGCCCCGCCTTCAGTGCGCTAGCGAACTTAAGAAGTGTTGTATCCTGCCGCGGTTGCTGGCGGTGGATCTGACATGCTCCGGCGCACGAAC
>CAYYHR010000551.1:0-2182 GCA_964471705.1 uncultured Chromatiaceae bacterium
AAGGACCGCTGGGGCAACTGGGTCATCAACAACGCTTACAACGCTACGATGCTGGCGGAGGCGGTCTGCAAGCTGGAGGGCTTCGTCTACGCACCCTCGGAAACGCTGTACTGGCAGCATGGCCACTCCACGGAAACGGACTTCATCTATGTCACGACCCAAACCCTGACCTACGAGCAGCTTCAGAGCCTGAGCGACGAGGTCGGCGAGCACCGCTCATTGTTGGTGCGCTGCTCGGCGTTTCGGGCCAAGCGGGATGCATTCTCGAACCTCACCCTGAAGAAGATCCCCAAGGCGGTGATGGAGCGCTGCGAGTGGGGACACGACGACTACAGCCTGCGAGTGGAGAACTTGCCGAAAGCACCGAGAGAGCCGGAGCAGGCCAGTCTCGACCTCGGCGGAGAGGAGGATGGAAGATGAGCCCGTGGGTTGAAGAGCATAGTCGGGAGATTTTGGAGCTGGCCGGAAAGCACGGCATGACCAACGTTCGTGTTTTCGGCTCGATGGCTCGAGGGGATGCTGAAACAGACAGCGACTTGGATCTTTTCGTCGACTACGAGAAAGGCAGTAGCCTTTTCGACCAGATCGGCTTCAAACAGGAGCTGGAGGAACGGCTGCACCGCAACGTGGATGTCGCCACACCCAAGTCGCTGCATTGGTTTATTCGCGACAAGGTGATCGCGGAGGCCGAGCCCCTATCACCTACGGCTGATGACTGGATTTCCACCAGTGACAACGCGCAGAAACTGTTACAGGTGTCCAATGAATCGCAATGACATTCTGAATCGCCTCCGCGAGCGTCGCAGAGAGATTTCCGACCGGTTTGCCGTCGACCATATCGGGTTGTTCGGTTCTGCGGCACGCGATGAACTGCGCGACGACAGCGACGTGGATGTGCTGGTGTCTTTTCGAGGACGAGCGACCTTCGACGGCTATATGGGCCTCAAGTCGTACCTGGAAGATCTCATTGGAAGAAAAGTCGATCTCGTAACAGAATCCGGCCTCAAACCACGGGCCAAGTCTCGCGTGGAGAGAGATCTGATTCGTGTCCCGTGACTGGCGGCTTTTTCTGGACGATATCATCGAGCACGGTGAGAGGATCGGCCGCCTGCTGAAGGGTCACACGATTGAGAGCTTCTGCGCCGATGAGAGCGACTTCCAAGCCGTGTTGTTCAGCCTCTTGATTATCGGCGAGGCAGCGAAGAATCTTCCGGATGAAGTCCGCACCGCATCCCTCGCGGTCAATTGGGCGGGTGTCGCGGGAATGCGCGACGTTATCGTGCATCATTACTTTGGGCTCGATTCCGAGATCATCTGGGACGCGGCGAAAGTGCATGTACCGCGCTTGCTCGAAATCGCGCAAGGTCTTCATGACCAAGGAGGAGACTAGGATCAAGACCCGGAGGATTCCTCATGAATCACCACGTCAATGCGATCTCGGGGCGTTTGAGCCTGCGCCCGCCGCAGCGGGAGTCGCTGGAGCGGTTGCATCGAGTGATGGAGATCGCTCACCCCAAGCATGACCAGGATATGTCCGATGCGCTGCAGGTCATCGGCAGCGAGTTTCCGACGGTAACGGATTTCGAGCGGGCCTTCCCGTCCCTGTGCTTTGCGTTGGCAACCGGAGTGGGAAAGACCCGCCTCATGGGAGCCTTCATCAGCTATCTGCACCTGGAGCACGGCATCTGCAATTTCTTCGTGCTCGCGCCGAATCTGACCATCTACAACAAGCTGATTACGGATTTCACGGAGAACACGCCCAAGTACGTATTCAAGGGCATCCACGCCTTCGCCGCAGAGCCGCCGCAGGTCATCACCGGGGACAACTACGAGCGGCGAGACCCGCGCAGCGGACGGTTGTTCGGACAAGTGCAGATCAACATCTTCAACATTGCCAAGATCAGCTCCGAGGTACGCGGGGGGCGTTCGCCGCGCATCCGGCGGTTGTCGGAGTACATCGGCGAGAGCTATTTCGATTACCTCTCGGGGCTCGACGACCTGGTGATGCTCATGGACGAGTCTCATCGCTACCGCGCATCCGCCGGCATGCGTGCCATCAACGAGCTCAAACCGATTCTGGGGCTGGAGCTGACGGCCACGCCGTTCGTGGAGACCAGCGGCGGTCCGGTTCAGTTCCAGAACGTCATCTATGATTACCCGTTGGCGCGAGCCATGGCGGACG
>CAYYHR010000552.1:0-2174 GCA_964471705.1 uncultured Chromatiaceae bacterium
ACCACATCACAGCAATTCTGAATTTAAGAACATGATGTTACGAAGGTATCTTCAGAAATTACCCGGGATATAACGGTCCTCGGGCCTGACGCAGTGCCTACAACGTTTTGATTGCAAGTTGCCAGGTCCGAGTAACGCGGATTCCCTCGCGCAGTATGTTGTCCACTCAATGCACGGACGATCTGAATTATTGTTTGTGCCCTACCGACGCAAGCGGCCTTGTCGGTTGAATGAATTGGCGAAGAAGGGGAGCTTGAACGGTAGCTCAAATTTCCGGCTAACGATCATGGAAGGGTAGCCACCACCCCGGAAAATGAAATATGAACCGGTAGGGTGCGGTGAGGCACGAACCGTACCGCAACACCAGTCCCGTTACCCGAACAGGTCGGTGCGGTTCGCAAGCTCACCGCACCCTACAGTGGGTACTTTCACGGTACGTGTGACATGCTTCACGAATTTAACCTGACCCGATTTGCGCGATTACCTCCATGCCGATCAATGCAGGCGGTCCACCCGATGATATTCGGTGAGTGCCACGTCTCCGGTTGCACCGCATCAACCGACACTGTAATGCCGCTTTTTCAGACTGCATCCGATTGCGATTCGGTACCAGAGGGCTTCGCCGTGCGCCTTGCCCATCGGGGCTGATCGGAACTAACATCGCTGCGATTTTCCTCTCGAAGACACAAGCTCTGCCCTCTGATCTCGGGCGGGGCGGTTTCAGGGGTCTTGTGGCGCCTTGCGCTCACCGCCCTGGTTGTACATAGCCGTATGTCTCTTTTAGAACGGATCGCTAAGGAGTCCAGTCGTGCAACAGGTCGTTGAGCTCATGACATCGCGGCGATCGATCGGGCGCCTTGCCCTGGTAGAGGGCCATGACTATTGTGTCGGCAGCGACGATTCTGACGGCGACCTCCGCCCGCTGAGGAACAAATCGACTTGGGCACGGTTGTGCAGCTACGATCTAGAGGCGGAAGAGGATGCCGACCGCGAAGTGGTCCGACTGCTCACCGCCGCCGGCTACGACCCCCGTGCCATATTGTCCATGCTGCGCTGCCTGGACCACCTGCCGAGCCCAACCGAGCTCGACCTGCAGAAACACATCCGGGCTTTGGAAAGGCAAGGAGAGTCAGTGAGCCGCCGAGCCAGAGCGGATGGCCTTTCACTCATTGGACTCATGAGTCACTCGCCAGCGCGGCGAGCGAAGGCGGCATCGTCGAGAGCCTCTCGGCCCACTCGGTTGATCGTTTCCTGCGCGAGGTCAAGCTCAAGCCCGACCGTACCAGCGGCTGGATCAACACCCCCCGCGATGCCGACTTTGCGGCCAAGTACGCCGATATCTGCCGGACCTACGAGCTTGCCGCGCAACGCGCCAGCGTCGGGACCGAGACCCACAGCATCGATGAAATGACCGGTGTGCAGGCGCTCGAGCGTGCTGCGCCGACACAGCCGATGCGTCCCGCCTGCCCCGAGCGCAGAGAGCTCGAGTACATCCGCCACGGCACCACCACCCTCATCGCCGATTTCGATGTGGCCACCGGCGCGGTCGGCTACCGGCTCTGCCCGACTCGCACTGAGGAGGACCTTGCCCGCTACCTCGCAGCACTGCTTGCCACGCGCTCGTCCCAAACCCATTGTCACCTGGTGATGGACAATCTCAATATCCATTGCTCCGAGACGGTCGTACGCCTGGTTGCCGGGGTCATCGGCTTCGAGGCCGACCTCAGGGTCAAAGGCAAATGCGGCATCCTCGAATCGATGGCTACGCGCGAGAAGTTCCTGCGCGACCCCAACCACCGCATCGTCTTTCACTTCACGCCCAAGCATGCCTCTTGGCTCAATCAGATCGAGATGTGGTTCTCGATCCTCGCGCGCAAAGTCATCCGCCGCGGCAATTTCATCTCGCTGGAAGACCTCAATGCGAAAATCAGCCGCTTCATCGATTTCTTCAACAAGACCATGGCCAAGCCCTTCTGTTGGACCTATGAAGGCAAGCCCTTGGCAGCGTGAATAAACAAACGGTCTCGGGATTTCCACTGTGGTGCACTAGGGATTTCCACAGTGGTCCAGTAGTAACAATGAAAGAAGCGCACCTACTGGCGACCATGTGTCGGTTCGTCACTAGCATACATGTCGATCCAGATCTGAGCGGGCGGCTGCTCATCAGATTCCTG
>CAYYHR010000553.1:0-2170 GCA_964471705.1 uncultured Chromatiaceae bacterium
TGGGTCGCGCCGAGGATCCGGTGCTCGAATTCGGCAAAGCCCCGAAAGCGGCTTTCGCTCAGGAAGTGGAGCTCTTCGACCAACTCGAAACGCCCGGAATCGACGGCGTCTTTGATCGCATCGAATGCAGCTTGGCGTACCCGCTGCTCGTCGTGGAACAGACGCAGAATCTCGTTGAATTCCCCGGCATAGACAGGCTCTGAGATGTACACCAGCCCGCTGGCCTTTAGTACGCGATGGATTTCGGCGAAGCCCTGGGCCATCAGCTCGACGGGTACATGATGCAAGGACTTCAGCATCACCGCGGCGCCGAACGAGGCATCCGGCTCCGGAATGGCCTGCATTCCCGCCAGCTTGAATTCGACGTTGTGCAGATCATCGATTGCCAGATTCTTGGCGTGTTGAATCTCATCGACCTCGGCGGCGACGATTCCTGCCACCGGGAAGCCCTCGGCGATGAGCCTTGTGGTAAGCGCCGCTCCACAACCGAGCTCCAGCAGGCGCGATCCGTCGAGGGAAAGCATTCGTCCGATCAACTCCATGTCGGAGCTACGTAGAAGGTCGCCGTGCTTGATCAATTGCATTTCTTCAGCACCCGACAGAGTCGGTTGAATTCGCTCGATGCAACAGGTACTCGAGCTCATCGAGTACCGTCTCGATCTCAGCGCGACTGGTCAGCTCATCCAGGCGGCCGGCGACCTGTTGCATGTAGGCGTAAGGGTCGATACCACTCATGTGCATGGCCTCTGCTCATTGCTAGCGGGGCTCCTTGTGCGACCAGATCCCATAGAGCCGACCCGACCAGGCGAGCTGGGCACCGTACTTGTCCTCATGCGGACGTCGCAGCCTCCGCCGGGACCAGGTGTACAGGGTCCCGAAACTCTCGGTGCGCAGATAGTACTCCCCCCACCAGACCCATGCGCTCGAATTCATGCAGATCGATCCAGAGGTTGATGGCCTTGGGCGGAAACCAGCGGTTGGAGAAGCTGTTGATAAACACCTCGCCAGGCTTCAGAGCCCGCCAGACTTCCGAAAACACCGCCAGCGGATCGGTGAGATATTCCACCGACACGCTGCAGACCACGGCGTCGAACGACGCGTCAGCGAAGGGCAGACCGGGATCACGGTTGAGGTCGTGAGCCAAACGCTCGTTCAGGAGTAGACTGGCGTTCAGCTCCTCCCGGTTCATTCCTGGGCCGACAACGGAGACGGGCTGCAGGCCGTCTGCCAGGTGGGAGTCCACACTGACCATCAGATCAAGGATGCGCGCGCCGAGACGACGATGATTGAAACGATGGAGGTATGGGCGCTCATCCATTGCCAAATTCCCTGATGATTTGGTTCGCGAAAGACTATGATGCGACGGCTGGTTAGCGAAAGAGCGCGATGAAGACCTACCTGGACTGCTACCCTTGCTTACTATGCCAGGCGTTAAGCGCCGCACGGATCGCCGGCGCTTCGGACAAACAACAACACCAGATTCTGGTCGAAACCATGGACCAGCTGAGGTCCTTGCCGGCGGATGCAACGCCTCTGCGGGTAGTCGAGGCCATTCACAGGTTGGTGCGCTCCAAGTCCCGGAACGCTGACCCTTACCTGCGGGCCAAAAGAAACGCGACGAAACATGCCCTCGCGCTTCTTCCTCGTTTGAGGAACCGGATTCACGCGGCTACCGATCCCCTTGGAACAGCCGCGCACATCGCAATCGCCGGCAACGTCATCGACCTTGGTGCGGCCGAAATCGACGAGTTGGAGACGTCGCTGGACCAAGTTCCCGAACAGCCCGATGGCATCGACGAGCTCACGGCACTTCGCAGAGCAGTCGCCGAGGCCGATTCCATCCTGTATCTCGCCGACAATGCCGGCGAGACGGTCTTCGATCGCGTATTGATCGAAAACTTGTCCCCGCCGGTCACTTACGCCGTCAAGGCGGGGCCAATCATCAACGATGCCACTCGCGAGGACGCGCTTGCCGCTGGGCTGGGTGAAGTGGCTGAGATCATCGACAACGGCTCGGATGCGCCCGGAACACCGCTCGCGCGCTGTTCGGAGGAGTTTCGCAAACGCTTTGATCAAGCGGATCTGATCATCGCCAAGGGCCAGGCCAATTATGAAACTCTGCGTGATTCGCAGAGACCGATCTTCTTTCTCCTGCAAGCTAAATGCAGCG
>CAYYHR010000554.1:0-2163 GCA_964471705.1 uncultured Chromatiaceae bacterium
CATCCAGAGCGGTAGATGCGTCGGCGAGGATATTCTTACGCTTCTCTGCGGCCTTGTCGGTCGACTGCTTGTCTACCTCCGGCTGGACGGACTCGGTCGCTTCGGACTCTTCCTGCGGCTTTTCGGGTAATGCGGTAACTTCTTCCGCAATAACCTTGGTCGACACCATCAGCCAGAAGCTGATCAACCCGAGCAAGAGCAATTTGAGCTTGGTCGTTTTCATCTCTTTGCTCCTCTTTCGCTGATTGGGTTAACCGTCGTGCGCTGTTTGGCGTTAGGGTTCAGTCCTCGGCACGGACTGTCGTTTGCCCTCTCGGTCTATGCGTCTACGAGTTCTCACTGGTACGTTAGCGACAACCGTGCCACCAACACGCGATGAAAAGAAACAAAAGGTTACGAGCGTATCGCTCTGTATTCCGGATTCAGCGGCGGCCATGATGACCGCTATCCGAGAGGTAATAACCGGCCAAATTGGCCGGCATCGAAATGAGGGAAAACGCGCGGCGCAAAAGTGAGAATCGAGAACGTCAGAGCCCGCGGCGCCCGCGGGAAATCTCGATGGTCGTCAGGGCACGGAAGGACTGGCCAACTGAGCAGCGTTCGGAAACAGCAACAGCTTGCTTTCTACAGAAATCAGTTTCCCGGAGTTTTGGCGCGGCTGAACCTCGCCGGGGATGGTGCGCCAATCCCAAACGCCGTTGCCACGCCGGCGAGGGTGGCATGGACACCGGATTTCAGCAACGTAGCCCAGAGCAAGAGCTCGAGCACGAAGTAGGGCCAGGGGCGGCGTACGACCACAAGGTTGAACAGCACCAGCACACCGATCCACACCAGGGCCATCAGCAACAAGGGTCCATCGAGCGCTTTCATGTAGAAGAGCGCGATGACGACGAGAGCACCAAGATCATCGACGATGGCCAGTGCGCGCGGGAAGGTGAGAACGCTCCGGGGGAAGCGCGCCCCCAGCAGCACGAGCACGCCGAGGGCGAAGGCGATGTCGATTGCCATGCGAATTCCCCATCCCTATTCTTCACCGAGGACGTCCGTGTCCGTCATGCCATCATTGGTGATGCTTGCAAACCATCCGCTGCAACGACCTGCTCCCGTGAATCCAGATCTATCCCCGGGAGGTGTCCTTGGTGGCGGCACTCATGTCGCCACCATTTCGGTCTTCACCATATCCTGCGCGCCCTACAAACGTCGTCCAGGTCTGGTGGACAGATGCAGCCACGCCGATTACTTGTCCTTGGACACATCCTCGAATTCGGCGTCGACAACGTCCTCGCCCCCCGCGGACGAACCGGCGCCCGCGCTTGTGGCATCGCTATCCGTACGACCCTGGGCATAGAGCCGTTCGGCCATCTTGGCAGAAGCCTCGCTCAAGACTTTAATCTTGCCCTCGATGGCTGCCTTGTCGTCCGCCTTGGTGGCCTCTTCCAGCGCCTTAATCGCCGATTCGATCCTGTCTTTCTCACTGGCTTCCAGCTTGTCGCCGAGCTGCTCCATCGATTTGCGCGTGGCGTGAATGAGCGTGTCCGCCTGGTTGCGGGCCTGTACCAGCTCGTGGAAGCGGCGGTCCTCTTCTGCATGAGCCTCCGCCTCCTTGACCATGCGCTGTACTTCCTCTTCCGCCAATCCGCTTGAAGCCTTGATCACGATGGATTGCTCCTTGCCCGTCGCCTTGTCCTTCGCGGACACGTTCAGGATACCGTTGGCATCAATGTCGAAGGTGACCTCGATCTGCGGCACACCTCTGGATGCGGGCGGAATGCCCTCGAGATTGAACTGACCGAGCGATTTGTCATCTGCCGCCCGCTCACGTTCACCCTGCAGAACGTGAACCGTTACCGCCGACTGGTTGTCATCGGCGGTGGAGAACACCTGGGCTGCTTTGGTCGGTATCGTTGTATTTTTCTCAATCAGCTTGGTCATCACCCCGCCCAGGGTCTCGATACCCAGCGAGAGCGGCGTGACATCGAGCAGCAGCACGTCCTTGACCTCACCGCTCAGCACCGCGCCCTGGATCGCCGCACCGATGGCCACCGCCTCGTCCGGGTTGACGTCCCTGCGCGGCTCCTTACCGAAGAACGCCTTGACCTTCTCCTGGACCTTCGGCATGCGCGTCTGGCCGCCGACCAGGATCACCTCGTCGATCTCGGACGC
>CAYYHR010000555.1:0-2158 GCA_964471705.1 uncultured Chromatiaceae bacterium
TAACACTTTGTTATTTGTAGAGAAAGCTGGTCAAAGTGGCTTACTGTTCAGGCACAACCTAGGAAATCTCTCGACGGTGTAGCTACTCGAGCCGCCGATGCTTCCCCGAAGAAACGAAACAAGACCAGTCAAATTTTTGAGTATTTGATGTTGGAGCGACCAAGCCCGACCTTACCGATCGGGGGTCAATTGCCTCAACAATCGTACGAGACGCCGAATGTGACGGACACACGTCGTAAAACCCCACTGTCGGCGGCGCCAACGAGACGACCTATCCTACAAGTATCATCTATAGCTATATCCAGAGTTTAAGATGTCTTTTCGGGGGGCCCGGGTAGTCTTTGCGCATGCCTGGCCACGTCCCCGCGAGCGCCGATCTGCCCGACGATGTCACGGCGCTGAAAGACTTTATTCTCACCCTCGCCCCGCGCGATCGTCACCTGGAGTAGGAACTGGCGCTGCTGCGCGAGTGGCTCAATCATTCGGGCGACACCCGCCGGTCCGGCGCGTTCATCTGTGGTCGAGGAGCTCACACAGTGAGACGCGATCGCCACCGGAGTAAACGGAGCTTCCAATTCTGGCCACGTTATCAGGAGGGGCGGAGAGCTACCGTGATACGGCCGGTTATTCCATAAGCGATCTTGGACCGCTGACGAATGGACTGCCCAGAAGATAAAATCGCAGGAGCCTGTTTGCATCCCGCGAGATTCCGATCCTGATACTCTGCCCGATTTCGCCGGGTTGGTGATCACAGCGTCCGAGCCATAGAGGGCCTTCTCGGCAAAGATCGAGCCCATCGAACCGTGAATCAACCCGCAATGCTGCGGTGAGTCTTCCTGGTCCTCGCGCCAAGTCGCGAAGCCGTTCAATTTGACGATTTCGCTGCATGATCGGTATGCCGTCGCGCGGCTCAAGCGCCCTGATGAGGACCCCAGCCCCAATACCGGCTATCTCGCTTGAGACATTCAACATGTACGCGCTGCCATAGACGAGGTACACGTAGGCACGCCCGCGCTCGAGAAACAGCGACCGATTACGCGGCGTCATCCCGCGGTAGGCGTGCCCCGCGGCGTCGCCGACGACATATGCCTCGGTCTCGACGATGCGGCCGCTGGCGACGCCTTCGGCCATCTCCCGCACCAGCATCTTGCCGATGAGATAACGAGCGAGCGAGACCGTATCGACGGGCAGCTCCGCACGAGAGAGCGGTGGATGGCCACCGTTCTGCCGGCTAGGTTTCACCGCATCCGCTCGACCCATTGAGTACGCGAAGGCCCGGCTCAAACGGATCGCCGAAGTATTGGCTCTCGTGGACCGCCTTCCCGTCGCTGAACCCCATGATCCTCACCGTGTAAGACGGCCGAGCATCGTAGGTGATGACGAATTCAGTGATCCAGAGGTCGGCAGCGCCGAGTATCCGCCGCACTGTGAAACGCTTTCTGCTCGGCTGAACAAAGCGAGACGCCTGAATGTTGCGCCGGCCGCGGATGCGCTCGCCCATTGGGGGTACTCGAGCACCGCATCCTTTCGGTAGATCTGGTGCTCAGCCTCAAAGTCGTTGGCGTCGGAGGCGGCCCAGTGGCGATCCAGGGCCGCTCTGATGTCGTGGTCTTCCATCTCGATCTTCCCTCCCTGGCGCTGCGTCAACTTCAAAGACGGCACCCCCGATGCGATAGCGATTCCTGATGCACACCTCGTCATCGGGCCGCCCGTGGACGGTGAAATTCTTTCCGAATTGCCCATGGCTGAAATCGCTTTCACTGAGCCGGGCTTGCTGATGCCGGTGCGAGTCGATCTGGTATGCAACGCCGCCCGATGCTCGCCGCCATGCCTCACCAAATCCCCTTGTCTGTCACCATCGATGTTAAGCCGCCGCGCAGCATGACGGCCCCCCAGCGCCGGGGCAGGGCGACCAAGCCTTTCGTGTCATGGCCCTGCTTGATGATCTCCGTGTTCAGCGCCGGCACCCTTGTCCCCGCAGCTTCAGCCTGTCGAGCGTTGCAGCCGCCATCGGCCGAGATCGGTTGAAGCCAAGGAAGCGCCTGCGTAATTTGTCGCGGACCAGCCCGCCTCAACCTACCGATTTGAGGTCACCTAAGATAGTCCAGACCTCTCCATTTCCTCAACAACTCGGCCTAATTTTTGGACACTATCCTAC
>CAYYHR010000556.1:0-2145 GCA_964471705.1 uncultured Chromatiaceae bacterium
GGATGCAGGTTGTCCGGTTTCCGAGCTTATCTGCGTCGGGACTACAATGCTCGAGGCGGCAGGTTAACATGAGCCCAGACACCCCCTCACCGAGATTGCGACGACTCCGATTCCATTCCCCCGACCACAGCAAATACATGAGCTCGAAAAGAGGCGTCATCGCCGCAGGGCACGAAAAGACCGCCGAGGCGGCGTCCCTGGCCATCGAGGCGGGTGGAAACGCCTTTGACGGTGCCGTCGCGGCCCTGTGTGCCGCCTGTGTTGCCGAGCCGGTGCTTGCATCCCTCGGTGGCGGCGGATTCCTCCTCGCCAAGCCGGCCTCCGGGGCGCCCTTGCTCTACGATTTCTTCACCCAGACACCGAGACGTAAACGACCGGCAAGGGAAACCGACCTCTATCCGGTCCAGGTGGATTTCGGCGACGCCACCCAGGAATTTCACATCGGCATGGGCGCCGTGGCAACTCCCGGGGTCATCGCCGGGCTATTCGCCGTGCACGGGGATCTGTGCCGCCTGCCCATGCGGGAGCTGATCATGCCGGCCAGCAGCTGCGCGCGCGCCGGAATCCTATTGAACCAGTTCCAGCACAGGATCGCCACTATCGTCGAGCCCATCCTGCGGACCAACGAGGATTCCTTCGCAGCGCATGCATCCCCGTCGAGTCCGGGGCGGCTGGCGGCGGTGGGGGAGATGCTGTCTCAGCCGGACCTGTCCGGAAGCCTGGAGGCCCTCGCCGATGAAGGTCCCGGGCTCTTCTACCAGGGTGAATGGGGCGCACGCCTGATTCGGGACTGCGCCCAGGGTGGTGGTCATCTGAGCGTGGACGATCTGGACGGCTACCGGGTGATCAAGCGAGAGCCTTCGACCGGACTCTACCGTGGCCACCGCATTTACACCAATCCGTCCCCATCCCTAGGCGGGCCCCTGTTGCTCTTCGCCTTGAAGCTGCTTGCCGAGACGGACCCCCTTGCCTGCGGCAATAGATGCGATGCCCACATCCATGCCCTCGCGACCGCCATGCGTCTTACGCAGAGATTGCGCAGGGAGAGCGAAGAAGCGGTGGGGCCGGAGCAGGATCCCCTCGCCGCAGAGCTGCAGGAGATCATGCGCCGGGATGCGATCTTCCGGCGCGGCACCACCCAGATCAGCATCGCAGACGGCCTGGGCAATCTGGCCAGCCTGACCCTGTCCAACGGAGAAGGTACGGGTTATGTACTGCCGGGCACGGGTATCGTGCTCAACAACATGCTCGGCGAGGAGGATATCAATCCCCACGGCTTCCATAACTGGCCACCCGACCGGCGGATCAGCTCCATGATGGCCCCGACTCTGCTCGCGGCGCAGGATGGCGGCTGGGTGGTCACCGGCTCCAGCGGCTCTAACCGCATCCGTAGCGCTATTCTCCAAGTGCTCTGCAATCTGGTGGACTTCCATCTTCCCCTCGAAGCGGCCGTAGCGGCACCGCGCATTCACTACGAGGGGGACTTGCTCAATCTGGAGCCACCGGTCTCGACTTCGACACTTGAGGCGCTTGCAGAGCATTGGCCTCGAATCAAGCTGTGGAACGACACCAACGTCTTCTTCGGCGGCGCCCACAGCATATCCTTCGGGGCGGACGGAGGTCTCGCCGGCGCTGGGGATCCGCGCCGTGGCGGGGTAGTCCTGCATGTTTAAACCCAGAAAGAGAAGTTGGCCGCTTCTCGCAAGAACCAACTGGTTGAACGGTTAGGATCTTCGCATTGTTTCGAAGCTCACCGATCAGGTGAGCGCGCTACGGGCCGGCTTTTCAACCGGGCGGGCGCAGGGTCAGGGTGTTACCCCGTTGTATGAGCTCGAAGTGCTTCAGGAAGCTCATGCCCAGAAGCACTTGCTCCCCCGGCATGTCGGGCAGCACGGAGGCCGGCACGTCTCGGACGCCCAAGCCTCCAAGATCGACGCTGTCGAGCCGAGCGCTCCAGGATTGCACGGTCCCGCTGGCCGTCCTGGCAACGCGCTCGTCACCCAACTGTAAGCCCAGGCGGCGCGCCAGGATCAGGGGAAGGGCAACATCGGTGGAGCCCGTGTCGAGGAGGAAAACCACGGGCTCGCCGTTAATCCTTCCGTTGGCCACATAGTGACCGGCGCGGTTGCGCTGCAGGATTACCTG
>CAYYHR010000557.1:0-2133 GCA_964471705.1 uncultured Chromatiaceae bacterium
CAGCCGGCGTTGGGCTTGCCGGTGGAGCGCCAGCGCCGATACGTTCGAGGGGAAACGCCGCAGAGCGCAGCGGCTTGTTCGTCGCAGAGACGGCAGCGAAATTGAAGGGCCTTGAAGGTGGCCAAATTGGCCGCGAAGCCCTCGGCGAGAAACTCGGCTTCAGACCAGTGTTCGCGCGGGCTGGAGCCCGATTCCGCCCCTTGGTCTATTGCGCATAATGTATATTATGTAAACTGTTGCGTTGCGCGATCGCAGAGGTCGTCAGGAATCTCCGCTTAACAAGACCTGCAGCGCCGTCTCCATTCCTCATCCATGTGCATCGATGTTGTGGCTTGGCTCACTGCAGGAAACCTCGAGCTTGTGCAGGTCGATGAGCAGCCCGATCTGCTGTATGGAATCCATGCCCAGGATCCCGGCGATCCGAAAGCCATAGCTCATGGCCCCGAACTCGACAGGAACGTCGAGCGCACGACAATTCCCCAACGTGACCCAGGGTAAGCGCTTGCCGTAGACAAATTCGCCACCGCCCACACCGACGATCCGATGAATCGGGTCCTGCGGTTCCAGCTTGATCCCCAGCGTGCTCAGACGATCCGCCGATAGCACAGTGCTCGCTGAACCGGTATCGAGAAGTACAGCGTAGAGAGTCAGTGAAGATTGCTCCCAACCGACCTGGATGGCGACGAACGGTAGTCCCCCGTCGAGGCGTAGCTTCACACGCCGGCGCGGATTCCGAACCACTGGCGTTCCTCGACCTTTACCTCTTCGCGCGAGGTGTGCAGCACATAGAGCTCTCTGCTCGGGTGCTGTCGATGCATTTGCGTGTAGTCGCGCATTGCCACCGCGGAATCCTCGTAGGTGTCGAGCACAACCAAGTCGTCGAGGATACGCTGAGCCGCTTCGCTATGGGCTCTTGCCGCTTCGACCAAAAGCCATTGGTTTGGGTGGCTCAGACGAACTTTCTGCCATTTCATGTTTGGTGGGCAACCTCGCCGATCGCTTTGTGGCTCACGGTTCGATCTTACCTGAAATTCTCCTAAGATTTCTATCGGTTATCGTTGTTTTTGGTAACTTCTCAATAAGTTGTGGCCGATAGAACAACAGGCTACGACTTATTGAGAAGTTACGCATCTGGCCTGCGATCACGTATGCAACGATTAAGATATTAGTCTTGGCTAATATATCCGCTGCCCTTATCAGGCCAGGGTGAATACGAGAAGAAGCACCGTGTTGGCCGCACTTGCAACAGCGGCTCTTGTCATTGGAACCATCGGCGCCCCGGTGTCTGTCAGCTAAAACGGCCAATTACTGACCGAGGAAACCCGCGCTCCAGCCGTTGTGGCGAAATTGCTGGATCTCATCGCATCACAAGCCTCGTCGCCTGCATTCTAGGCGGCAACAAGAGCTACACGAATTACGACGGAGCAGACATGATGACATCGCAGACCGACATTTTGGTCATCGGCGGCGGGCCCGCCGGCATCGAGGCGGCGGCCCAGTGCGCCAAGGGCGGCAAACGCACCCTGCTGGTCAGTGCTACCTCGCTCGGCGGGCGCGCGACTTGGGGCAGCCTGGTCCCAAGCAAGGCCTGGCTTGCGGCGGCCCACGCTCAACGCGAGGCGAAGACCGGCGAGCAGCTGGGACTCGCGCCGCTCGATCCACGGGTCGATATCAGCGTCCTGCACGGCCACATCCAGGCCCTTGCCCGGGACAGCGCCGCCCGCTACCAGGCGCGGCTCGCGGGTGTGGGGGTCGAAATCGCGCAAGGCAAGGCCCTGCTGAGCGGCCCGGGCGCGGCCGTAGTGACGAATGGGGAGGACCGCCGCGCGGTGCGCTTCGAGACGGTCATCGTCTGCAGCGGTTCGGAGCCCCGCTTCTTTCCGGACGTCAAGCCGAACGGCGAACGCCTCATCGCGCCGCGCCTCGCGGCCAAGCTCCCCGAGGTGCCACCCTCCATTATCATGGTCGGGGCGGGCGTCACCGGCTGCGGATACCGTTCACTTCAGCACGCCCGCATCATAGTCCTTGGATTGCGCGCAGCTTCGCTTCGGAGATCCCGAGGCTCGAAGGCCTTGGGATCTCCGACACTCTGCACTGGGCCTCGCCATCCTCGGGTTCTGGATTCCGGCAATC
>CAYYHR010000558.1:0-2127 GCA_964471705.1 uncultured Chromatiaceae bacterium
CCGTCTGCAGCTTGTCCCCAACGTTATCCGCATCTGAGATGTCCGCTTCGGGTCGTTTGCTGACCCTTGCCTCCGCACTTCCGTACACACAGAAACACGACACATCATATCTACAGAACGCCGCACCCACAGACCCGCAGGCACAAAAAACCCCGACACCTGGCCGGGGTCGTCTCGCTCCTCGTGCCCGCGAACGGGCGGCTTAGCTCGTCAGAAGTGCTCCTTGATCTTGTCCCACAGCGAGGCCTTCTTGTCGGCCTCGCAGGCCGTCACGACCGCTGCAATCGGTTGGCCGAAGGAATCGTAGGCAACATCGATATCACCGGCGTCGACCCCCTTCTTGGACGAGCCCGCCTCGATGCCATTAATCCAATAGACGATGTGCTCTTGCTGGGACTCGTCCATGGCGAGGAACTGATCGCAGGTGACATCCTTCAGCTTGTCCGCGCTCGCCGCACCCGCAGACACCAGAATGCCGAGCCCGGCGCCGAGGGAAAGTGCAATGGCCATTTTCTTCATCGTTCATGATCTCCTGTGGTTTCGACCCGCTGATGGGTCATGCAAGGTTCGAAAGGGGCCCCTCCATCTAACGGCAGAGATGCCGGCGCATCAGCTGGGCATGCGCGGGTCTCTCCTTGGCCAAGACTATCTGCAAGACCTTGCCCTGGCCCGTGAATTCCTTCAGACCCACCGGCACGAAAAACCCCGGCACCTGGCCGGGGTCGTAGGGGCACTAATTCGGCAACTCGCGTCTATTGTTTCTGAGGGATGTACCCGTCGGATAAGGTCTTCAGGAACGCCACGAGTGCAGCTTCCTCTGCGGCGGTCAGTCCCAAATCACCGAGTTCGTCCGTGTTGACGTTATCGGCTACCTCCGGCTCATGCCAGCAGTCGTTAGCCAGCGCCATTTCCTCGGTCGCGTCATAGATAGCCAGGCTCTCGCAGCTCGGTTTGACGTCCCGGGTGTTATAGAAGTGCACCACTTCTTCGAGTGACTTGAAGACGCCGTTGTGCATGTACGCCTTCGGGAACCCCTCGCCGGTTCGTTTGCCGACATTGCGCAGGGTCGGAACCTTGTGCTTGCCATCATTGGCAGAAGCGTACGCAAGCAGCCGTTTGTTGTTAATTGACTTGACATTCGTTACGTATGGAAGATTTCGCCATCCCTGGTTTGATGGGTCGGCCAGCGATCTCAAAAAGTCGCCCAAACCGTGATCGATCCAGTCGGCGCCCAGCGGATTGATCGGTGTCCCGTCGTCCAGATACACCTTGTCCATATCGTAGAAGGGGTTATCCGGATTCTTCGGTACCCCCAGGTTGTCATAGGTGAAGTCGGTGAACAGCGGAGGCTCACCATCTGGACCGGGCTCGCTGATATGGCAGGCGGAGCACATCGCTTTACCCTCGAACAGCTCAAGGCCCCATGCCTCTTGGGCTGTCAGCATGGTCGCTCCGGCGAGGTAGGCGTCATACTTCGAGGAAAATTGGTTGACCTCGGTAGAGGCTTCGTAAGCAGCGATCGTCTGTCCGATGCGGTCGTAATTCATCTCAACATCCTCGGCCGTGTAGGTGCTGATTGGCTCTCCCCATACGACCAGCCACAAATAGGCATAGTTCGACGCCGCAATCTGCTCGAGAACGGCCTTCTTACTTGGATTGTTCTGCTCGACCGGATTCAAGAACGGGCCGAGTGCCTGATCCGCCGCCGGGTTGCCGAGTTGCCGAGTTGCCAGCCGGTCGCTCTACCGTCCCAGAAGTTTCCGCCGACAAAAAGTTTTTCCTTGTTGTCGTACTCAAAGATGGGACTTAAGGTCGCATACGCGGCGCTCGGTGGTTTCCGGTTGCCAAAACGCTGCGGCACGGCGCCACGATACACCGCACCGTGGGCGTTGATGCCGGAGGTGGGGCCGGTAAATCCGACACTCGGGCCGTGGCATGCGGCGCATGCCATCGAGTCCGGAGAGGAGATTTTGTCGAAGAAGATGGACTTGCCTAACTGTTCCTTGTCCGTGAGCCCGTTGGCGGCCGCGCCGGCCGGTGCGATGAACATCACGCTCGATACGACACACGATGCGATTGCTGCGAGGATTACTCGGCTGGTCATAATTCGGTCTCCTGCTGCAGGTG
>CAYYHR010000559.1:0-2122 GCA_964471705.1 uncultured Chromatiaceae bacterium
CGGCATGGCTGGAGCGCTGTTGCAGCAGCCACGAGATCACGTTTCGGCCGGCGCGCGTCCTGATGCAGGATTTCACCGGCGTGCCCGCCGTTGCCGACCTGGCAGCGATGCGGGATGCGGTGAAGGCGATGGGCGGCGAGCCCGACAGGATCAACCCGCTGTCCCCGGTGGACCTGGTGATCGACCACTCGGTCACCGTGGACGTCTACGGGACGAAGGATGCCAGCGAAAGAAACATGGCGCTCGAGTTCCAGCGCAATCGCGAACGCTACGAGTTCCTGCGCTGGGGGCAGCAGGCGTTCGACAACTTTCGCGTCGTCCCGCCCGGCACGGGTATCTGCCACCAGGTGAATCTCGAGCACCTGGCGCAGGTGGTCTTTTGCCAAACGGTCGAGCAGGCGCCGGATCTCTTGTATCCGGATACCTGCGTCGGCACCGACAGCCACACCACCATGGTCAACGGCCTGGGTGTGCTCGGCTGGGGCGTCGGCGGCATCGAGGCCGAGGCCGTGATGCTGGGCCAACCGGTCTCCATGCGGATTCCGGAAGTCGTGGGCTACCGACTGATCGGGCGGCTTCGCGAGGGAGTCAGTGCCACCGACCTGGTTTTGACCATCACCGAGAACCTCCGCGAGCTCGGTGTCGTCGGCAAGTTCGTCGAGTTCCACGGCGCGGGACTGTCGCAGCTCTCCCTGCCCGACCGGGCCACCATCGCCAACATGGCGCCGGAGTACGGAGCCACCTGCGGCATCTTCCCCATCGACGCGGAGACCGTCAGATACTTGAGCTTCACCAACCGCAACGGCGCTCTGGTCGAAAGCTATGCAAGAGCCAACGGGCTTTGGCACGGCGACGATAGCCCCACGCCCATCTTCTCCGCCGAGATCGAGCTGGACCTGTCGACGGTCGAGCCTTCCCTGGCCGGACCCAAACGTCCGCAGGACCGGGTTTCCTTTTCACAGGCCAAGGAATCCATGGAATGGCTCTTGGCGGAGGATCCTTCGCGCAAAGACCGCGCCGTGCCCATTGCCGCGCAAGACTACAGCCTGCACGACGGGGACCTGGTCATCGCCGCCATCACCTCATGCACCAACACGTCCAACCCCGACGCGCTGGTCGGCGCCGGTCTGTTGGCGCAAAACGCCCGGCGCAAGGGGTTGCAGACCAAGCCCTGGGTCAAGACGTCGCTGGCGCCGGGCTCCCAGGTGGTGGCCGATTATCTGGAGGCGGCCGGGCTGCAGACCCACCTCGACGCGTTGGGGTTCACCATCGCCGGCTTCGGCTGTACCACCTGCATCGGCAATTCCGGTCCGCTGAAGCCGGAGATCGCCGCCGCTGTCGACGACAACGACATGACGGTCGTTGCGGTGCTTTCGGGAAACCGCAACTTCGAAGGCCGCATTTCGCCGCACGTGAAAGCCAGCTATCTCGCTTCGCCCGCCCTGGTAGTGGTCTATGCTCTGGCCGGCACCATGCGGATCGACCTGACGACCGATCCGATCGGAGCCGACCGGGACGGCACCCCGGTTTACCTGAAGGACATCTGGCCCTCGAACGACGAGATCTCCGATCTGGTCCGCAAAACCCTCAAATCGGAGATGTTCGCACGGCGCTACCTGGACGTGTTCAAGGGTCCGCCCGCGTGGCGGAACATCGAAATCGCCGCGGGCAAGACCTATCGCTGGGAGGAAGACTCCACATACGTGCGGCGACCGCCGTTCTTCGCGGACCTGTCGAGCAATGTTCCGATCCTAGACGACATCCGCAACGCCAGAGTCTTGGGCATCTTCGGGGACAGCCTGACCACGGACCACATCTCCCCTGCCGGATCGATCAAGGAGGATTCCCCGGCCGGGGCCTACCTGAAATCCAAGGGCGTCGAAGTGGCGGACTTCAACAGCTATGGCGCCCGCCGGGGCAATCACGAGGTGATGATGCGGGGGACCTTCGCGAACATCCGCATCAAGAACCTGATGCTCCGGGACAAGCAAGGCGGCTTCACCCGTCACTACCCGTCCGGCTCGGTGCTCAGCATCTACGACGCCGCGATGCGGTATCAGGCCGACGGCATTCCGCTCGTCGTCATCGGCGGAACCGAGTACGGCACCGGGTCGTCGCGGGA
>CAYYHR010000560.1:0-2120 GCA_964471705.1 uncultured Chromatiaceae bacterium
GAGGAGCACCCGGTCGGACTCGTCCAGGCGATCGAGCATCCAGCGCGGCCAGCCTTCGGGAGGGGTGCCGTTGATGTAGCGGTCGAGGATGGTGGGGATGCCGTCTTGCCGCAGCCGCTCGGAGAGGGCGAGGACGTGCTCGCGGTGGGCGTCGCTATCGTGGCTGTAGCTCAGGAAGACCCGCGGTGGTGTGGGCATGGCTGGCGGTCTGTCTCATCCTTTTGTGCCAGAAGGGGAGTGTAGCCCGAATAGATCAGGAGAATCAGCTCGGAGCGGCGTGGAGGGCCGGGGCGTGGGGAAGCGAAGCGCATCCCGCCGGTCCGGGGGGCGGGATTCTCCAGCCCGCGGATTGAATGACCTGTTGTTGTAAGACACGGGGTTGCGGATGGAATCCGCCATTCTCATCCGGCGGTGTAGTGATAGCGGCACGAGATTATCGTGAGAGAGCGCTCATCGACTGCATAGACGAGCCGGTTGGTCTCGTCGATGCGGCGTGACCAGAATCCGGCGAGGTTCTCTCGCAGGGCTTCGGGTTTGCCCAAACCGGCGAACGGCTCACGCATGGCCGCCTCGATCAGCCGATTGATGCGCTTCAGGGTCTTGCGATCCTGTCCCTGCCAATAGAGGTAGTCATTCCATGCTTCGCCGGTCCATGCGATCTTTCTAATCACGCATCAGGTCCCGCTCCTCGGTCGACCCGCTTCGGTACTGATCGATGGAGCGTGACAGATGGGCGGCATTGGCCGGAGATTTCAGCAAATGAACCGTCTCCATGAGGCTGTTGAAGGCATCCAGCGACATTACGACCACATCCGCCGCATCCCGGCGTTTGATGAGGGTGTAATCGGCATTCTCCTCTGTCCGATCGAGGACGGCCTTCAGATTGTTGCGTGCTTCGGTGAAGTTGACGGTTTCCACTTTCGTGTCCACATGTCTTTTAATCTGTACAACTCTAGCAGTTTCCCAGGCAGTGGAATAGGGCAAAATCGGAGCTCCGGGGACGGGGATAGTGTGCCCAAGGAGGACCTTGGGCACGAGGGCGAACGCAGCCCCGTAGGGCGGCAACCCTTTGCCGCCGGCCGCGACCGCCGCGGATGTCGGCATGGGGATGCCGCCCTACGCCTGCTCACCGACGAGCCAGTTTTCCACGATCAACCCTTCGACCCGTTGGAAGTCCTGGACATTGTCCGTCACAAGGACCGCATTCTCCGCTCTCGCCTGGGCCGCGATCATCAAGTCGTACGGGCCAATCAGCTCGCCGCGTCGCTCCAGGGCAGCCCGGATCGGGCCATAGTGGCCGGCGGCAGTCTCGTTGAAGGGAAGGATCTGAAAACCTTGCAGCAGCCGCTCGAAGATCGTCCTGTTGTGCTCCTTGCGCATGCTCTTGGCGATGCCGTATTCGATTTCGGCCAAGACGACGGTAGACAAGAGGACCGCCTTTGCCGGGACGCTCGAAAGTCTTTCCGCGGGACAGGGATGCTTCTTGGTCAGCGCAATGAGGATGTTGGTGTCCAGAAGAAAGCGACGCATGGGGCTCAGTCCAGATCGACGTCATCCAAGGCGAGCTCGGGGGGGGCTTCCAAGTCGAAGCCGCCGAGTGTCCGGACTTCTTCGAGAACATCTGCCACGCTCTTGGCATCGCCGTACTCTTTCACCAAGCGCGCAACCGGTTTGCCGCGGCGCGCGATGATGATCTCCTCGCCGGCCTCGACGCGCTCGATGAGCGCCGAGAGGTGTGCCTTGGCTTCGGCGATCTGAACCTGTTGCATGCTGGTAACCCGCAAAATGACCAAGTTGGTCATTGCAGTCTAGGATGGCGAGACTGCAAGGGCAAGATCCGCTCTGGCACGTACAGCGTGCCTACGTGGCGATGCGCGCCTTTCGCGTCACGGGAAGAATCTAGATCCAGTGCAGCAGGGTCTTGTGTTTTTTCGGCAATCGCGTCAGGAGCCCCGCGCCGCGCGCAAAGCGGCATTGAAGGTGGCGCTCGGGCGTATGACGGCCTTGGTCTTCTCGGAGTCGGCCAGGTAGTAGCCGCCAATCTCCACCGGATGACCCTGCACGGCGGCAAACTCGTCGGCGATCTTCTCCTCGTTGTCGGTCAGCGTCTTGGCCAGCGG
>CAYYHR010000561.1:0-2100 GCA_964471705.1 uncultured Chromatiaceae bacterium
AGACTGCATGTCTATGAATTACCAATAAAATCTACAGCTGGCTAAAAAAGCATCAATCTGTAGAACGGCCAGATGCCATGCTGGATGCCGGGCTATGCCCAAGGGATATACACAGGCTTATCCACAGCTCCTGTTGGCAACACGGAAATAGCTCCTTGCTACAAGGAGGCAGTGCCGAGGTGTGAGATTTTCGAGTAGTAATCCGTCATAACTCGTTCAGGTGTCTAACTACGATTGCCGGAGCTTTCGGGAATCTCCCGCCGAGACATTTCGTTGCTGCAGATCGGCTATACTCCCGCTCCCCGCTGCTGCCGCTCGTGCATGCGGTCAGAATTTCGATGGGCCATGAGGAGCTTGCGTTGCAGTGATCGAGAAGCTCAGAAACATCGCCATCATCGCCCACGTAGACCACGGCAAGACTACCCTGGTGGACCGGCTGCTCCAGCAGTCGGGGACCCTCGGGGAGCGCTTCGGCCCGGTGGAGCGCGTGATGGACTCGAACGACTTGGAGAAGGAACGGGGCATCACGATCCTGTCCAAGAACACCGCCATCCGTTGGCGTCAGTACCGCATCAACATCGTCGATACGCCGGGGCACGCGGACTTCGGCGGCGAGGTGGAACGGGTCCTGTCCATGGTCGACTCGGTGCTGCTCCTGGTGGATGCCCAGGAAGGTCCCATGCCCCAAACCAGGTTCGTGACCCAGAAGGCATTTGCCCATGGCCTGCGGCCCATCCTGGTGGTCAACAAGATCGATAAGCCCGGGGCACGTCCCGGTTGGGTGGTCGATCAGGTCTTCGATCTCTTCGACCGCCTCGGCGCCACCGACGAGCAGCTCGACTTCCCCATCGTCTACGCCTGCGCCACCGGGGGCTACGCCGGGCTCGAGGAGGGGGTCTGCGAGGGTGACATGACCCCTCTGCTGGAGGCGATCATCCAGCATTGCCCTGCGCCAGCCGTCGATCCCGAGGGGCCCTTCCAGATGCAGATCTCGACCCTCGACTACAGCTCGTTCGTGGGCGCCATCGCCGTTGGACGCATCCGGCGCGGGAGTGTGAGGCCCAACCAGCCGGTCATGGTGGTCAAGCCGGATGGCGACAGCTACCGGGCCAAGGTCGGCCTGGTCTACGCCTACCTCGGCCTGAGCCGTCAGGAAGCGCCGTCTGCGCAAGCGGGGGACATCGTGGCCCTGACGGGAATCGATGCCCCCAATGTGTCAGACACCCTCTGTGATCCCGGGCAAGTCGAGGCACTACCGGCGCTCAGGGTAGACGAGCCCACGGTGGCCATGACCTTCCAGGTCAATACATCCCCCTTCGCCGGCAGGACGGGAAAATTCCTGGCCTCGCGCCAGCTCAAGGAACGCCTGGAGCGCGAGCTCATCCACAATGTGGCCCTGCGGGTGGAAGAGGGCAACGATCCGGATAAGTTTCGGGTATCCGGGCGCGGTGAGCTGCATCTGTCCATCTTGCTGGAGAACATGCGCCGCGAGGGTTACGAGCTGGCGGTCTCCAGGCCCCAGGTCATCTTCCGGGAGATCGGCGGCGAGGTCTGCGAGCCCTACGAGCAGCTCACGGTAGATCTGGAAGCGGACGGCCAAGGGGCCGTCATGGAGGCGCTGGGCGAGCGCAGGGGTGAGCTCAGGGACATTGTTCCGGACGGCAAGGGCCGAGTGCGCCTGGACTATGAGATCCCGTCCCGTGGACTGCTCGGCTTCCAAACCGAGCTCTTGACCCTGACGTCCGGCACGGGCCTCCTGTATCACGTCTTCGACCATTATGGTCCGGCCAGCCAAAGGGGCATTGCCCAGAGGCGCAACGGAGCCATGATCTCCAACAGCCAGGGCAAGGCCCTAGGCTACGCGCTCTTCAATCTGCAGGAGCGAGGGCGGATGCTGGTCTCCCCGGGCGAGGAGGTTTACGAGGGGCAGGTAGTCGGCATCCACTCGCGGGATAACGACCTGACGGTCAACCCCCTCAAGGCCAAGCAGCTCACGAACATTCGTGCCGCGGGCTCCGACGACAACATCCTGCTCACCCCGCCGGTGCGCTTCAGCTTGGAGCAGGCGCTGGAGTTCATAGCAGACGATGAGCTGGTGGA
>CAYYHR010000562.1:0-2099 GCA_964471705.1 uncultured Chromatiaceae bacterium
GATATCAGCGCGAGTGCGTTCTCATTTCCGGACAGGCCTCAAACTGGACCAGTTGGGTCACCAGGGTTCCGGCGAGCGATGATCCAGTGTCTCCACACAGTTGGTTACACGCCTGGCCGACTTGCGGGAGGTAGGCCGAGGGGCCGGCGGCTCAGATTCTACTCGCTCAAATCATGTATTGTCGCACGGAGGTCGCAAATGAAGCTTTGGACGACGTTGGGGCCGAAGGAGCGTTCTGAACTCGGCGTGATCCTGCCGCACGAGCACGTCTTCGTCGACTTGAGGACGCCCGACCAGGCAGGCTATGCCGAGGCCGACACCGCCGCCGTGCTCGACCTCATGGTGCCCGAAATCGAGAAGGTGAAGGCGCTCGGGGTCACGGCACTGGTGGAATGCTCGACAGGCGGTGTCGGCCGCCGGGCCGACCTTGACCTCGCCGTCTCGCGGGCAACGAATTTCCCCATCGTTGTCCCCACCGGCAACTATCGCGAGCCCTGGATTCCAGATTGGGTGCGCGAGGCAACGGAGAGGCAGCTCGAATCCTGGATGGTCAGGGAGCTGACAGAGCGTTTCGACGAGGCTGACTTCCATGCCGGATGGATCAAGATCAGTGCCGGCGACGACGGCATCACGCCGATGGAGGAGAAGATCCTGCGAGCTGCAGCACGCGCAGGAGCAAGCACCAACGCGGTGATCGGCAGCCACACCATCAGGGGCCGCGTGGTGATGGACCAGCTCGACATCATCGAGGAGGAGGGCTACCGCGCGACCCGCTTCATTTCCATCCACACGCAGGAGGAGAAGGATTTCGGCCTCAACATAGCGGTTGCCGAACGTGGTGCATGGATCGAATACGACCATGTTGGCCGCGCCCCGGATGAGGAGATCATTGGCCTGATTCTCAAGGTTCGCGAAGCAGGTCGCATCAACCAGCTGCTCCTCAGTCACGACCGCGGCTGGTTCGATCCGGCTCAGCCGAACGGTGGAAAGCCGCAGCCCTACACGCATCTTTCGGAGGTTCTCCTACCGAAGTTGCGCGCGCTAGAGCAGATTCGACCTACTCGGGGTCATATCCTGCGGCCTGGAAGTAGTTTGTGCATTCGGCTGTCGAGAACTGGTCGAGGCAGTTGGCGACGACGGCCCAGAGCTCGTCGACGGTTCGGGCTGCGGCCTTGCGCAGGAGCGCTTTGAGCTTTGCGAAGGCCATCTCGATGGGGTTGAAGTCGGGCGAATAGGGCGGCAGCAGGAGAAGCTTGGCGCCGGCCGTCTCGATCGCAGGGCGCACGCCGGCGACCTTGTGGGCAGGCAGATTGTCCATGACGACGATGTCACCGGGGGTGAGTTCGGGCACGAGAACCTGTTCGACGTACGCGAGGAAGGCCGGCCCGTTCATGGCGCCGTCGAGCAGCATCGGCGCTGCCAGGCCGTCGAGCCGCAGCCCGGCGGCGAAGGTGGTGGTCTTCCAGTGGCCGTGCGGGATCGAGGCCCGGCAGCGCTCGCCCTTCTTCGCCCGGCCGCGCAGGCGCGCCATCTTGGTCGAGGCCGAGGTCTCATCGATGAAGATCAGCTTCCCGGGATCGAGATCGAGCTGGCCGTCGAACCAAGCCTCCCGGCGCGCCCTTACATCCGGCCGCTGCTGCTCGCTGGCATGCGCCGTCTTTTTTTGTACGTGATGCCGCGCCTGGCGAGGAACATCCACACCGTCGAGGGCACCGCCCGCACGCCGCAGTCCTCAGCCAGCCGTTCGCCGATCTCGGCCAATGTGAGGTCCGGCGTCGCCTCGATCAGATCGAGGATGAACCTCTCATGCGGATCGAGCTTCGAGCGTGACGGCTGCCCCTGCTTGCGCGCAACCGTCTCGCCGGTCTCGCGATAGCGTCGATACCACCGGCCCGAAGTCGAAATGCCGATCTTGAACCGCCGGGCTGCCTCCCGCGTCGAAAGCCCTTCCGAGATCGCCTCGATCACCCGACCTCGAAGATCCGCACTCAAGCTGCGCGTCATCATCCTCTCCCCGCAAATCACCTGCGGACAGTGAATCAGACAACGCACCCAACCGGAATCCCATCCCGACTCTACGTTCAACGAAAATGCTCTAG
>CAYYHR010000563.1:0-2089 GCA_964471705.1 uncultured Chromatiaceae bacterium
GGGGCGTTGCGTAAGGTCCAGCTTCCGTATCCGCTGAGCTCGATGCCCTGCTCCAGCGCATAGAGCTCGACCATGCGGGCAAGCAGCGTTTTTATGCTCTCGTGACTGCGGGACGGGCTCATGAGCTCCAGCTCTCCGTGAAGATAGCTCATGCGCGGGCCGGCAACGTCTCCGCGCAAGGCCAGAATCGCCTCGAACTGGTCCCATCGGACGCCGTGCATGATGATGCGTTGATCCGCAGTCCCCACGATTTCCCCCGGGGGGGGGGCGGTGCGAGCTGTTTGCATTGACATACCTGCAGGGAGATATCGGAAACGATAGGAAATCCAAGTGCCTACGTCGGAGTATTTCACCGCCCCAAGTCCCCGGTCAAGGTGAAGCGCGACCGCAACGGAAGACCGCGGACGTTCTGACGCACCGCGCTTCTGCTATCCTCTCGCGAGCTCGATCGCTTTGCAGTCACAGGTGCGAGGATGACCGGAGATCCCCGAGAAGCAGGCCCTCGCATCGTCGCGACGCTGGGCCCGGCTTCCTTCGACCTGGCGTCAGCCCTGGCGGAGGCGGGCGCGACGGCTTTCCGCCTGAACGCGTCGCACATGTCTCCGGGCGAGCTCGAGGACGTGCTCGGGCGCGTGCGGGCCTCGCTCCAGCGCCTTCCCGTCGTCGTGGACCTCCAAGGCGCAAAGATGCGCCTTGGCAAATTCGAGAAGCGCGTCGTCCAGCGTGGCGAACGGTTGCGCTTCGTGCACAATTTCGAGGCCAAGGATGCGCTGCCGCTGCCGCACCCCGAGCTCTTTCGCGTCGTTACCGTCGGCGAGACCCTGAGCTGCGACGACGACCGCCTGCGCTTTATCGTCAGAGTAGCGGGATCGGAGGTCATCGAGGCCGAGGCCCTCAACACCGGTGAGCTGCTTCCGCGCAAGGGGATCAACCTGGTCGACCACCCGGTCGCCCTGGAAGACCTCACACCGCGGGACGTGCAGCATATCGAGCGCGCGGTAGAGTATCCGCCTGTCTCCTTCGCCTGCTCTTTCGTGCGCGACGGTTCCGAGGCGGGTTGGATTCGCTCCCGTGCGATCGGGTGTCCGGTGGTCGGAAAGGTAGAGCGACGGGCTGCAATCGAAAGGATCGAGTCGATTGCATCGCAGGTCGAGGAGATCTGGATCTGTCGCGGGGATCTGGGCTCCCAGCTCGGCATGGTCGAGCTGGCGCACTGGGTTGGAGACTTCCGTCCGGCAGGGCTCAAAGTGCCCGTACTCATGGCAGGACAGGTCCTCGAGCACCTGACGAGCCACCCAGAGCCGACCCGCTCCGAGGTCTGCCACCTCTGTGACTTGGTGCAGCGGGGTTATGCCGGCATCGTCCTTTCCGATGAGACGGCGATCGGCGCGGATCCTGTGAATGCGGTGAAGACGGCCCGCTCGCTGCTGCGCGCTTTCGGGCTCAGCAGATAAGCGGACGGCAGATTCGCCGAAGATCGAGGACCTTGTGCCGGTCCCGCGAGCAATCCTACCCAACGGCCCTGGTGAAGACCGCGACCTACCGTCCATGGCACTGGGTCCCGGCCTCCAAGCCGGGACGACGGCGGTGGTCGATCAGCTTTCCCCAAGAAGGGCAAGGCGTAGTGTGTTGAGGCCGATCACGGCACCCCGTTCCTGGGAGACGCGGAAGTCTCCCCCCATCTGCCAGGAAAACTCCTTTGAAAAGCCGTCTCCGACGGCAGCGACCACTGCCTGCATCCCGGCACTCGGCTTGCTGTCTTCAGGAAACCCCAGGATGCAGAGTGCCACGTCCACCTGCGTCATCTCCCTCGGCTTTTGGGCAAGGGTCACCGCGAAATGGCGATTCTCCGACCCGGCTGGCTCTCCCAACAGCCTCAGTAGCCTTTCTCGACCGGGAACGACCCGGCTATCCAACAGCCGGCTCGACGGAATGCGATATAACCTCTGCGCCGCCAAGCCGGCTGTAAAGGTCTCAAGAATCGAAAGCGTCATTCCCTTTTCGCACAGCAGGCGGTCGATGACAGCCTCCAGCGTCTCGTCGTCAATCCCGAAGACCTTGTTGCCCAGACGGGATCGGATCTCTTCTT
>CAYYHR010000564.1:0-2089 GCA_964471705.1 uncultured Chromatiaceae bacterium
TCCAGCGACAGCTCTTGTTGTATCTCAAGGGCCTCGACATCCCCAACCCCATGCGGGCTTTGGAAGAGATCACTCGGCATCACATTTTGACCGGCGAACTGCCGCTCGACGATTTGATGTCACCCGGGGAACTGGACGCCTTGATGGGTGCATACACGGCATACCTGACAGCGCTTCACCCCGAGGAGGTCACTCAAGAAGGCGACCCGTCGGAAGGGTTGATCACCCTGCCGGTGTCGGAACTCCAAACCGCCTACACCTGAGCAAGATGGATGTCGGTGAGATGCGATGGGCGTGTCGCTCAGCTCATCCGCACCTCCACCGCGTGCCAATTAATTTTAGTTGACACTTACGTTAGTATATACTAACATATGGCCATGCTGGATGACGTGTTGAAAGCCCTTTCCGAGCCACACAGGCGCCGGATCCTCACCTTGCTGAGGTCGGGTCCGCACAATGCCGGCGACATCGCTGCTGTGATCGGCGACATCTCTCGGCCGGCGGTTTCGCAGCATTTGCGTGTGCTGCGGGACGCCGAGCTTGTCCGAGTGTCGTCGCAAGGGACCGAGCGTATTTATCGAATCGATCAGGAGGGGCTGGATGAGGCGCGGGCCTTCCTGGACACATTCTGGGAGGAGCGCCTGCAACAACTCAAGGCTTCGGCTGAAGCCGATGCGAGAAGGAGGCGGCATGATGGAGAAAGCGGCAATTGACCGCGAGGTGGAGATCGATGCGCCACCGGAGCTGGTGTTTTCGTTCTTGACGGACGCCGAGAAGATGGTCCAGTGGATGGGATCGGAGGTAGAGCTGGATCCGCGGCCCGGCGGCATCTACCGCGTCTTCGTCAGGGAGGGCACAATCGCCCGCGGAACAGTCCTTGAGGTCGATCCGCCGAACGCATTTCGCTTCAGTTTTGGTTGGGAAGGATCGCCGGGTGGGCTCGCTCCGGGCGCGTCGACGGTGGAGATCACCCTCGTGCCTTCGGGTCAGGGCACCCGAGTCCGACTGCGCCACTTCGGATTGCCCGACGGCGCCGAGGGGGAGCACGATGAAGGCTGGGCTCATTACCTCGGGAGGCTGCAGGTGCGCGCTGCAGGCGGCAATCCCGGCGAGGACACCTGGGAGGAAGAAGAAGAGGCGTAGGACGAGGGCGCGTCCGGTGCCGTGAACATCAGCACGGAGGATCCATGATCAAGGTTGAAGTGGAGCAGTTCATCTCAAGGCCGCCCCAAGAAGTTTTGGATTACATTGCCAATTTCGAAAACGGCCCGGCCTGGCAGTCAGGGATCACATCCGCCCGATTAATCACGCCCCCTCCGCTTGCCGTCGGGTCCCGCTACCAACAGGACGCCAGGTTTATGGGACGACCGATCCAAACCACCTTCGAGGTGGTCGAATACCAACCCGGAAGAATGGTGAAGATCGATACGGTTTCCGGTTCGTTCCCGATCACCATCACGCGAGCCGTGCGCGCTGAAGGCGAGGGTTGCGTGGTCTCTGCGATCGTGGAGGGCGAAGCCGGGGGATTCTTCAAGCTGGCCGAGCCGCTGCTGAGGCGGCAAGGTAAGGGCTCGGTCGAGGCGGACTACCAAGCGCTGAGGTCCCTGCTCGAAGGCCGAGCCTAGCCCGCCCGACCGCGCAGGAGGGGCATGCGTGGCCAACTATCTGACCGCCAAGTTCCGAGTGGAGCCGGAATGGCGCGACGAGTGCCTCGAAGTCATTCGGGAGTTCATCAACGACGTTGACCGCACCGAGCCGGGCACCCGGGTCTACCTGTCCTTGCAGTCCGAAGACGATCCCAACGAGTTTCTGCACGTGTTCGTGTTTGATGACGAGGCGGCCGAGAAAGCCCATCGTACATCGTCCGCCGTGATGACCTTCACCAACCGCCTCTACCCTCGTTTGCAGGCAGATGTTGAATTTAGGACCTTTCGCCGTGTGGCGGGCACCTCCGTCAAGGGTTCCCTCTAGACCAACTGCGCCCCCTCGATCTTGAGTAGTTTGCGCTTGATAGGCAGACCGCCAGCGTAGCCTCCGAGGCTGCCATCACTGGCGATCACGCGGTGGCAGGGGAGGATGATGGGCAGCG
>CAYYHR010000565.1:0-2080 GCA_964471705.1 uncultured Chromatiaceae bacterium
ATCCGAAAGCGTTCGAAGCCTGTTTTCGAAGCTGGGTGGCCTCGATCAGCGACTTAATTCCTGTCAATGGCCATCAGAATTGACCCACTGGCGGACAAAAGAATTGACCCACCGTTAGGTGCGGATAATCGTCAGTTTGCGAGCTTTTCTCTCAGCCGATAGCTTCCCCTCCGAGCATGAACACGTGTGAGTGGTGGATGAGACGGTCGACGATGGGCACAGCGACGTTCTCATCGCGGAAGAATTCGCCCCAGTTGGTGAAGTCCTTGTTGGTGGTGAGGATCACTGAGCGGAATTCGTATAGGGCGTTGATAAGCTGAAAGAGGTTGTAGAGCCCCTGGCGGTTCATGGGCAAGTAGCCGAGCTCATCGATAATGAGCAGGTCGTACTTGAGCAGGCTGTTGATCATCTTCTTCAGCTCCCCCTTGATCGCGGCGATCTCCAGGGTTTCCACCAAGGCCAAGGCGGTGGTGAACAGCACCTTGTAGCCGGCCTCGATGGCCTTCAGCCCGATGCCGATGGCCAAGTGGGTCTTGCCCACCCCCGGGGGCCCGATGAAGACCAGGTTGGAGCGCTCCTCGATGAAGCGGAAATCGAGCAGCTGGTTGATCTGGCGCTTGGTGATGGTGGTTTGGTGGCGGTAGTCGAGCTCCTCCAGACGCTTGGCCACGGGAAACCCGGCCTTGCGCAGGTTCATGGTCAGGCGGTTTTTCTCGCGCCCCTTGATCTCCAGGTCCACCAGCTGCTCGGCCAGCTGCAGGTACGACAGCTCGTTGGCCTCGGCCTGCGCCAGCAGCTCGGGGAGGTTGGCGCCAATATGGTTGCAGCGAAGGGCGCGGTACTTGTGCACTACCTGATCAATGCAGGTCATGGGCCACCTCCCGGTTCTCAAAGCCGATACCGGCGTAGCGGGCCAAGGAGGTATCAACGTCGGTAGACTGGGACTGCCTGGCCCGAAGACCGGCACCCACCCCGGTTCCAGGCTCTGTGCACAGCCGTTCGGGGTGTGCGGTATAGGCCTCGAGGTACTCGCGCAGCATCCGCGCACTCAGGTACGGTTTCTCGCACAGGTATTCGATCAGGGCCAGCTCCAGCTCCTCGTAGGCGCCAAGGACCTGCTTGGCGCCTTGGAGCTGGTCTTTGTAGATGCGCGGCTCGCTGGCCTTGAGCAGGGCGCACAGGCGCCTTCCCAGAGGCTCTCCGAGGCGCTCGTGCAGCTCCTCCTCCAGTCCCCCTTGCCGCAGGAGAGGGCATGACGGGCGACGACCTCGCCGGTGTGCAAGTCGCAAATCACCAACCGGCCGTGTTCCTCAATCACGCCGACACGGGAGCGCTGATAAGCCAGGGGCACGGAGTACTTGTTGGCCTTGAAGGCTATCAGCCCGGTCTTGTCGGCCTTGCGGGTCTGTGGCTGATCTCCTTGCAGCTCGGCAATCCCCGGCGGGCTGAGGTAGGTAGCCATGGCCGGCTTTTCCTCCTGCGCATAGTGCGCGCGAGGCACTTGGTCGGTGGTGGCGTGAACACGGGCGTTGGCCGTCTCTTCCAGCCACTGCAGCAGATGGGCAGTCAGCTCTGACCAGCTGCCGAAGGATTCACCGTAGAGGCCGTCGTTCTTGACGTATTTGACTCCAGCCTCGACCTTGCCTTTGCTCTCGGGGTCGTAGCCCTCGCAGGCGCGAATGCGAAACCCCACGGTGGTGGCGTAACGGGCAAAGCGTTCATTCAGGCTCAGCTCGCGAAACTCCTCCTCGATTACGACCAGCTTGGTCTGATCGTAGTGCGCCAAGCAAAGCTTGGTGCTTCTTGCCGGGTGAAAGTCCCGGTCGGGAGAGGGATCGGGATGATCTCTCGCAAGGGCTAACCACCCACCCGTATCGCGTGTTGCGCCCTTGGCGGACAGCGTTGCCGATGGTAGGGAAACTGTAGCAAACGTGAACAACAGGGGTGAAGCGTACACAGAGAATCTTGCAGGCCAGAGGGGCGTCCGCACCGCCCTGAAGCGATTTCAGCCTCGTTAAAGATGAAAGAGGTCGCCCAGAGTGCGGTAGCGGCGGGTCTCGATGCGCCCGTGGCCGTGCTC
>CAYYHR010000566.1:0-2067 GCA_964471705.1 uncultured Chromatiaceae bacterium
AACTCCATCCCCCTGTTTATACGACGGATTACGTCGTACAGTGATCATTTAGCTTACGGACTCAGGTCGTTATAAACCGAATGGAACCGATCAAAACTACCGCCGGTGGCACTTTACCCGACGCCAACCATATTGACGACATCAAGCTCGCTGCCTTGAAAAGGTCACGCATCGAGCGACGCACATTCCAAGCGGAAATTACGCTGAAGTACTGCGCCGGAAACGCGAGGCGCACCGAGGACTCTTTATCCCAGCCTCACCTTCTCCCGCTCCCAGACCAGGGACCCGAGCGCCAACAAGCCGAGCCAGGCCCCGGCCAGCCAGCCCATGATCCCATCGTAATCCCCGACCAGCCAGGCATGGGGCGACGCCGGCACGCCCTCCGTCAGATAGCGGGTCATCTGAATCGTAAAGACGGAGCCCGCGTGCACGCCCATGCACCAGCCGATGTGTCCGGTTCGCTCCCGTACCAGGGCGAGAAAGATGCCGACCATGAATAGGGCCGCCATGGAATCCAGGTGCTTCCATTGAAGCACGCCGGCGAATACATGCCCGAGCATCTGCCACAGACCCGACCAGTCGAAGGGCGTGCCTTCGGGCAGGGCATGGGGCTTCATGAAGTGCAGCAGCGCGAAGAGAAAGGCCGACCAGAAGATCGCGCGGAGGGCCCCGCCGCTGCGGCGAATGCCGTAGTAGAGAGCACCGCGAAAGAAGGTCTCCTCGAGCAGGCCGATGAGCAGCCCCCCGATCAGAACCGTCACTGCCTTTTCGAGCAGGCGCGGCAGCCAATCTTCTGCAGCGATATCCGGTACCCGGATCCCCAGCAAGAGGATGCCCAGAGCCAGCGGTAGCAGGATTGCCACGCCCAATAGCCATCCCCGCCACAGGGCACCCAGGAACTGCCGACGGGGAACCCTGTAACCGAGCGCCCCACGATTGTCCAGGTGCATCGCCCTGAGGAACGGCCACAGACTCGCCAAAGCCACCAGCTGCACCACCCGGCCTAGTACCCGGTGCGGATCATGCCCGATCCAACCCGTCTGTATGAGCGGATAGGTCAACAGGGCACCGATGAGCAGGCAGACAAGGAGGTAGAGAAAAAAGGTCGCGGCTTCGCGCATCGGTCTCTTACGGCTCCAGTTCCGAATCCAGAATCAGTGCGGACTCTCTTCGGCGGGCGACACTATACCCATCGCCGTGAGATAGGCGTCTGCACTGCGCGCCGCCGAGAAGGTCTCGGCGTGTGCCCGAAGACGCCGTGGGTCGGATTCCTCGTCCAGAGACGCGACAATGGCGTCCGCCAGGGCTCGCGGATCGCCCACGGGCACCAGCCGACCGAAGCGACCGTCCGCGAGTACCTCTCGCGGCCCATGGGGGCAATCGGTGCTCACCACGGGGGTCCCGCAGTAAAGGGCCTCCACCAGCACATTGCCGAAGCCCTCCCAGCGCGAGGACATGACCAGCAGCCGTCCCTCGCGCATGAAGGGCAGCGGATTGGGCTGAAAGCCCGCCAGGTCGAGCCCATCCTGCACCTCGAGACTCTCGGCCAAGGCCGCCAGCCGCTCCCTCTCCTCCCCCTCGCCGATGATGAGCAGGCGGCAGGGACGGCACTCTCGCACCAGAGCGAAGGCGGATATCAGGTTGGCAAAGTCCTTTTGCCCAGTCAGGCGGCCAACGCCCAGGATCACCGGTTGCCCCCCGCTGACAAACCAAGGGTGCATTGCGGGCTCGCGCGCTCGTGCAGCCAGGTCCGCATCGACGATCGGATTGTAGGCGACCCGGACCCGGACCCGCACGCGCTCGACCCCAATCGTGGCGACCAAGTCGTCCGCCACGCCTCGGGAGACGGCGATCAGTCCCTCCGCCCGGCTGAGGATGTGACGCCAGAGGTGAATCCGCTGCCGACACTTGCGCCTACTCCAACCCTCCATCTCGGAGGAAAGGTTGTGGTGCAAGCCGGCCCAAAACCTGCACCCGAGCCCCGGCACCCGGCTTGCCCAGGCGCACAAGCGGTTGGCCTTGGTGCCGACCGTCACAATGCCCCAGGGGCGAATCCGGGACAAGTGG
>CAYYHR010000567.1:0-2063 GCA_964471705.1 uncultured Chromatiaceae bacterium
AAATTGGGCAGAAACCAGGCAGAACATGCGCCATCGGATCCACGCATAGCGAGGGACGGCGCCAAAATAACCCATCAACTCGGGTTACTCCGGTTAGATGGAGAGCCCGAAGCCGCGTTATGAAAAGCTTTCCATAACGGTCAAACGTGGACATTTCCGCTCCATCACAGGAACTTCGGCTCCGCCCTTCGCTACGAGGGCTGCCGTGCAGAACTGTCAGAAAAACCCTACACACAGCCAGCTAATCGCCAGCTATTCTGTAAATGAACGAGAAGAGTAGGCGCCGTATCGGTCGCAGATGCAAAAGAATGCGACCTCCACACTAACTGCAGACAAGGAGCGCGAAGATGACACAAAAGACGCGAGTTGGACTGGCATTTCAAGGCGGTGGATTCCCCGCTGGCGCACTGGGCGCCGGAGTTGTAAAGCGTCTCGTCGAGGACCGAGCTTTCGACGAGTTCGATATCGACGTGTTCTCGGGCACTTCCGCAGGGGCATTGGTTGCGTCGGTTTGCTGGGGACACAAGCTCAAGGGCACGATCTCGGAGGCACCCGAGACACTGGAGAGGCTATGGATGCATTTCGCGTGGGGCTTGGTGCCGAACGCAAAAGTTGCGCAGGCATCGCAGCTTGTCGGAGCGATTGCCCAAATGAATCCGGTGCAGCAGTATGTGTCGGAAAACATGATCGTCCCGCTGCTGCGTCACATGATGAAAGACTGGATTCTTACGTACATCCCGATCGACGAGTTAATTGAGGTCCGCGACAAAGCCGCACACGTCCCCGGGCTGGCACTCGGATCCGCCGAGGTGCTGGAAGGAGAAATCAAGGTATTCACGGAGAGGGATTTTTGTCTGGATGCGGTAATGGCGTCTGGATCGCTGGATGAGGTCAACGGCATTACCGTCATCAAGGAGGGACCGAATAGTGGCGTATATTGCGACGGCGCCTGGGGAACGAATCCTCCGATCGCACCCATGATGGAGTACGGCGTCGATCAGGTTTGGTTCGTAGAAGTGTTTCCGCAGAAACGGGAGCAAATCCCGGCGAATCCAGGGGAACGCAAGGACCGCAAGGACGAGTTGTGGCAGAACTCCCTCGTACAACACGAGCTCGAAGATATCGAGCGCGTCAACAGGTGGTTGGAGGTAGATCCTAACTTGAAAAAATCGCGCCTCAATAATGACGACGGCAGATACCGACACATCGTCGTCAAAAAGATGCCGATGACACTCGATCTGCCTGCCGGATCTGCGCTCGTCAATGCTCGCGGCTTCCTGCAAAAAATGATGGACTACGGCTACGAACATGCGCCTATTCTGATGGCAAAGTAGTCGATTTGCTTGCTGCCGCGCCTCAGGGCAAGCGCATCGACAAAAGCATATACCACGCAGTTTGAGGTATATGCTTTTGCTGCCCGCCAAGGAAGTGCCAAGCACAATGCGGGCAGCGGTGGATGCGGCCCCGGAGCGGAGCCTCAGGATTGAGGCCATTCGACGCTCGCACACCGTTCTCAAGAGCATGTTGAAAGAGGATAGAGCACATGCCATTGAAACAGGATCTCGCGGCATCCACGATGCGTTTGATTGTCCGTGACCCTCCGATCGAGGTGCCAGGTCCGGAAGACATCGTGATCGACCACGCCGCAGGCATTGCCTTCGTCGCCTCCCAGCTGCGCGTATCGGCGCCGGGAAAGCTGTTGGCCGCGAAGGACATGCCGGGGGGGTCGATTTTCGCGCTTGACTTGATCGGCGAGCCGTTAGCAAAGCGCATGCTGGTTGATCAAGCCTCGCTTGGCGTTCCCTTCCATCCGCACGGTTGCAGCTTGTTCACAGACAAGAGCGGCGAGCGCCGATTGATGGTCATCAGTCACCGGGCGGAAGCGGACCACGTCGTGGAGATCTTCGATGTCGTGGGGGAGGCGTTCGACACGGTTGGTCTGCGGCACGTCCGAACGATCGGTGACACGGAGCACCTGATCAGCCCGAATGACTTAGTAGCCCTCGATGGGGGTGTAAGCCCAAACCCCAGATTTTTCCGGCATGGTAATTTGCCTTCTTACT
>CAYYHR010000568.1:0-2055 GCA_964471705.1 uncultured Chromatiaceae bacterium
GAGCGAGTGAGTCGAAAGCCCATGCGGCGCGTTGTGACAAGGAGAGATCTGGCTACGTCCTACAGACCGGCGCCCAGGGCTTGGAGTGCTCGACAGTGACACGAGAACCACGCCATGGCGCAGATCTGTTTGAGATCGATGTCCGTCGGCGATCTACTGGCCTACGCTAGCGGTCACGAAGTCGACGAGGGAAGCTTCAGCGATCTTGGATGGTTTACATTTCTGTCGGTCGTCTCGACTAGCCCTGGATCATCCGAGGATCGCAAGAGCCGGTTACAAAACACGGATCGGCAACGTCGGTTGTTGCGAAAACAAAACAACGTCCCCACAAGGTCGGATAGTCCAAAAGAGGTCGAACGCTGCTGTCTTCCATTTGCAGGCTGGTGTCCGCTTCCAGCAGAAAGCGGAAGCTCTGCTCTACACCATTGAAGGTCGGCTTTTGGCCGAGAACTGCCCCTCGGTTCCTCAGAAGAACGGCTGCTATTCTTGCACAACCCCGCCCAACCACCATGGATTTGGGAAGTTCGGAGTGTCGTGCGGCCTTCCACGATCGGGTTGGTCACTATCGCGCGGGGGCCACCCGCCGCTAGCCCATCTTTACTCTGCCCCCATGATACAGGGCGGATATTTGCGGCAGCGGTTGCGGTAACCTGCTGATATCCTGTAC
The DNA here is from genome assembly GCA_964471705.1 of uncultured Chromatiaceae bacterium. GTDB lineage: Bacteria > Pseudomonadota > Gammaproteobacteria > Chromatiales > Chromatiaceae > Thiosymbion. Next base: position 668 of record CAYYHR010000568.1, read on the forward strand.
CTCGGTGTATGGAAACCTGAAAGTAGTGCCATAAACTCATTTACCCCTATTGATGTTCCCTGCGCGACCGGTTAGGGTCGTGGCATGTACATCCGCCGCACCCCGATCAAGAGCCGGCAAAGGGGAGAACCCTATTACACGTACCGGCTGGTGGAGTCGATCCGCGAGGGTGGCCGGGTACGCCAGCGCACGCTGCTGAATCTGGGACTGCACTTCGAGGTCCCGCGCGAGCAGTGGGGCGCTCTGGTACAGCGCATCGAGCACTTGGTCGGTGGGCAACAGGATTTAATGCCTGCGTATCTGGATACGCGATGGGAAGAGGCGGCGCAGCGCTATGCGGCGCAGCTGGTCCGTACCCGGGCCAGCGTGGATGAAAGTGGCGCGGACTATCAAACGTCGATGTCGACAGTCTGGAGCTACTGCGCCCACGCAGCGTGGCCATCGAGCATGTCGCCTTGGCGGCATTGCGCCAGGTCGGCCTAGACGAGAAGCTCACCTCCTTGGGCTTTAACGGGCCGCGGCCATCGGCCCCCTGGTCGCACGCATGGCCGCCGCCGGCAGTGAGCTTGCGACCTGCCAATGGCTGCAAGAGCAGAGCGCATTAGGCGAGCTGATCGATTTCGATTTTCTGCGCATGGAATTCAAGGCGCTGTACCGCATCTCCGATCAGCTGCTTAAGCACAAGGCGGCCCTGGAAGGGTTTCTCTACGAGCAGGAGCGCACCCTGTTCGATTTCGAGGAAGTCATCACCCTTTACGACTTGACCAACACGTACTTCGAAGGGACCGCCAAGGGCAACGCCAATGCTGCGCTCGGCAAATCCAAGGAGAAGCGCTCGGACTGTCCCCTGGTGACCCTGGCGCTGGTGCTCGACGCCAGCGGCTTTCCCAAGCGTAGCGAGATCTTCGCCGGCAACATCAGCGAGCCCGGGACCCTGGCCGGGATAATCGGTAAGCTCGCCTCGGGTCACGCGGACCGTGCCCCGACGGTGGTGCTCGATGCCGACATCGCCAGCGAAGAGAACATCACCTGGTTGGTGCACAACGGCTACCGCTATCTGGTGGTCAGCCGCAAGCGCCACCGTGAATTCGACCCCTCTCACGCCGAGCTCATCAAGGAGGACGGGGAGCTGACCATCCGCGCCCAACGGGTGCTCAACGCCGAGACCGGTGAGGTGGAGCTGTACTGCCATTCTTCCCAGCGTGAGAAGAAGGAGCAAGGCATTGCCGAGCTGTTTGCCAAACGCTTCGAGGCGGCCCTTGCCAAGCTCGCCGAGGGTCTGCACAAGAAGGGCGCCGTCAAACGCTATGACAAGGTCCTCGAGCGTTTGGGGCGGTTGCGCGAGAAGTACGCACGGGCTGCACAATATTACGATGTCACTGTCGAGC
>CAYYHR010000569.1:0-2045 GCA_964471705.1 uncultured Chromatiaceae bacterium
CCACCAGCATGCTCACCGGCAGGGTGAAGGCCGCTACGACCCCTGGTGCACGCCCCGCGCGGCGCCTGGCTGCGTTACAACTCGTTGCAATAGAACAACTATTCCGCCTCCTTGTGCCTTGCCAGACACCCCGCGGAACGCACCCCAGGGGCCGTCCAACTGCTCTTTCTAGGTTGAAAAATCCCAAGGAAGGGATTTTTCAAGGTGCCTCATGGTCGGGACGTGGCGAAACTCCTGCTCAGGATCCGGAAGCTCGAATTGCGGTAGCGGCAATCTCGTGCGGGTCCGCTCCCACCGAGCAGAGTGAGCGGATTCTGTCTGGGCGAGAGCAGATGGGCGGGCGATACCGATATCGGAGGCTGCCATCCGGCGCGCCCGTGGGAGAAAATGCGAACCGAGACCGCCTGCCATCGGATCCGTCGGTATTCGGTCTAGGAGCCTGTCGGACTTTCCTGCCCCGGGGGCAATTTGGCCAAAACATGGTCAATTTCGGCGGCCCTACGCGTGATTTGGAATACTTCCGTCTCGCGAGTCTCGTTATTTTCGTGTAGGAGCGTTTCGCGAGGCTAAGTCCGACAGTCTGCTAGGACCGGCGATCCTGTTCCTTCGGCTTCCGGAAGAGTAGCGGCACGACATCCTCGAAACGGGAAGCGAAGTGTACCTTCAGTCCCATTTTTCCGTGCTTTCAGTGCCTGGAAGGGGAAAAGATGCGCGCAAGCCAGTGTTTTCGTGGAGCGATCGACGGCTTGACGCCATCCGCCCCGATGAGCGACGGAGGAAGCGGCGAGTCTACCGGATCGGAATTGTCTATAACGCTCCGGGGTCGGGCGTTGACCATCCTGTCGGCTTCTTCGGCGCCGATCAATTTGGCGGCTTCGTCTCTGCCTTCTGCCAACAGTGGTGGTCTTCTGCTCACTCCGTGTGCGTCGGTTGCGAGAAGGTGCACAACGCCATCCGCTACAAAGCGCTGGCTCCAGTACTTCGCACGATCGCCGTAGCGTCCGGTGAGCGCGCCGGCAGTTAGTTGCAGCCAAGCACCTTGCTGTGCGGCGTCGACAAACCAGCGGTAATGTTCTGTGTCCAGCCAGGTGAGCCGTTCCGGATGGGTGATAACAGGTACGTATCCACATGCCAGGACATTGAAGATGGATTGGGCGAATGCAGCGGGGACGGTGTGGTGTGGAGGTTCGAACAGAAAATAGCGAGAGCCATGCAGAGTGGGAAAGATACCGGCCTTGAGCCGGTCCGTGAGCTCCGGAACGGCCTGGATATCAGCGCCGGCAGTGACCTGCAAATTGACATCGGCTTCACGCAATCGACGCGCGAAGTCGTCGACAGCATCTCGGATCTTTGTCGCGTCGTTGTGGTAAAGCCCCTGGTAGATGTGAGGCGTACAGACGGTCAGCGTGATGCCGTCATCGAGAGCGATGCGAGCCATCTCCAGCGCTTGATCGAGATCTTGGGCTCCGTCGTCGATGCCTGGGAGCATGTGGCAGTGCAGGTCGATCACGTAATTCTATTCCTCATGCCTGAAAGGAAAACTGCAGGTTCAGGAAGCCGCGATTCTTGCGGGTTCAAGGCGGGAAACGAGTCTCGGATTCGTTTTCGGAGCTAGGCTACTCTGAAACATTGCGCATGTGAGGAGCATCCTGGGTGGTTTCGCCATAAACCAGAGCCAGGGCTGATCCATCATTCCGATCACGGTAGCCTGTATGCCAGCCACGCCTTCCAAGAGAAGCTGGCTGAGTACTGGGAAGGAGGAACATCTGGCAGCATGAGCACACTCCCTTGGAAGACGAAAAATCGAGGGAACCACATGACGGCGTAAGCAGCTAAGTCGATGGCGAAGACCCCTACTCGTCCAGCATAATCTTCAAATCATCGGCAACCAGAATCGCCGTTGACCAGGCCTCCAGTTGCTCCACGCTCGCTTGTCCGACCCGGTGCAACACCCATTCGGGAACACCGCCAAACTCGAGGGCGATCTGCTTCAACAGGATGCGACGCGCCGCCATGCATTCGCCTTCTTCCCGGCCTTCCTCCCG
>CAYYHR010000570.1:0-2044 GCA_964471705.1 uncultured Chromatiaceae bacterium
CCGACGACCTGAACAAAGAGCTGGCGGGCAAGTTTCGCATGACCGTCTCCGACGTAAAGGACGACCTCTTCCCGGAGCAGTCCTACCGCTCGGCGAACGAGCGCCTGCAGCGCGACTTCTTGGAGAAGCTCAAGGCCGCCGGTGGCTGCAAGGAGGCAAAACAGGCGGGAATGCCTACCCGGCTGCAAGCACGCTACAAGGAGCTCATGCAGGAGATCGAGCAGCTGCCCTGACGCCGGCTTCCGGGTCGGCCCCATTCGTGAGCAAGCCCGGCGGAATCCAGATTGTAGAGCGGCAATCCCTTGCTGCCATCTGCTCCGGCATCATGCTCTCTTTGTTGAAACAGTCCCATGTGGACACCCGGGCGGCCGTTGAGTACTGGGACAGGCCGGAGATCATGATCAGGTGCTCGCTCAGGCCGATGTAGATCACAGACAACAGCATGGCGATTTGCAGCGTGGTTTTGACCAGACCGGTGTAGTGCTCGCTGAGCCAGGTTGACGGTGGATCGACGGACAGCCCCTCGCGCGCTAAAGTTGCGCGCATGCTACGGGAAAGCGCTGCATTTCAACTGACGCCATATCAGTCGAAGTACTACGCCTTCCAGCTCACTAGGCGCTGTCCGACTGACAGCATGGAGAAGCTGGCCGGCGCGCTGGTCGATGCCCAGGTCGACTTGAATCCGCATCAGGTCGAGGCTGCGTTGTTTGCATTCCGCTCCCCCCTCTCCAGCGGTGCGATCCTCGCGGACGAGGTCGGTCTCGGCAAAACGATCGAAGCCGGCCTGGTCCTCTCTCAGTGTTGGGTCGAGAGCAAGCGGCGCATCCTCGTAATCACTCCGGCTGGTTTGCGCAAGCAGTGGTATCAAGAGCTACAGGAGAAGTTCTTCCTTCCGAGCCGGATCCTCGAGACCAAATCCTACAACGCGGCCATCGATGCCGTAGCAATCAACCCCTTCGATGTCGATGTCATCGTGCTCTGCTCCTACCATTTTGCACGCAACAAGGCGGAGGACATCGCCCGCGTCCGCTGGGACATCGTCGTCATCGACGAGGCCCATCGGCTGCGTAATGTGTACAAGAAGACCAATGTCATCGCCCGGGCCCTGCGTGACGCGCTCAATCACGCGCCGAAGCTGCTCCTCACCGCCACCCCGCTGCAGAACTCCCTGCTGGAGCTCTTCGGACTCGTCAGCTTCGTCGATGATCGCGTGTTCGGTGACTTGGCGAGCTTCCGCGAGCAGTTCTCCCGCATCACCGACCAGTCCACATTCGACACCCTGAAATCGCGCATCAAGCCTATCTGCTTTCGCACCCTGCGCCGGCAGGTGCGCCAGTACGTGCCTTACACAAAGCGCCACGCGATCCTTCAGGAGTTCAGGCCTGGACCGGACGAGGCCGCCCTTTACGATCTGGTCTCCGACTATTTACGCCGCGACAACCTTCAGGCGCTACCGTCCGGACAGCGCTCCCTGATGACGCTGGTGCTGCGTAAGTTGCTCGCCTCATCGAGCTTCGCCATTGCCGGGGCACTGGATACGCTGGCCAACCGGCTCAAGAAGAAGCTCAAGAACGCGACGGTCGTTGCCGATCCGTCCGACGAGTTGGCGGTCGACTTCGAGGCTTACGACGAGCTCTCCGACGAATGGGGGGAGGCCGAAGTGCCGGAACCGATCTCGCCCGCCGAGCGCGACGCCCTTGTCCGCGAGATCGCGGAGCTGGAAGACTTTCGAGACCTCGCGGTCTCGATTACCGAAAACGCCAAGGGCCGGGCACTTCTCGCGGCGCTCGGCACCGCCTTCGGGAAGGCAGACGAGCTTCAGGCGCCCCGTAAGGCCGTGGTCTTCACCGAGTCTCGCCGCACGCAGACCTATCTGGTGCGGTTGCTCGCGGACAGCCCCTACGGCGAGAACCTGGTGCTCTTCAACGGCACGAACACCGATCCGGAATCCCGAACGATCTACAACGCCTGGGCGGAGCGCCACCGGGACACCGACCGCATCACCGGCTCCCGCACCGCCGACATGCGCTCCGCCCTGGTGGAC
>CAYYHR010000571.1:0-2042 GCA_964471705.1 uncultured Chromatiaceae bacterium
CCCGCCGAAGTCGCTCCTCGCGGGTTGGCGCAGGTTTTCGAGCAGCATGGGACCCTGGCTGAGGACCTTTCGTTCCGGATCGAGCGGCGCAGCCGTCGGGGCGGGCACCAGGGAGGGCCGGCGTCAGGAGGAACGTCGATAAAGTCGCCGCCAAGGCAAAGCGGAGGGACACAGCTTTTTTTCACCATTCGTCCTCCCGTCGGTTGATTCCTAACAAAGCTGGCAGCAAGACCCATGCCGGCGCTCGGAATCCGCCCGAGCACTCGGAGCGCAACGTCTCCTGCTTTCGACCTTTGACTAAATGAGCCTGTGGATTTCAATGAGCTCAGCGAAGGTCCAGGGGGTCAGGCCAGCCGATGTCTCAATCACTCGCCACTGCATCCTTCCGAAAACGATCGAGGAATTGCACGGAAGCCCAGGGGTCCAAACCATCTCTCTCCGACCTTTTCGTTTAGCGGCACCCAGGTCGCTGAGCCAGCACTCGGCTTCCGCACCCGAAGCGTTATACCCGGGGTACGGATTCGGGAAGCGGTACGGGTTCTCCCGCCTGGCCGGAAACTGTATGTCTACTCCGTCGCCGTGAAGTAATCGCCTGGCTCGCAAAGCCTGTGTCGCCGCGCTCCGTCTGTCGAACGTCTACGTGGTTTGTCCTCGTCAACTTGGACCAAGCCTGCCAGGTCTCATCCGCCGGAAATCGGCTTTCTGCACCATGGTCCTCGGGTCGCCATCGCGGCAGTTCCCGACGCGAATGGGGGCTCCGACGGCTTGGCACGCAGAATGCTGTACCCCGGTCAGAGCATGAGGCGGCGCGGACGCCGGTCCGGCTTTCATCTCAGTTGCTCCGCGCCGTCACGGCCTGAGTCGCGACACCCGCGAGGCCTCGCACCGGTTGTGATCGTACAAGCCCAGACCGGACACTCAGCAGCAAATGAAACTGGAGGTCCTGCTCATGTCAAACCAGATCGCGCGCACAGAGTGGAAAAACATACTCCACGCAGGGTGGGATCGTCTCCGTCATGACGGATACCTCATCATTCCCCAGCCCAAGAGCACGCTCGGCAAACTGGCATTCACCAACCTGCCTTACGTCGTTCTCTATACGATCGCGGTAGCTCTGATCGCTATGACCAACCGCAACCCCGCATCCGCGTACGGGACCTGGAACTATTTCATCCCCATTGTGGGGCTCGTCTCCACCATCGATGGCTGGCACCAGCACGCCGGTGAAGTCTGGCGGACACGGGCGCGATATCTCCTGCGGCAGATAGTGCATTGGGGGAGCCTACTCGTTGTCATCCACCTCTTGTTTCAGCCGAATGTTCAGCACTTCCTGCGGTCCGAAACCCAAGGCTTCATCATCGTCTACCTGCTCGGCCTTGCCAGCATCCTGAGTGGGCTCTACCTGGACTGGAAGATGGCCGTATTCGGGGTTTTTCTCATCTTCAGCGGCATCGTTGTGGCCTACCTCGATGAGAATGCCTTGCTCCTTGCCCTTATCGGGATCGGTACGACGGCTGTGATCGGAACCGTCTTCGCCTGGATCAAGCTCCATCAGCACCACAAATCTCATCGAGTCGATGAATCTCACTGACTCCACCTCGATGGGATGCAGTTGATGGAATGCAGCGATTCGAAGGCCATGCGCCGTCATCCGTACGTCGAGAAGGCACCGGATGCCATGTTCGAATCGGCCAATCAGAACATCGCCAACAGCCGGAACATACACATCAAGAACACGGGTGCTGACGAGAAGCGTCACTAGACGTTGGCGCCTCCCGCCGCCGAGGGGCCGATGGACGGCCCCTTCTGCAGCCGATTGCCCGCGCTTGGTGGTGCCGATTTAGGATGGTACCGACGCGCGCCTCGCCGGCTGTTATGCCAATCTCCAGCACAACGGGTCCACCGCGGCCTCGATCTCGACCCACGCGCTGCTCGAGTGAGGGGCCCCGTGCTGGGCGCCACCTACCCGAGTCAGCACCCGTATGGGGGATTCCGATTTCGAGCCGGGCGGCTGATCGCTGCTCGCGTGTCCGTGGTCGACA
>CAYYHR010000572.1:0-2036 GCA_964471705.1 uncultured Chromatiaceae bacterium
GCCCTGCCGTTCCCGCCACCCTTCCAGCTTGCCTATCACTCTGTTCGGGGGTACCAGCGGGAATTGCTGAAAGTTCCGCGAACCGCTTGACGGGGAGCAGTTTTGGCTGGATGGCTCGCTGAAAATCAGTGCGGAGCAACAGGTGGCGTTCCTGAAGCAGGTGGTCGAACGGAGCCTGCCGTATCGGGCGAGCAGCTACGAGACTCTGAAGACGATCATGCTTGTCGAAGACGGTCCGCTTTATCGCCTGTACGCAAAAAGCGGCTGGGCGGCACGCACTGTACCGGGGGTCGGATGGTACGTGGGGTATGTGGAGGTGGGAGGCGATACCTGGCTGTTTGCGATGAATGTGGACACCCGTAGCGCCGCCGACCTACCGCTCCGCAAGCAAATTGCCCTGGACGCACTGCGAGCCAAAGGCGTTTTACCTACGAGATGAAAGGCATTTCGGGGAAGTCGACCTTGTCGTAGATCTCGCGCAGGGAGAGGCAACAGTCAACGGACGGCAGGTGGACCTCGGCATCCGGACCGCTGTGCTCGCTCAACAGCCAACGGCCGTCCGGTTGGCGGATATAGAGCTCGGTTGCCTGCTTGTCCTGGGAGACCAGGAGATATTCCTGCAAGCTCGGCAGGCGCCGGTAGATGGCGAACTTCCCGCCCCGGTCATAGCCCTCGGTGGAGGGTGAGAGCACTTCGATGATCAGCGACGGGTTGAGCAGCACGTCCCGTCGGCCATCATGGAATGCGCGCTCCCCACAAAGGGCCACGACATCCGGGTAGGTCGAGGCATCTGCCGCTTCGATTCGCACCCTCAGGTCGTTCGAATATACGAGACAGGGACGACCCTTCATTTGCACCCGGAGCTCACCGACAAGGTTCGTCACAATAATATTGTGACTTTCCGTAGTGCCGACCATGGCAAAGACCTCGCCGCGGATGAATTCGTGGCGGACCTCCCGCTCCTCGCGCTCCGCTGCGAGATAGTCCTCGAATGTGTAGCCGGTCTTTGGCTGCAGCGACATGGCGTCTCTCCTGCGAATGTCATGGCAAGTATAGCCTCGTTCCCGGTCAGCCAGTCAGCTGCCGGAGAATGGCGCCGACCTGCTGCACACGGTTGGTCGGGTCTTCCAGGTCGGTGAAGAAGCGCAGCTTGTCTCCGCCGTCGAGCTTGAATTCCTTGGGCCTGGTCTGAATCATCTTCACCATGCGCGTCGGATCGATCCGGGGCTCGGTATCGAACAGGATGCGTCCGCCCTGGGGGCCTGCCTCGATCTTCTTGATCCCGAAGGGACGGACTCTCAGCTTGAGCTCCGTGATCGCGAGAAGGTTCTTTGCCGGTTCCGGGAGCAGGCCGAAACGGTCGATCATCTCCACCTGCAGCTCCTCGAGCGCCGCTCGGTCCGCGGCCCCGGCGATGCGCTTGTAGAGGACCAGGCGGGCATGCACGTCCGGGAGATAGTCGTCGGGGAGGAGGGCGGGGATGCCCAGATCGATCTCGGCGCCGTGGTCCAGGGGCCTGTCCAGCTGCGGCACGCGACCAGCCTTGAGGGCATCGACCGCCCGCTCCAGCAGATCCATGTAGAGGCTGAAGCCGATCTCCTGGATCTGGCCGCTCTGCTCCTCCCCCAGCAGCTCGCCGGCGCCGCGGATTTCCATGTCGTGGGTGGAGAGGGTAAAGCCGGCGCCGAGCTCCTCCAGCGACTCGATGGCCTCCAGGCGCTTCTTGGCGTCGGGCGTCATGGCCGTGGGCGGCGGCGTGATCAGGTAGGCATAGGCCCGGTGGTGGGATCGCCCGACCCGCCCGCGAAGCTGGTGGAGCTGGGCCAGGCCCAGCTTGTCGGCGCGATCGATGAGGATGGTGTTGGCGCTGGGCACGTCGATGCCGCTCTCGATGATGGTGGTGCAGACCAGAAGGTTGAAGCGGCGATGGTAGAAGTCCCGCATCACCCGCTCGAGGTCCCGCTCGCGCATCTGGCCGTGGGCGACCTGGATGCGGGCCTCGGGGATCAGGGCTTCGAGCTTCTCGGCGGTGCGAT
>CAYYHR010000573.1:0-2028 GCA_964471705.1 uncultured Chromatiaceae bacterium
AGAAAGAAATGGATGGTCAGGTAGGCGACGACGAAGGAGAGGCCGGCGCCCAGCCACAGGGGGGTCCAGTCGACGGGATCGGGGGACCGGGCCAAGTCGAGGATCTCCAGGCCGCCGGCCATGAGGATGGTCGGAATGGCGAGCAGGAAGGAGAAGCGGGACGCCGCCCTTCGCGACAGGCCAAGGAAGAGTCCGGCGGTCATGGTGATGCCGGAACGGGAGGTGCCCGGGATAATGGCGACGGCCTGGAAGAGGCCGACGAGGAGGGCGTCCTTCCAGCCCAGGCTGTGCTCGTCCCGGGTGCGCCTGCCGAGGACATCGGCGATCCAGAGCAGCAGCCCGAAGCCGATGGTGGTGCCGGCGATCACCAGGGCGATCAGGCGGTCGTCCTGCCGCAGCATATCCAGAACGGACTTCAACGGAATCCCGAGGATGACCACGGGGACGGTCCCGAGGATGACCATCCAGGCGAGGCGGGCATCGGGCGTTTCGATCCGCCGCTTCTTCAGGGAGCCCAGGAGGGCGACGACCATGGCGGCGATCTCGCGGCGAAAGTAGAGCATCACCGCGCCCAAGGTGCCCAGGTGAAGCGCCACGTCGAATGCCAGGCTCTGGAGCTGGTAGCCGAACAGCAGGGGTGTCAGGATCAGGTGCGCGGAGCTGGAGATCGGCAGGAACTCGGTCAGTCCCTGGACGAAGGACAGAAGGACGATCTCGGTGGTTTCCAAGGAGGTGCTCCGGGTAATCAGGGTGACGCAGTATACCAGTCGGCGGACAGCTCCAGCGCGATCCAGTCGGCCACCGGCGGCAAGCCTCTGCGCGCCACCGCAGCGATGAATCCGGGGGCGGGCACACAGTGCCCGATTGGCAGGTTCCCCAAGTCCCCCGGCTGCGTGCAGGCGGCCAAGCCGCGACCGTCCGACTTCACCTCGGCTTCCAAGGCCGTCCAGGCGATGTGGAACTGCTCCAGCCGCTCTTCGCCCCCCGCCGCGGCAATGCGGGAAGCCGCCTCGGGGGTAAACATCCTTTCCGCGATGCCGACCATGTCTCGGCGCTCGCACAGCTGCTCGCAGTCGACCCCGACCGGCTGCCCCAGGGAAAAGCCGACCAGCGCCAGATCGCCGCTGGTCGTCAGGTTGAAGTCGAGGTCGGGGCGGATGCCGTCAAGAAAGGGTCTGCCCGCGGCGCCGTATCTGAGCCCGATCCTCCGGGGATCGATTCCGACGTAGCCCGACAGGATCTCACGCAGTGCCGCGTGGGCGCGGACGTAGCGCTCGCGGTGGCGGTCGAAGCGGAATCGCCCCGCACGCTCCGACTCCCCTTCTGACAGCAGCGGCCATAGCCGGGCAAGAGGTGCCCCCATCGCCCCGGCGTCGATTCTCCATAGGTGCAGCTCGCCCTGTGACAAGGCGGGCGGATGCCTCACCGGACGCCAGTGTCGGATTTGGGGCACGCGCTGCAAGGAAGGGACCTCCGGTCTTGGATTGGGCGGCTGGAATCGTAGCCTCGGCGGATTCTATAATCCCGGACCGCCGGTGACGAGACGACAACCTTGGACCTCTTCGACAGATACCGAGTGGAAGACAGGCTGGAGGCCCTGTGCGAGAAGGGCTGCCGCCGTGTTTGGGCGGATATCGACGCCTTGGAGCGGGGCCAAGACCTACCCGAAACCCGGGATCTCAGCGCAGAAGAGCGCCGCCTGCTTCTCCACGAGCTCAAGCAGGTCATGGCGGTCTACGCGGACCGCTGCTCGGCGACCTGAATCCAGCGTTGCGTGCGTCCGGAGCAGCAACGATCGAGCCCGGATCGCAACGGCATGCGCGTCGACATCGCGGGAATCCACCCCGCCATCAGCGGTGGCCGGCGTTCAAGACAACGACGAGCGCCCCTCGGCAAACAGACTTTCAAGGCATAAATGCAAAAGATAAACGGAATCATTAGTCGAGATCTGAAGGTGCGGACGGAACAGGTAGACGCAGCCGTTCGGCTGCTCGATGAGGGCGCCACCGTGCCCTTCATCGCCCGTTA
>CAYYHR010000574.1:0-2024 GCA_964471705.1 uncultured Chromatiaceae bacterium
CGATGATAGTGTGGGGCTTCCCCATGTGAAAGTAGGTCACCGCCAGGGCCTTCTGCTCGACCCCCTCCGCCTTCGCGGAGGGGGCTTCCTATCTCACCTGACCCAATCACCATCTACAATTACTTGTATCGCGGCTCGATGGCCAATTCCCGAATGGGGGATTCACATTACCGCGCACAGTGACGTTCATGGTGCCATCCCGGTTGCGATTTTCCCGGTTTCCGGCACACTTTCTTCGGGTGTCGCCGTTCTCCCCAGCGGTCCCGGCGGCCCGGAATCCGATCCTGCGCCTGGAGAAGCAGATGCCACAGAAAAAGCAACCGGATACGTCCGACAGGTTAGTGGATGCCTACGAGCGCATGCTCGAACGTATCCACAATGCGATTGCGCTCGCGGAGAAGGAGGCGGCCCCCGCTTTCCGCGAGCTCTTGTACAAGACGCGCGATAACATGATCGAGCTAGGCGAGCTCACGAGGGAGGAGGCCCAAAAGGTGGCCGAGTACGTCGAGCGGGACATCGAGGATGCGGCCAACTACATTGCCGAGACCGGCGAAGACCTCAAGAGCTGGTGGCGGTTCGACCTGGACCTGGTGGAGCAGCGGATGTTGGAGATGTTCTCCCGGGTGGCGGATCAGACCAGTTTGCAACTTCAGAGCTTGGCCGAGCAAGCGCGTCAGGCAGGTCTGTACCACACCGGCGATGTCACAGGGCCCGGCACCCTGGTTTGCGACTCCTGCGGGAAGGAAATACGCATGCACAAGACCGGACGTATCCCACCCTGTCCCAAGTGCCACGCCACGAGCTTCAAGCGTGCCAATAACGGTGATGGTGGTGCTTGAAGGGCATATGGCGGGAATCGATCCGGTATCCCGGAGAAACCGAGACGGGCTTTCACGCTGTAAGCACGCACGTCACGCCGTTCCCGATATTTGCGAGCCATAGGGAGAACCGAGTGGGATTACAGACCCCTTTGTTTGGGGAGCACCAGGCGATGGGCGCCCGGATCGTGCCCTTCGGCGGCTGGGACATGCCGCTGCACTACGGCTCCCAGCTCGAAGAGCACCACAGGGTACGCCGGGATGCGGGTATGTTCGATGTTTCCCATATGCGGATTGTCGATGTCGAGGGAGGAGAGGCGTCGACTCTCCTTTGTCGTCTGGTCGCAAATGACATCGCGAGGCTCGATATCCCCGGGAAGGCGCTGTACGGTTGCATGCTCAACGAGCGTGGCGGCGTAATCGACGACCTGATCGTCTATTTGCAAGCCCCGGGCCGGTACCGAATGGTGGTCAATGCCGCTACGGCCGAGAAGGATCTGGCCTGGATCCGGGAGCATACCTCGGGCCTGGATGCCGATATCCGGCCCCGACGGGACTTGGCGATGATCGCGATCCAAGGGCCGAACGCCCGCAAGAAGGCCGTCGAGCGGATTCCCGGAGCGCTGCAACAGGATACGATGGCACTGAAGCCCTTTTTTGCCGCCGGTCAGGACGGCTGGCTCGTGGCTCGTACCGGCTACACGGGCGAGGACGGGCTAGAGATCATTTGTCAAGCCGATGAGGCCCCACCTCTGTGGCGGGGCTTGAGGGACGCCGACGTTGCCCCCTGTGGCCTTGGTGCCCGTGATACGTTGCGCCTGGAGGCGGGCTTGAATCTCTACGGCCAGGACATGGACGAGGATACGAGCCCCCTGGAAAGCGGACTCGGTTGGACCATCGCCTGGGAGCCTTCCGCGCGCGATTTCATCGGACGACAAGCCCTCGAGACGCAGCGCGAGCGAGGCGGTCTTCGACGCTTCGTGGGTCTCCTGCTGACCGGGCCTGGCGTGCTGCGCAGCCATCAGCAGGTCCTCGGCAGCGGCGAGCTGCTCGGCGAGGTCACCTCCGGGGGATTCGCTCCCACCTTGCAACGCTCCATCGCCTTCGCCCGCGTGGCTCCGGGCATCGGCAAGGAGTGCGATGTGCTGATACGAAACAAGGCCGTCTCTGCTCGGGTCGTCGAGCCCAGATTCGTGCGCAGGGGGC
>CAYYHR010000575.1:0-2015 GCA_964471705.1 uncultured Chromatiaceae bacterium
CTTGTGTGACATGGCGGTCGATGACCACGAAGCGGATCGCCTGTTCGGCGACGTTGTTGGTCGGGTCCATGCCGGGGGTGGTGATAAAGGCGAAGTACGCCTCGGCATGCTTGCGAAAACGCTCGGCCATGTTCTGCGCCTCGCGTCTGCGCTCTTTGCCGTTGGCATCGATCAGGCTGGGTGCCTGGTCGCGGCCGATGCGAATGATGTCGGCCTTCGCCTGCTCGAGGGCGGCGCGGAACGCCTCGGCGCCGAGGGATTGGTGCTGATGGATGACATGAAACAGGGCCTTGAGGGCGCCGAGCAGCTTCTCGCCGTAGGCGCGCGTGGGCAGATCGGGCAAGGTGGTCAGGAACTTCACATCGCGGATGAGATGGGCGATGCAGAACTGCACGGCGACCTGGAAGTCCTTCATGAACTTGCGATAGGCCGAGAAGTAGTCACAGCCCAAGGTGCCCTCGAACTCCCGTCCCAAGACCTCGATCAGGACCTGCGAGCCGCGTGACTTGTCGATGCGGAACAGCACATAGAGCTCGGCCTTGAAGACCCAGGTCCAGAAGCGATCACCGTTGTCCTTGTGGCCGGTCTCATCGACATTGAGCGTCGCCTCCAGCGGGATGCGCTCGAGGAGCTCTTCGTAAGGCCGCTCCAGCGACTGGCTGACCTTGCTGATGAGCTTGACCAAATAGCCACGAGAGACCGTCTCACCGACCACATCGCTTCGATCCTTGCGGATGGTCGAGAACGAGGCATGGCAGACGTTCTTGAGGTAGGCGACCAACGCCGTCAGGCGGGCCTTGAACAGCCCTTCCTTGCGCACGGCCTCGGGCAGCTCGGCATAATGGATCGCGCCGCATCCCTCGCACCAATAGGCGTAGGCGCGGTGCTCCTCGCGGACGACGACGATCTCCTTGATCTCGCTCTGCTGGGTGATGCGCGGGGGCACATCCTCGAGCCAGAAAATGTCCTCGCCGCCGCACTGCGGGCAGGCCGAAGATTCATGCTCATGGCGCCGGGAGATCGTCTCGGGCGGATACGGCGGGCGGGTGTGTTTGCGATGACCGGGTTGGCCGCCGATTTTGTTGCCCTTGCCCTGGGCTTCGGGGGGTTGGCCGCTGCCTTTCTTGGGCTTGGTGATGTCGTCGGAAGACGGCCGCTTGCTGGAGTTGGAGGAATCCTTCGACAGCTGTGCGAGCTTGCGCTGCAGCGCCTCGATCTCCTGGCGAGCCGCCTGCACTTGCGCATCGAGCGCGCACAGGCGCTCGACCACGGCCTGTTGTCCGGCAAAGTAGAGCGCCTGTGCCTGCTCAGGTGTCATCGCACAGGTACTGGCGCAAACGCTGGCTCAAGGGGTAGAGGTAAACGGCTTTTCTCGGCACACGCAGGCGGCGCTGGCGATCATTGCGGCTGCGCCCGGTGCTCTCACCGACCAACTGCCAGTTGGCGGCCCGATAACAGATACCGCGATAAAGGCTGGTATCGACAAAGGTCTCCAGGCAGTGGAGGCTGTGGTCATACTTGGCCAGCCAGTCGGCCTGGATGCGCCGCGCGATGCGCGAGAGCAGGTGACTGGCCAAATGCGCAACGCTTACCCAAGGCAGGACGAGAAAACGCGTGTTGTTCGCCAGGTAGGGCAGGTTGCGCTCGCGCGCTGATGGCTGCCAACCGATCCAGGCATCGCGTGCACCACATTTCCATGCCGCCGCGCCGAACAGCAGACAGGCCACGGGGCGCCCGTCGCGGCTGTGCACAAGGTATTTCATGTTCTCACCCACCGTGTTGCGCAACCCCAAGTAGTGGTAGGTGTTGAGCAGGCAGCGAAACAGCCGGTCCGCTGCGCTGGCGTTCTCCACACAGGTGATGTGCAGCGGCGCCAGATCCTTCAGCGCACAGGCGATCGGCTCGCTGCAATGGGGGACCCAAAGCGGCGAGCGGTTGCGGTAGCCGTTGGGGGATTTGCGTTGCCTCGGCGGCAGCCTGATCGCTCCCGCCCGCTCCAAGCGCAACAACAGGCT
>CAYYHR010000576.1:0-1999 GCA_964471705.1 uncultured Chromatiaceae bacterium
TCAATCTCGACGAAGTCGCAGAGCGCATGCGCCGACAGATAAGCGACGAGGGGCTCATCGTTTGAAGTCATTCGGCGTGGAGACGTTTGCAAAGGCAGTCGGACGGCTGGAGGAAGCACTCTCTCTGCCTTTCTCCGATGTCGTAGTGGTCCGAACGGATCCCATGCCTGCCGGGGCAAGAATTCAGACGCGCCTACCTCGGGCTGAAGCGCAATACCCAAGAGCCATGGGTGGTCCGAGGAACAGGCTGCGATAGGCCTATAGCTCGACGGTCCACACATCGCCCGGATTGCGATGCGGACCGTGATCATGGCTCCGGCCCGGCATCGCGGCGCCGTTCGTTTCAGATGCAGACAGGATTTCGTGGTACGTCCCCTATATCCCCCAAATGACGGACATTGCCGATCACGATACCCCCTGGAAAGAGGCGCTTGAACACCACTTCCCCGAATTTCTTTCGCTCCTCTTCCCACAAGTCTACGCCGGCATTGACTGGAGCAAGGATCACCACTTCCTCGACAAAGAGCTCCAGAGGGTAGTCCGCGAAGCCAACAGCGGCCGGCGCTACGCCGACAAACTCGTACGGGTCTACGCTGCCGACGGCAAAGAGACCTGGTTGCTCATCCACATTGAGGTTCAAGGCGAGCCGGAAGCCGACTTCGCCGAACGGATGTACCGCTACAACTACCGGCTATTCGACCGCTACAGCATCGAAATCATCAGCCTTGCCGTCCTCGCCGATGCCAGTGAACGATACCGACCCCAAAGCTACCAACGCCAACGCTGGGGCTGCCAGCTCACCTTTCAGTTTCCCATCGCCAAACTCCTTGACTGGCTGGAAACGGATCGCTGGAAGAAGCTTGAAGAGAGCAACAACCTCTTCTCCTACGTCGTCATGGCGCAGATCCGTGCCAAAATCACCAACGACGACAGCGAACGCAAGAGCTGGAAATACCGGCTGGTTCGCACCCTCTACGAGCGCGGCTACAGGCGAGAGCTTATACTGGAGCTATTCCGCATCATCGACTGGATGATACAGCTCCCCGAAACACTCGAACGGCAATTCCTGGAACAGATACACGAGCTCGAAGAGGAACGCAAAATGCCCTTCATCGCCCCCGCAGAACAACTTTGGCAAGAACAAGGCATGCAACAAGGCATGCAACAAGGCATGCAACAAGGTATGCAACAAGGTATGCAACAAGGTATGCAGCAAGGAGAAGGCAAGCTATTGATTTACCTACTCCAGAAGCGCTTTGGGTCACTACCACCTTGGGCTAAGGAAAAGATCGCAGAGGCTACCGAAGAGCAGCTGCAACGGTGGGCGGAAAAAATCCTCGAAGCCGTCTCGCTCGAAGAGGTATTCCGAATCTGAAGAATGGTCTGGAATAGCGATTGTGAGTCGGATTTTCATGGGGGCAAAAATTTTTCCTGAACAAGATACGTGATTGCAAGGCCAGACCCGGCCGCCAAGGCCCCGCTGCCATCGCGGGCAAGGAGACCCCGTAGAGACCACCGAGCCGACTCTTCGCCCACATGCCCCGCCGAAACCGCGTTCACCTCGATGGACTGCCGCTTCACATCGTGCAGCGGGGACACAACCGCGAGCCGTGCTTCTTCGCCGACGAGGACTACCACGCCTACCTTCATTGGCTGGCGGAGGCGATGAAAAAGGCATCCTGTGTGCTCCACGCCTATGTCCTCATGACCAACCACGTCCACCTGCTCGTGACACCTGAGCAAGGAAAGGCGATCCCGGACCTCATCGTCGCGCTCGGGCGTCGGTACGTCCAGTACATCAACAAGACCTACCGTCGCACCGGTACCCTGTGGGACAGCCGCTATAAATCGTCGCTCATTCAGGCGGAGACCTACTTGCTCAAATGCCAGCGGTATATCGAGCTCAATCCCGTCCGCGCCGGACTGGCGAACGATCCCGCGCAATACCCTTGGAGCAGCTATCGCCACAATGGGCTGGGTCAGCCGAACCCGTACCTGA
>CAYYHR010000577.1:0-1955 GCA_964471705.1 uncultured Chromatiaceae bacterium
CCAGCCCGCGAGCCAAGTGCCGATAGGCGCGCTGCACGGTGTGGGGCCCAAGGTCTCCGAGCGGCTCGCCAAAGTCGGTGTCGCTTCCGTTCAGGACCTCTTGTTCCATCTGCCCCTACGCTATCAGGATCGTACCCGGGTGCTGGCAATCGCCGATCTGCGGCCCGGTGACGAGGTCTTGGTCGAAGGGGAGATTCAGGATGCCGCAATCGGCGTCGGTCGGCGACGATCCCTAAAGATCTGGCTCGCCGACGAGTCGGGGCAGGGAGGAATCCTGATGCGCTTCTTCTATTTCTCCGGCGCCCAGGTCGCCGCTCTCATGCCCGGGACGCGGCTGCGTTGCTTCGGGGAGGTCCGCCAGGGGCCCCAATCGCTCGAGATGGTGCACCCGGAATATCGGCACTGTGGTCTCGATGAGCCATCACCTTTAGAGACCCGTCTCACCCCGATTTATCCCACCACCGAGGGGCTGCAGCAATCCTCCTGGCGCTCCCTGACGGATCAGGCCCTGGATCTGCTGGACCGGAATCCCGACCTCTTGGCGGAATGGCTGCCCGAGGAGATACTGAGCCGCCTCGCGCTCCCTTCCCTTGCCGAGTCGTTGCGATTTCTGCACCGCCCGCCGACATCCGAGCCGATGGCCGACCTGAGGGATCGTCGGCATCGGGCCTTCCGCCGGCTGGCCTTCGAAGAGCTGGTCGCTCACCAGCTGGGTCTGCGCCGCCTCCGGCGCAGCCAGCAGCGAATCCGAGCTCCCGTGCTTGGAGGTGAGGGTTGCTTGCGCGCAAGGCTGCTGGCGGATCTACCTTTCGAGCTGACCGCTGCCCAGTGCCGGGTGATCGAGGAGATCGCCGCCGATCTGCGACAGGCGCACCCGATGCTGCGACTGCTCCAGGGAGATGTCGGCTCGGGAAAAACGGTCGTCGCAGCCCTCGCCGCACTGCAGGCCCTGGAATGCGGCCATCAGGTTGCCTTCATGGCCCCTACCGAGCTCCTCTCCGAGCAACACCTGCGCAATCTGCGTGGCTGGCTCGGACCCCTGGGGCTGGAGCCACTGTGGCTGGTCGGCCGGCACAAGGGCAGGGAGCGTGCCGATCTGGTGGCGCGCATCGCCGGGGGTGAGGCACCCCTGGTGGTGGGCACCCACGCGCTCTTCCAGGAGGATGTCCGCTTCCGGGATCTGGGCCTGGTGATCATCGACGAGCAGCACAGGTTCGGAGTGCACCAGCGCATGAAGCTCAGGGACAAGGGTACGGACGCCGAGACGGCGCCTCACCAGCTGATCATGACGGCCACCCCCATCCCACGCTCCCTGGCGATGACCCTCTATGCGGATCTCGATCTCTCGGTAATCGACGAGCAGCCGCCGGGACGAGTGCCCGTTACGACGGTCGCCGTTCCCGACACCCGTCGGGAGGAAGTGATCGGGCGGGTGCACGACGCCTGTGCCCAGGGGCGTCAGGCCTATTGGGTCTGCACCCTCATCAACGAATCCGATGCCCTCCAGTGCCAAGCTGCCGAGGATACCGCCAAGGCCCTCGCCGAGTCTCTGCCTGGGCTACGAGTAGGTCTGGTCCACGGCCGCCTCGAGGCGAGCGAGCGCGAGCCGGTGATGGCGGGCTTCGCCCGGGGGGAGCTGCAGCTGCTGGTGGCCACGACGGTGATCGAGGTCGGTGTGGACGTCCCGAACGCCAGCCTGATGATCATCGAGAACCCCGAGCGGCTCGGTCTGGCCCAGCTTCATCAGCTTCGCGGAAGGGTAGGGCGGGGCTCGGTTCAGAGCCATTGCGTGCTGCTCTACCACGCCCCCTTGTCGGCACAGGCGAAGGCGCGGTTGGCCATCCTGCGCGCCAGCCAAGACGGCTTCGAGATCGCCCGCAGGGACCTGAAAATGCGCGGTCCCGGCGAGGTCTTGGGTACCCGACAGACGGGCGAGATCCAGTTTCGAATCGCCG
>CAYYHR010000578.1:0-1954 GCA_964471705.1 uncultured Chromatiaceae bacterium
TTGGTCCCTCGGTTTTCTCGAAAACCGCTCCCTCAATTATCGAGATCACGCTCACACCGCCCGCATCTGCTCCGTATTCTCAACCCCCGAGATCACCTCGAGCATCACTGTTGAGTCCGGAAACTGCGCAAGAGTCGCGCGCACCACCCGTTCTGCGGTGCCACCTGTGGCGTCGGAAAGCATGCAGACATATTGATCAGCCATCTGTTGTCGCTACCCCCAAGCCTTGTCGGCGCGTTCAGAGGATGAGCCGGCAGATGCAATCCCTGGCTGTCGCTTTTCCCCGAAAAGAAACCGAAGTGCCATTACGGGCCGTGCGCGTCCAGGGAAAAAATGACCTTGATAAACCCTTGCGCGGCATGGCCCAGTCCACTGACCGTGGCAGCTTTCCCGGCGGGTGCAGAGTCGTGGTCGACGCGCCCCCGGGGGCTAAGCTCCCACTCCGAACTTAGGCCCACTGCACCGATTGCGTTGCCGGCTTCAGGTGTGGCAATCGTTGATCGCTCACCGGGTAGCCCAGGAATCGTGTGCCTCTCCCGGCCACCTCGGCTCGGCCATCCGGCGTTGTGGGCGGGAACAGCTAACCTATAGTGTATTGGTAGGAAATACTCCGAAGCCAGAATCGATGAAGCGAGCTCGTCATCTGTCCTTGTCCAGCGGCGGGAAACCGGCAATCGTCTTGACGCGGACACATGTAGGCAATACAGGCCGTGCGGTACGGGAGCGACGGGCGGGCGATCACATAAGGAGGACACCATGGCCTACGTGGTTACCGAAAGCTGCATCCGGTGCAAGTACACGGATTGCGCAGAAGTCTGTCCCGTATCCTGCTTTCACGAAGGACCGAACTTCCTGGTCATAGATCCGGACGAGTGTATCGACTGCGATGTGTGCGTCCCCGAATGCCCGGTAGACGCCATCTATCCCGAGGACGAGCTTCCCGCGGGACAGGAGCGATTTCTGGAGCTGAACGCTGAGCTGGCTCGGCAATGGCCGGTGATCGAAGTGAAGAAGGACCCGCTGCCGGACGCCGAGCAATGGAAGGAGGTCAAGGACAAGCTCCAGTATCTGGAGCGCTGAGGCGTATCGATCTTCGGACATGCAACCCGTGCTGGGCTTGGTGCCCTCGCGGGGTGCAACTGCCAAGGAGGTCTTTCCGTGCCATCCTGCGTGCCGGCCCTCGGCTACCTGAGTCGCCGGCATCCTACCGGCTGCCTGAAGAGTCGCCAAGGCACGGAGTGGGGAACTTGGGCGCGGTAAATAAGTACTAAATTGGTACTGTATTGTGCAAGCTCTGAAATCCCATGTTGAGGCTCGGTCGGCTTACCGATTATGCAATCGTCCTTTCCGCATCCCTGGCGGAGCGCAATGACGCCTGCGCCACCGCCCGCTCTCTGTCGGAGGAGACCGGAATCTCCGGGCCGACGGTCATCAAGCTGCTCAAGATCCTGACTGCGGCGGGCCTGGCGCGCTCGACCCAGGGCCGCCATGGGGGCTATTCCTTGGCGCGCACCCCCGCCGATATCGGTCTGACGGAGATCATCGAGGCGGTCGAGGGCCGGATCGCACTCACCGAATGCAATCGCGAAGTAGGGGCCTGCAGCATCCAGAATAGCTGCCTGACACGCCGGCACTGGCTGGTGATCAACCGGGCGCTTCGCGAGACCTTGGCGGCGATCCGATTGGCCGATCTGGCAGGAGCGACCCCGTCCTTCAGCGGATTTGGAACCCCCGGCTCCTCAAGCACCTTCTTTGGCGGTTATTCGCTTACATGAGAGCGCGTACGCGACCATGCCTATCCCAGCAGAAAACCGCCTCTCAGGCGACGCCCCCCGATGGGACCTGGCGGCGGTGCGCCGGGATTTCCCGACCCTCGGGCAGCAGGTGCACGGGCGGCCTCTGGCCTACCTGGACAACGCCGCCACGGCCCAGAAGCCGTATCCGGTGATCGAGG
>CAYYHR010000579.1:0-1941 GCA_964471705.1 uncultured Chromatiaceae bacterium
GAGCGATCAACGATTGCCACACCTGAAGCCGGCAACGCAATCGGTGCAGTGGGCCAAGGATCGGAGCGGGAGCTTCGCCCCCCGGGGGGCGTCGACCAAGACTCTGCACCCGCCTGAAAAGCTGCCACGGTCAGTGGACTGGGCCATGTTCTGACAGACCGAGCGGCTAGGGCATCCCCACAGAAAAACCCCGGCACTTGGCCGGGGTCATACTGCCCTGTTGAGCAGTCTTCAGCTATTCTGTTTCGATGCAATAGGGGTCGCCCCCTCGTACGGCGCATACTGTACGCTAATCGTCTCCCTCGTACTTGAAGGAGACCTTCACCTTCGCTCGATACGCCTCAACCTCGCCATTGTCGAGTTGCATATCGAGATCCGAGACCTCGCCAATCCGAAGATCCCGCAGGTGCTTCCCTGCCTTCTGCACAGCGTTTGCCGCGGCCTTCTCCCAGGACTCCGGGCTGGTACCCACTAGCTCGATGACTTTGTAGACGCTATCTGGCATGGCTGCATCCTCCTGTAGCTTCGCCATACGCGCGCTGATGCGTGCGCACGATCACCCTGCCGTCCAACACAAGCGACATGGCTCTCAAGATAAACATAGCACGGTACCTGCGCGGCCTTGTCCACATTCCCCGTAGGTAACGGCTCCGACGCCGGCGATGCGGCCCTCGGTGGTCTGCTCGGGGGCGTTGGAAGCGGTCTCATCGGCTCCGCTTCACGCCGATCGACTTCACGCGCCACAAAATCCTTGGTGCATATTTCCAGCGGCTTGGGCCGAAAACCCTACTTTGATCAGAGTTGCGGCGGATCCAGAAGAGTCTAGTCTGTAATGTATGTGAGCGAAGATTGGTTATTCGCCTGTCGCCACTCAGCCCATCGACTGTTCGTCGGTGTGGATCAGAGCGTTCCGGCTACGGAGGAGGTGGTCATGTTGCAAAGAGTGTATTTCGTCATTCCCGATGTCCCGCAAGCACCTGGCGTTGTCGACGAGCTGCAAGCGGCCGGCATCGAGAGAGTGCAGATGGATGCCTGTTTACCGGTTATCTTGTCTCTTTGACGAACCTGCCTAGCTACCCATTTACAGCCAACAGCCAACAGCCAACAGCCAACAGAAGGAAATGGTTACTATGCTCAACGCACAACCCGAGAAACGAGATTTCCTCCCCTCCGGGTCCCCTCTGTTCGACGAGTACGGCTATCTGGTGATCCCGGAAGCTTGGAGCGAACGGCTTGCTGCCCAGATCGCCGAGGAGGAGGGAGTGGGACTGCTGACGGAGGAGCACTGGCGCGTCCTCAACTACGTGCGCGACAAGTTCTTCCGCCTCGGAGCGCTGCCCAACATGCGTCGGATCTGTCGGGAAACGGCGCTCTCGAGGTCGGAGATCTACGACCTGTTCGGCGGTTGCCTGGGCGCATGGCGCATTGCAGGTTTGCCCAATCCCGGTGAGGAGGCGCGGACGTATCTGAGTTGATCGCGAGGAGCAGTCGAGCACGAATCGCCCATTGAGGTTTTTTGGGATATCTTGCTCTTCTTGTAGACGCCGGCTCTCCTCGAGCAGAAGCCGTAGCTCATCTCCCTCGTCCATCCGTCTCCTGCCTTCGTGCATCAAAAACGGCGGTTTGGGCCGAAAATCCCAACCTCGCCCCTCCCTCCGGTACGGTGCCGATGCAAAGGTGGCCCCCCGCAATCTAATCTTTCCACAAGCTGATATCGCGGGCGAAAGCATGCGTTATGCCCGGGCGAGTCACTTCTAATCACCGACGGTCCTTGGCATGAACGTTCGATACGTTGCATCGAATTCGCGGCCGCCGACCCTAGGGTCGTTTCAGAGATACGTATCGCTTCGTAGATTTCAGAAGGCGTCCTTCGGAGGAGCTCGGCCAAGGTTGCAACAAATCAAACGTCAACATAGAGGTGAGCTCTTCGCATGTACATTC
>CAYYHR010000580.1:0-1932 GCA_964471705.1 uncultured Chromatiaceae bacterium
GAATTGCCGACCGCCACCTGATCGCGCGCTGGGCGCTCTCGTTGATCCCGAACTTGACCTCGCTGTTGGCGCCGCCGCCGGCGGCGGCCGAATCGTGCGGAGCGCGGTCGGATATCGAGGTCCTGTGCGCCGGCGTGAGCGATTATCATTCGCTGGGTCGCGACTATCGGCAGCTGAAGTCGGCAGAGACAGAAGTGCGGGCGATCGCCGATATCTATGCGGACACAGGGCACCATGCACGAGCGCTGACCGACGACGAGGTCACGGCCGAGGGTCTGCGCCGGCACGGCGCGGGGGCAAGGGTGCTACATCTGGCTTGCCATGGCGAGAACGTCCGTGCCGATACGCCTTTCGAGTCGTCACTGGTACTTGCGGACGGCTTACTGGATGGGATGCAGGTTCCGCTGCTCGGACTGCGCCCGCGGCTGGTGGTGCTGAGTGCTTGCTGTTCGGCCCAACGGGCGATCTACCGGCGTGGATCGGGGGCTGGCGTAGCACCGGCGGTCGAGTCGCCGACCGAGCCTGAATCAGGCCCCGAATCACCGAGCACCGCGGACATCGATGGCATCGGCGGCGATGACCTGTTCGGCCTTCAGGCCACGTTCTTCGCATGCGGTGCGCGCCACGTCGTCGGTGCGCTCTACCCCGTGGACGACCGAATCGCACCGCCCGTTTGCGAGCGCCTCCATCGCGGCCTCGCGCATGGAGAGCCGCCGGATCTCGCCCTGCAGCGGGCGGTGCTCGGCTTCATCGCGGGGGCGTCCCCATTACTGCGCCGGCCGGGCCTGTGGGGCACCTTCCAGTTAGTATCGCTCGGGGCCGACGGAGGCCCGTTCGCGAGCTGAGGCGCCACCGAGCCGGATGCTTACCCTAACTTTCGCGGGAATACGAGGAGACATAGATGCCGACCCTCGATCTGCAGTTTCAGCTCAGCAGCCAGAACCTATCCGAGAACACGGTGCGTCGAATACAGGATGCGCTCCAAGAGAGCGATATCGTCGAAGATGCGGAGATCGACACGGAAGGCACAAGCCGGATTGCCGTCGGCGATGTCGTCACCTGGCTCGGTGCGACCGTCATGATCGTCAGTGCCGCGAATCAGGCTATCAGGAGTACCGCGGACCTCATCGAGGCGCTTGACCAATTGATGCAACGGCTGCGGGAACTGCTTCGAAGCTCCGCGGAGCTGGCCCAGGTCTTCGTCGACTTTCGGGGCCGGCGCATCCCCTTGGATCAGCTCAGTCGGGACGATTTGCAGGCTCTGGCCGAGGCCGACGACGCATCAGGCTGAGTCCGAGCGACGCAAGGGAGGGGGCAAGTCGCCCACTGCCCAGTGCAGTCCCTTCTTGCGTTACCCTTCGCGCAAAGGGAGACCTGATATCCATCTAGCTGACTCCCCCAAAAGGTCGTACGTTCTAAGTGAAGGCCGTAAGAACGGCGACCTGAACGGAGGAGCCTGCAATGAAACTGCACGACGGGATTGATCTGCATTCCAACAACAGCGTGATGGCGCTGTTGGACGAAGAAGACAAGGTCGTGTACCGGCGCCGGCTGCCCAACGACATCGAGTTGGTTCTCGCTGAGCTCGAGCCCTTTGGCAATGTCATCGAAGGGTTAGTCGTGGAATTTACCTACAATTGGTACTGGCTGGTCGATGGGCTGATAGAGGCTGGATACCGGGGGTGTACTTGGCCAACACCGCGGCGATCGTGCAGTACGAAGGGCTCAAGTACGCCGACGACGACTCTGATGCACGCTGGCTGGCCAAGCTGTTGCGCCTGGGACTACTACCGGAGGGATATATCTACCCCAAAGCAGAGCGCCCGGTGCGCGACCTGCTACGCCGGCGGAGCAAATTGGTGCAGCAGCACGGCGCCAACTTCAGAGAACCTGATCTCAGCCCCGCTGTCTTCGTTGCAGAGTGTCGCGGAG
>CAYYHR010000581.1:0-1920 GCA_964471705.1 uncultured Chromatiaceae bacterium
CCTGTCATAATCATTGCAAATAGGTCTTTTTTATCTTCCCCCCCAGCGTACCCCACGCGAAAATGCAGGCTCTGCGCATAAGTTCAACTTATCGCGGAGCCTGGAGTCCGCATGGAAATATGTCTGCTGCAAACGAGGATCCGGGAGTGGGCCAACCGGGTAATTCGAACCTGTCATTGGATGTCCGCGAACGGCATCGACTCGACTTCATTGGACATTGGACCGGTCGGTGCTCCGCCGGGTGCCTCGGGACTAACAACGGATCTCGCGACAGCGGATCAAAGGCAAATTCGAAGGTCACCCGTCGGATGATCGTTGGCGCAGCGCTGGTTCAACACCTGCCCTTTATGGTTTCATATCAGCAAGCGCTCCTTGATGGCGAGAGGCGCTTACCAACTCGGCGTTGAATAGGCGGTTGGGGTCGAATACCGCGCCCTGGCCGACCTGCCACAAGCCCTTGGCAAGCTTGCGCATGATGGCAACCACGGCCTTGATCCTGACGCCGCCGTCGCGCGCGACCTTGGCCTCGTACCAACGCTTGACACTGCGCTCACGAGCGATCAGGCGCAAAGCGGCCAGGTAGAGGTAGCGTCGGGCGGTCCCGGAGCCGCGCTTGGCCAGGCGCAGAGCGCCCTTCTTCTTGCCGCTGCTGCGCTCGGTCAGGTTCAGTCCCAGCGCCTTGAGATAGCTGCCGGCGTTGGGATAGCTCCTTGGCGCCCCGAGCAGAGCGAACAGCACGGCCGCACTCTTACGCCCGATGGCCGCGGCAAGACCTTGCGTGGCCGGATCCTTTTCGCAGCGCGCCTCAAGGCGCTGCTGAACACCCTTGGCGCATTTGCGAAAATGCACCGCCTGTCCCGCAACCACTTGCAGATGGACTCGTTCCGCCTCGAGGCAGGGCACGCCGATGGTCGCTTCGGCACTGTTGAGCACGTCGGCGATCTTCTCCGCGGCCAGTTGCGGATCGCCGACCCGCCGCATCAAGGCTTCGGCCCGGGATCGCTGCTCGGCGACCCGACGCGGCGATCCGAAGGCCCACAGCAGCTGGATCAGGGTCACCGAGGTCAACGCCAGGATAGCCGGCAGCTCCGGCCAATGCCGCGCCAACAGCCCTTCCAGGCGGTTGAGGCAGCGCTGCAGCTGCCCCTCGAACAGGGCCAAGGTGTCGACCTCGGCCCGCCAGGTTCGCCGTTGCAGGTCGTTCAAAGGCCAGGGGTGACTGGCGCCGTCGAAGTGCAAACGCCCGATCACCGTAGCGGCCTTCACATCGTGCAGACTCGGCACCCCGTCGAAGACCTCGGCCGCATCATGCGTGCGCTTCGGGGCGACCTGCAGCACCGCCAGGCCCTTCTCGGCCAAGGCATGGCGCAGCACATCTCCGTAGGTGCCGCTGGACTCCATCACCGCGGCCTCGATGATCTCGCCAAGCTCCTCGGTGACGATCTCAACGAGCCTCGGGGTCTCTTGCGGATGCTGCCACTTGATCGCCGCCCGCACGCACCGCTCGGCGTCCATCACCACCGCGACGAAATCCTCCTTGGCCACGTCAACGCCGAGGATGCACCCAGGCGCCTTTACTTTCTCGGAAAAACTGGCTATATCCCAACTGGAAAGAGGGATCGCTCGATAGACATGTTTCTTCATGGTCGCTGCCTCCCATCGTTTCGGAGTGGCCATGACGCCTGGATCCGCTGCGACGGTCTCCAGGCATCTTTTTGTGCGCAACACGCTCTTTTAGTATCCATCACGATCGTAGCATTTGCGTCCGCAAGCGTTTCCTCGAAATCCCGTATCAGATCGGCAATAAACGCAATGCATTGACTGGGGCGCTTGCTTTATTTCGCTTTCCACTTTTTTATAGTCGACTAACATACGCCCTGAGTAGGTCTGTCAAGTTTTTTCGCATAATTCGTCCACTGG
>CAYYHR010000582.1:0-1903 GCA_964471705.1 uncultured Chromatiaceae bacterium
CCTTCTTTTTCTAATTTTACAGAAGGTTACAAGATACTCCTCGAAAGCACATCGCGTGGAGGCCGCGCCCGCCGATTTCTGTCAAAAATATACCAGCCTGCTTGTCTTTTCGCCCGTCTTCGGCGTCGCGACAACAGTTACATGGCTCTGCTCTGCAATGCGCCTATCGTCGCTCCTTGAAGACGAACGAAAATCCTGCGCATGCTGGTATATTTTTTCCGGCAATCGCCTTTTCCATCTTTCCGCCGGTATCGAGCCGTCTCTGACGCGGAACCTCAGGGCGCAATCTGGCATCAAGAATGGCGCTTTGAATATAAGTCTATACTAATGTATCAAGGGGTAACGAGATAAGGAGGAGCTCACATGAAGAAAACTATCGTCTTGCTGCTTGTCGCCTTCCTGTCCTCGGCAACGGCTTGGGCTTATGACGAAACGCTTGCACGAACGTACGAGCAATTCTTCTCTTCATTCGAGGAGAAGCAGGTCCCCAAGGCGCTCCATTTTGTGACGCCGGAGAAGGTGGTCCAGGCCGTCAAGCAGGGAGAGCCGATGCTACTGCTGGATGTGCGCACCAGGCAGGAGCAGTCTCTCGTCGGATTGACCTACGGGAATCGCCTCAGCCTGCCGATGAACGAGGTCTTCAAACCGGAGAATCTCGCCAAGATCCCAACCGACGAGAAGGTGATCGTGGTCTGTCACTCCGGCGTGCGGAGCACCGTCATCGAAGTGGCGCTGCGCAATATCGGCTTTGACAACGTCTACTCCATGAAGGGCGGCTTGGTCGGGCTGATCAAGTACCTGAATGCGAAGACTGCGTTCTGAGGCTCACGGCGCCTCCTAGGCGAGGCAGCCGGTGGACGCCGACAAAATCGAGGGCGTCACTCCCCTTCCAAGCGGGGAAGGGGAGTGATTTATGCGGATGACCGCAAACAAGCCGCGCCGATCCGCAGCCCATTCGGTAACGGAGGCGCGGGCGGGAAGTTGTGGGTTTTCTGGTCCTTGCGATTGCGATCCTGGGTCAGGCCGCCGCGTAGGGCACATAGTGGGGATGGAACATACGACCCCGGATATAGGCGTCCAAGTCTTCCGGACGCTCAATGCCCGCCAAGCCCTCCTCGAACGCGACCTCGCAGGCAGCGACGGCGATGCGGGCCGAGATCTCGCGGATGTGGGCGAGGTCCGGGTAGAGTCGTCCCACCCTCAGGCTGTCCTCTCCGACCTGCTCCGCCAGGGTACGGGCGGCCACGTAGAACATGCGGTCGCTTACCCGGGTAGCGCCGCAGCTCACCGCGGCCATGCCTACGCCGGGGAAGATGTACATATTGTTGCACTGACCGGGCACGAAGAGCCGACCCGTCCGGGTGAGGGGCGGGAAGGGGCTTCCGCTGGCGAAGATCGCCTTGCCGTCGGTCCCTTCATAGGCCTGCTCGGCGGTGCACTCGGCCTTGGTGGTGGGATTGGAGAGCGGGAACAGGATGGGGTGCTCGCAGTGCCGGCACATCTCGCGCAGGACCTCTTGCGAGAAGGCCCCTCCTGTTCCGGAGACGCCGATCAGCACCGTCGGCCGGGCCCGTCGAATCACATCGAGGAGATCGCAAAGCGGCTTTTCGTTCCTGGCGAAGTCGCGCTTGTGCTCGGCGAGTGTTACAAGGCGATCGTGGGTGACCAGCCCTTTGCTGTCCAGCATCCAGATGCGGTTTCTGGCCTGCTCCTGGCTGAGCCCGCCTTCCAACATCATCCCCGCGACCAGCATGTCGGCGATACCGCGAGCGGCGGATCCGGCCCCCAGGAACACGACCCGCTGGTCGGCGAGCAGTCCGCCGGTGATGCGCATGGCGCTCTGAATGCCGGCCAGGGCGACGGCCCCGGTGCCCTGGATGTCGTCGTTGAAGCAGAGGATGCG
>CAYYHR010000583.1:0-1893 GCA_964471705.1 uncultured Chromatiaceae bacterium
AAGCCATACCACTACATATAGTGGATACCTGAGTTAACCGGATAGGCATATCCTCGGTAATGGCCCGGTTCTTCTCTTCCAGCCAGCGCCGGTACTCTTCTGCCTCGGCGGCTTTCTTCTTCTCCATAACTTCCCGCAGATCGATCTGCCCATCCTGGATCCGTTCGAGGATGCTTTGATCCGCCTCGTTGTCGGGGTCGAGCCCGACGTTCGCGCCGAGAACATGCGTGGGAACGGCATAGTCCGGCGTCGCTCCCCGGTAGCTGGCCGTGAGCTCGATCGGGGTGGGCTTCTGGAACAGATCAAGCGCCTTGAGCTCGTCCTGCAGGAAGTTGATGAACGGCGAGTACTCATTACCCTCAAAGTCCTGGTGCGTCATGAATAACTCATTCTTGTCCAGAGACTTACGCTCCTCGTCGAGCCATTCGTAATCATAGCCATCGCGGAATGCACCAGGCATATACGGCAGCCGACGGCATGCCTCCGCGGTGGCGGCCTCCAGCGCCTCCACGGTTTCATTGAGAGCCGTCTGCCGGACGTGCAGGCTGCGCTTTCCGAGGATCAGAACGGCGAGCGGGGCGAGGTCCATGATCGCATCTTCAGTCAAGCGGAAGTGACCTTGTACGAGGGTCAGGAAGGTCCGCGCTGAACCGGCGATGTCGGTCTTCAGCGGGACGCGATTCAGAAATTGCTCGATGCCATTCTTTGGCGGCGGCTTCATGAGGTCCTCCGGACGGACCTGCAGAGCCTCGCTCAGTTTGTTCAGACTCGTTGCGTTAGGGGTCTGTCGTTCGCCCTTGCTCTCGTACCTTTGGATCGTCTTTCTCCCGAGCTTCGATTTCTCGGCCAGCTCTTCCTGGGTCATACGGAGTTGCTTGCGGTAGTAGCATACGGTCTCGGGGTTCACTTCACGGCTCTTGCTCATTGTCATGTCAGCGGCTCCAAGTGGGCGTCGTCATATGCATATTGTGACGCGTCTTAATGGTTTTTCCACGTCGGAATATGCGTCACTTTCCAAGCTCCGACCTGTATGCATCATTTTTACGCGTCGATAAATACCATTTAGGCGACGCCACCTTCGGGCACCCGTACAGCCACGGCTTCCCAATCCGCGCGAAGCCGACGCATGTCAGCATCATGCGGCAACGAACACGCCAAACTCAGATGATGTCGGCACCCATCGAGTGAGCCCTGGTCTACCGTGCGGCCATCCCTTCCAGGCAGCTATCCCGCGAGCTGTGAGACGACGTGCACCACGTACATATGGGACAGTAGGGAGTAAGGGGTCGGGAGTAAGGGGTCTATCCCTTTATGGCGAAACGACGTTGTCGGCGTCCTGGCGCCTGTGGAGACCCGGCTTAGCCCGCGGAGCACGACAGCGGTTCCGCCTTCTCGGCACCCGTCGAATGGCGGATCGCCCTGGCGGGCATTCGCCCTACGGGTCCCTGGTCGGCAGGTGAACGATGTCCATGGGGCCTCGCACTCGGTAAGATGGGGTAAGCCGATGCTGGGCATAGGGAAAAAGGGGGACGACCCTGAGGTAGGGCTGGCTTTTGCCCCTTCTTCGACTAGAGGCGCATCAGGCAGAAAGGTGATCGGCCAGACACTCCAGCCGCGACAGCCATCCATCGAAACGCGGGCACTGCCCTCGTACCCTCTCCAGGCTCGAGCGATTAGCAATCAGCGGGCCATGCGCAGCGGTGCTGCGGCCCTTGATGTAACCCGGAAAGATGGACTCGATTCGCTTCGAAGGCGCCGTCTGCGGGCTATCGTCGATCGATTCGCAGCCGCCGCAGGTGCGCACGATCTCCTCGAACCGACTGCCGAGGGAGGGGTTGCCGAAGGTCTCCGCCATTATCTGCGGCTCGGCGAAGTACAGGGCCTCGACCTCAT
>CAYYHR010000584.1:0-1881 GCA_964471705.1 uncultured Chromatiaceae bacterium
GCACCTCCCCGTCGGCGGAGGGCAGACCGGAGCGCACCAGCACCTGGTAGCGCTCTCCGTGGACGACGCCGTCGACGCAGATCTGCTGACCCTCGGCCTCCACGGCCAGCTTCTCTCCTGCCGTGACCTTCACGAAGTCCGCGAGATTGGGGCGATTGCGCGGCAGGGGATCGGAGAAGCGCACGCAGATCCGAGGGCTCTGGGCGTCCGAGTCGACCTCGTGCCCGACGATCCGGAAGCCGTGCTCGGCCATCAGCTTGTCATAGGCCGCACGGACGCCGGGATTCTCCGCCAGGGCCAGCGAGGCCCGGCTTGCCCGGATCGCCGGCCGCCACTGGGAGCGCCCCGCCAGCGCCTTCCCCAGCAATGCCAGGGCCTGGGCGCGCTCGGGCTTGGTCTCGGCACGCAGATAGGCGTTGACCGCCGCCGCGACGGCGTCCTGACGGAATTGTTGCTGCAGCTTCCAGTCCTTGGGTGTGGCCGCCGAGAGGCTGTCAGCGAGCTGCACCCAGAGGCCGTAGCTTTCGGGGGCGAGCTTCAGGGCGCCGGCGAAGAGCTCGGCGGTACGCTGCGGATTGCCGGTCCGCCGCGCGGCCTGGGCGTCGGCGACGATGGCGTCCAGGGAGCCTTGTGCTGCGGGGCCTTGGGTGCGGACGCGCTCGGCAAGCGCCCGTGCTTCCTCGATTGTCCCTGCTTTGAGAAACCCCAGCTCGGAGATGCGCACCGCCTCCGCCTCCGGTTTGGTGGAGCCGTCCTCGGCGATGTGCCCGGAGACGGCGCCGGGGAAGGTGCGCAGGTCGCTGTAGTCACTTTTCAGGAAGCACCAGCGCGCCTTGGTGTTGTAGGTGAAGGCCTGGCACCGGGCATCGGCGAGGCAGGCGGCCTTGCAGTCCTCGAGGTCCAGCTCCTTTCGGGTCTCGTAGTCGAGGCCGAAATAGTCCGCCCCCTCGATCACCACCATCCGCCGTTCGGTGCCGAGGGCCGGTGGGATCAGGAGCACTTGCAGGACGAGGACGAGAAGAACGAGCGACAGCGACTGAAAGGAAGGGCGGAAGATCGGGTGGGACACGGTCATGGCAACCCCCGTTGCGTCACTATATTTCCTGGATCGAGTCTAGTAGCGCATTCCACCTCATTTTACGCGCTCAGCGAGGAAGGAAGCGGTCAGATGCAAGGCCACGAGCGCAAGTTCTCAGCAAGCCATCGCGCAAGTCCTGAGACCGATTTTCGATCAGGGGTTTTCGGATGCAAGCTTCGGCTTCCGCCCGGGGCGCTCTACCCACGGAGCACTGAGGCGGGTACAAACCTACCTTGGCGAAGGCTACCGCATCGACCAGAAATGGCTCTGACCAGAATGGCACTAACTTAAGCGCATCCTGTTGATAGAATTTGGAAAGGTCGGCCGAGATGGTAGGGTGCGGTGACTAAACCAACCCGTCTCTCAGAGCCGACCTTGAATCATCGTATCCAGACTTTCAAACTGCGGCAACAACGACGCGTTCTCGCTCAAGCCGCGAACGCCGATGCTTACGGATGCTTCAATCTGTTGACTGGCCCGGAGCTATTGGAAGATGTCGAAGGGCTCCTGCCCGAGCATCGCGAGCGGCTGTTCCCTCCCACCGAGACGCTCTCGATCTTCCTGGCACAAGTCCTCTCGGCGGATGGCAGCTGCCGACAAGCCGTGAACGATACGGCGGTCAAGCGGCTCGTAGCGGGAATAGACGAGTGCAGCCCCAATACATCCGCTGTTCGAGTTCGTATCGGGGTTCCGGTCGGGCGAGGGGGCAGGGAAATCGCATCAGATAATTAACACTTACTTTTAGAAACTATCTGAAAATACCTCCATAATCCTCTGACATTTTAAGCTTGCTGAGGATGTGT
>CAYYHR010000585.1:0-1881 GCA_964471705.1 uncultured Chromatiaceae bacterium
GGTCACAGCTCCACACTATATGTGGTATGTTCCTGAGTCAACCGGATAGGCATGTACCGAGGAAATCGACGCGCGAGTCCTCCGAGTGGACATCAAGATCAAGCTGCCAGGAGACCAGTCAACGCCGGCGGCCACCGGCAGCACGACCAACAATGGGGCCGATATCGACAATACCAATACTGGGGAACGCACATGAACCTGACGCTGACCCATCACGCGCAGTCCCGCATCCGCCAGAGAGGGCTTCGTGAGTCCGACATCGCAATGATCGTCGCCGCCGGCACGGCGGTCGATGCCGACAGCCTGCTGCTGCTCGCCCAGGACGTGGACAGGGAGATCCGTCGCCGGAAGCAAGAGATCAGCGCACTGGAGCGACTCCGCGGCTGCCGTGTGGTGATCGCAGGCGAGACCGTGGTCACGGTCTACCGCGCCTCTGCGAAAACAGAGAAACGCCTATTGCGGCACAGCAGACGAAGGCGCCACCAAGCTGACCAGGCTGTGCAAACCGCCCAGTAATCCCCCATGGAGACCGCAATCATGCACGCAAACCAGCAGCAAAATAATCCCGACTACCTCCTCGGAACCATCAATGCCCTGCGAGCACAGGTACAGCAGATCAATACCACAATCGCTACCCTCGAGGAGTCCATCCAGGCGAAGCCTGAGGTCGACCGTACACCGAACATGGGCACAGCGGTGCCTTCGCAAGGCTACGAACTGCTCGGGCAAGCCTTTCCTGCAAAGGACCTCACTGAAGCCTTCATCAGCATCTTCAAGAACTTTGCAGAACTGGAGCCTACCTTTCCGGCCCGTTTCAAGAAGGCGCTCACAGCCGAATTGGCGAAGGCCAAGAAGCCCAGCAAGTGCGGATACATCGGGGCAACTCCGCAAGACTTGTATCCGGGAAATCCGAGGCTCTGGAAGTTCGCACAAGAGATCGCGCCTGGCTGGATGCTCGGGACCAATGAAAGCAGCGAGAAGAAGCTCAGGTTCATCAGGCTGGCCTGCAAAGTCATCGATCTGCGCTGGGGTAAGGAGTTGAAGGTGTCCTTCCGTTGAAACAGGCTTGGCAGTGGGGGTGATCCAGCACGGTAGGCTGGGGTGAGGTACGAACCCCAGCGTCTCTTTTTCAGCGTCTCTTTTTGTAAATCGTGCTTTGCTGGGATTCGCAGGCTTACCCCAGCCTACGGCACGGGATTTGATTGTGGTGCAGCGTTATTGCCAGGAAAAATCAACAGCCACAGAATCCCTTAAAATCAGCATCTTTCTTTCGATAGCACCCCAAAGGAAGGAGTCGGATCGTCGGTGTCGCAGGCAACAGGTGGGCATATATGACCAAGGACAAGAACACCGCGAAGGAAGGTCACCACTATGTACCCCAGGCCTACCTCGAGCGGTTCACAGACTCCAAAGGCTTTCTGCATATCCGAGATATTGCACGCAACAGAACGTGGCTCCAAAAACCCCGCAAGATCATGAAGATCGATACCTACTATCGCCAAACATGGGTATCGGCCGGCGTCGACCCGGACATTTTCGAAAATTGGATGGCGTCAGGACCCGAGAGCGAAATCAAGGATGCCATCGATTGCCTTCTTGAAACACCCGAAGATATAACCAAGGAATACGCCGAAACGCTGGTGGAGTACTTGGAGATTCAAAGAATTCGCGTCCCGCGACAGGCTGCGTGGGCAAAGGCAATCATGCGCGAAGCTATCCTCAAGCAGATTCCCATCGACGTGAGGGAAGAGATGAACTTCTGGGGCATTGAACTGACTATGGAGGACTCTGCCCGTTTCGACTACATGCGCATGGCGCTCGGGACTATCCAGCCGTGGTTAGGCCGTATGGAATGGGAGATCTTCGAAGCGGAAAAGGGCT
>CAYYHR010000586.1:0-1872 GCA_964471705.1 uncultured Chromatiaceae bacterium
ACCCTGGCCGATATCCCTTTCGTTCGCCCGCGCGACAGCTTGCCGAGCCGCTTCAAGACGCTGGAGCAAGCTACGGCCAGCTTCACCGAGGTAGTGGGCACCATGCAGCGTGCCTTGGAGCCTCCGGCGGTCATCGTCGACTACCGAGCATGCAGACTGCATCTTCCAGAGGGCCGCTTCGTCGAGCTGAAAGGTGCCGACCTCGCTTTCTACGTCTGGCTTGCCCGGCGCGCGATGAGCTCTGCCCTGCCGGTGCGGATTCCGTCCAAAGACCAGCACCGCTGGAAGCCGGAAGAGCGCGAGGAGTTCGCCGCCTATCTGGCGGAGTACAACGCCGAGGCCGCGCGGACAGACATCCGCGATGGGACCGGAACCGAGCTGCGCGCCGCCGGGGCCATGACCTACCAGTTCTTCCACCAACGCAAGTCGAGCATCCGCGAGTGCCTCGAAGAGGCCATCGGCCCGCTCGCCGAGGCCTATGCAATCAAGGCGATCGAGGAGGGGCGACCCGCAAGGTATGGCCTCGCCATCGATCGGAATCGCATTCAAATCGTCGACGACGATTACTTGTGACCGACATCAAGGGCAAGCAAGGACTGCCCCGAAGCACGAATGCCCCGTTCTCTAGAGCCCAGGACGAACGCCGAGGTCAAAGGCGATCCGAAAGGCGCCGGTCTATTAACCCCGAGCCTAACCCAAGGAGTCTAGGTCATGACCATTTACCTCTGTACTTGCGGCACCAGTGCTGCACGGACACTGCAGGTGCCGCCGGGGCGGCGCTTTGACGCAGACTATGTCGCCGAATTGGGTGGCATCGAAGCCGCGTCCGATGCCGTCTTTGCCTCGTGCCAGGGCTATTCCATTGACGATGACAGCGCACTTCGGAACAAGCTCTCCGCCGAGATCCACTCCCTTGCGCGCATGCAGGTCGGGGGAAGCGACAAAGTAATCCTGTACGGCTCCGAGACCCCCGATGGGCTCGCCTGCGCTCACGCAGTGCGGCGCTTTCTCGAGCGGGCACGCCCCAACCTTCCCTGCTTCGTGCACAGGATTGAGGGCTTGCAAGTAACAGACGCGTACCGCTTCCGCACGCAAGGCGTCGTCAACTTCACCAAGTCCATCCTGACGGAGATCGACGCCTACGGCGCCCCTCAATGTGTGCTGAATCCGACCGGCGGTTTCAAGAGCCTAGTGCCGTACACCGTGCTGATTGGCATGATCAAGGGCGTACCGGCTAAATACATCTTCGAGCAATCGACGGCGCTGATC
Organism: uncultured Chromatiaceae bacterium; assembly: GCA_964471705.1. Classification (GTDB taxonomy): domain Bacteria; phylum Pseudomonadota; class Gammaproteobacteria; order Chromatiales; family Chromatiaceae; genus Thiosymbion. The sequence goes on from CAYYHR010000586.1 coordinate 1,270, forward strand.
TCATTGCCTGTCATGCCGGTGGACTTTGCCCGGGAGCGCTTGGAGCCGATCCGCCCGCTGCTGGAGCGCATTGAGCGCGACAGCGCGATCCCGCGCGCCGACCTCGATACAGCCATTCCATTCGACGACCGCGCCTATCTGGAGCCACTTTTCGAAGACCTCGGCAAAGGCCAAACTACCCTCTCGCCGGTCGGGTTCCTGGTCCGCGAAGAACTCGACCGCCCAAGCGGCTTGGTGCCCTACCTCTCGCGTCGCGCGCTGGACGATTTAATCAAGCTCCGCGGCATCAATAACATTGACCCAGAACGCTACCTACGCCGTGTCGCTGCGAGCCGCGAGCAATTCTACCGTGCCCGCCACAAAAATTGGAGCAATGGACTGTTCTGGCTGAAGCCCGGCAACACCGACGACCGCTACCTGGTCAGCAGCGAGGGCTGGCGCCTCCTCGTCTGGCGTATCACCGTCCATGGCGAATATGAACAACTGCTCGACCAAGAGCACAAGACCGATCTCGGCGCACGCTTCGCCGGCGAGCGGCGCGCGCACTTCGAGCCATTCGTGCGTATGGAGCTGTACGACCAGCAGGGATGACCGCGATACCAG
>CAYYHR010000587.1:0-1863 GCA_964471705.1 uncultured Chromatiaceae bacterium
CCTCGACCGTGCGACTGGCCGGCAGCTCACAGGCCAACCCGTTCGCCTGCATCGCCGCCGGCATCGCCTCCCTCTGGGGACCCGCCCACGGCGGCGCCAACGAGGCGGTGCTCGACATGCTGACCGAAATCGGCGACGTCTCCCGGATCGACACGTACATTGCCAAGGCCAAGGACAAGAACGACAAGTTCCGCTTGGCGGGTTTCGGCCACAGGGTCTACAAGAGCTTCGATCCCCGCGCCGACATCTTACGCGAGACCTGCAGGCAGGTGCTGGACAAAGCGGCGGACAGCGACAACCCCCTGTTCGAGCAGGCGCTCAGGCTCGAGGAGATCGCCCTGCACGACGACTATTTCCTCGAGCGCAAGCTCTACCCCAACGTGGACTTCTACTCCGGCATCATCTACCGCGCCCTGGGCATCCCCAACAGCATGTTCACGGAGATATTCGCCATCGGACGCACCATCGGCTGGGTAGCCCACTGGATGGAGATGATGAGCGATCCGCAACAGAAGATCGGCCGACCGCGGCAGATCTACAAAGGCGAGCGTCGCCGGGACTATGTACCGATCGAGCAGCGTCGCTGAGTCGACAAACCCGCCCCGCCGACGGACAGGGCAGGGTGATGAAATATGCGTAGTCACACCGCGGAGCGACGCGTCCTGGGCCCCCAGCAGGCGAGACCGAGACTGCTCGCGCGAGTCAAGACGGCAAGTAACAAGGCCACCGGACGCTACAAGGTAACGGGACCTCGGTAAGCGCTGCACCGAGTTTCGGAGAACAGCTCATGACAGAGCCCGATATCGACGCCTTTGCGGCGACCACTTGCTCACTGCTTGCGCAGGTTTGCGTTGGAATGGCGCAACCGCGACCGGATTCTGAGCACCAGATTTTCGGTCGCGGCTGCGCTCTGCAAGCCCTCGCGGAAAGATCCTTTGAGCCAAGATCAGGCGAGGTCGAAGCGGTCCGCGTTCATGACTTTGTTCCAGGCCACTACGAAGTCCTGCACGAACCTCTCTTGAGCATCGTTCTGTCCGTAGACCTCAGCAATGGCTCGGAGCTGCGAGTTGGAGCCGAAGATGAGGTCGACACGGGTGGCGGTCCACTTCAGCTCGCCCGTCGCGCGGTCGCGTCCTTCGAATACATCCTCGTCATCCGAGGTCGCCTTCCACTCGGTACCCATATCGAGCAGGTTGACGAAGAAGTCGTTGGTCAGCGTCCCCGGGCGGTTGGTGAAAACGCCATGCCGGGACTGTCCGACATTTGCGTTCAACACGCGCATGCCACCGACGAGAACCGTCATCTCGGGCGCGGACAACGTCAGGAGCTGCGCCTTGTCGACCAGCAGCTCCTCGGCAGACACGCTGTACTTGGCCTTCTGGTAGTTGCGGAACCCGTCTGCGACCGGCTCGAGCACGGCGAAGGAGGCCTCATCGGTCTGCTCCTGGGTGGCATCCGTACGCCCCGGCGCGAAGGGTACCTGCACATCATGACCGGCATTCGTCGCAGCCTGCTCGATGGCTGAGCAGCCGCCGAGAACGATCAGATCGGCGAGCGATACCCGCTTGCCGCCGGCCTGGGCGGCGTTGAAGTCCTTCTGTATGCCTTCCAGCGTGCTCAGCACCTTCGACAGCTGGACAGGCTGGTTGACCTCCCAGTCCTTCTGGGGCGCGAGGCGGATGCGCGCTCCGTTGCCCCCCCCGCGCTTGTCGGAGCCGCGGAAGGTTGCCGCCGAGGCCCAGGCGGTCGACACCAGCTCGGAAATGGACGGAGCCGCGGCGAGGATCTTGGCCTTGAGGTCCGCGATGTCGGCCGCGTCGATCAGCTCGTGATCGACCGCCGGAACGGGGTCTTGCCAGATCA
>CAYYHR010000588.1:0-1861 GCA_964471705.1 uncultured Chromatiaceae bacterium
CTGTCCTCGAGCACCTTCAACTGACTGCTGATGGTTTGAGGCGTGAGATGCAGCACCTCTGCGGCGCGCACCACACCACCTTCCCGTGCCACGGTCCAGAAATAATAGAGGTGGTTGTAGCTGTTGCCGCGCATGGCTTCATCACTTCGACTGAATCGAATAAAAGCTAAGGAAAGTTCGAATTATATTGTATGTATCCCGCCCATACACTCGTCCATGTCCACGCTCCGAGCGCCCCTGTCGTGAAGGCCGAGCGGATTGACCGCACCTGCGCGCTTCCTGGCCCCGGAGAGAGAAAGACCTGCTTGCGTAAGGTACAAACGAGATGAAACGCATTTTTTTACTTGTCGTAACCAACCTTGCTGTCGTCGCCCTGCTTCTCGTCACCGCGAGCTTGCTCGGTGTCGACCGCTTCCTCACCACCCAAGGGCTGGACCTCGGCAGCCTGCTCATCTTCTCGGCGCTGATCGGCTTCGGCGGCTCCTTCCTGTCGCTGGCCATGTCCAAGTGGATGGCGAAGATGTCCACCGGGGCCCAGGTCATTGTCGAGCCCCGAGATCGGGCGGAAGCATGGTTGCTGCAGACTGTCGCCCGCCAAGCCGAAGCGGCTGGGATCGCTAGACCTGAGGTGGCGATCTACGATTCTCCAGAGCCCAACGCCTTCGCCACCGGCCCCAGCCGCAACAATGCCTTGGTGGCGGTGAGCAGCGGCCTGCTGCACGGCATGAGTGCCGACGAGGTGGAAGCGGTGCTGGCCCATGAGGTGAGCCACGTGGCCAACGGCGACATGGTGACCCTGACATTGATCCAGGGCGTCGTGAACACCTTCGTCATCGCTATCGCCAAGGTGGCGGGCTATTTGGTGGACCGCGCACTCTCCTCGGGGAGCGACGAGGAGTATCAAGGCCCGGGGATCGCGTACTACGTGACCAGTATCGCCGCCGAGCTGATGCTGGGGCTACTGGCCAGCGCCGTGGTCATGTGGTTCAGTCGCCAGCGAGAGTTCCGCGCCGACGCCGGCGGGGCGCGTCTTGCCGGTCGCGGCAAGATGATCGCTGCCCTCAAGCGCCTGCGCGCCATGCAGGACCAGCCCTCGCATCTGCCCTCCGAGATGGCCGCTTTTGGCATCAGTGGTGGCGTCGCACAGGGGCTCAGGCGCCTGTTCCTGTCCCATCCTCCCCTGGATGAGCGGATCGCGGCCCTGCGTGCCGCGAACGCCTCCACCCAGGCCAATGTCTTTTCATGAGGTATCGAGCAATGAACCAGCAAGAGCGAAGCCTGATCGAAGGTCTGTTCCAGCGCCTGCAGCAGGCCGAGACCCAGGCCGGTCCCCGCGATGCGGAGGCCGAGGCACTGATCCACGACCTGATGGCCCGCCAGCCGGCGGCCCCCTACCTGCTTGCCCAGGTGGTCCTGGTGCAAGAGCAAGGTCTGCAGCAACTCCAGACCCGGGTCGAGGCCCTGGAGCGGGATCTTGCCCAGCGTCCCCAGGGCGGTGGATTTCTCAGTGGCCTTTTTGGAGGTGGCCAGTCGCAGCCGGCCCCGCCGGTGGCTTCCCGAGCAGCGGCTGGCACTGGCTGGAGCAACAGCCGATACCCTGCCCAGGCTGCTCCCGGCACACAGTCGGGTACACAGGGCGGTGGCTTCATGGCCGGCGCGATGCAGACGGCGATGGGTGTGGCCGGAGGTGTGCTGCTCGGCAATGCGCTTGCGGGACTCTTCGGCGGAGAAGCAGAGGCTTCCGAGCCCCCGGCGGCGGCCCCTGAGGAACCGGCGGCGCCGGAATCTGACGCGGACGGCGGTGGGCTCTTCGATGGGCTGTTCGGTGGCGGAGACGACGAGTTGTTCTGAGCCGTAACAG
>CAYYHR010000589.1:0-1854 GCA_964471705.1 uncultured Chromatiaceae bacterium
TCTCCGCTCAGGCCCAGGCCCAGATAAGCGGGACCGAGCCAGGTATCTGCACCGACAAAGATGCTGCTTCCGAAGCGGGTCTTGGGCTCGCTCAGGACCTCCAGAGTATCGCGCATCGATCCGATTTCAAGCGAGCCTCCGAGGTAGATTCCCCGCCCCAGCGGCGGCGTCATGGTCGCGATCCGGCGAGAATAGATCAGCTCCCCAAAAGCGACTTGGTTGCCTCGGAACTGCTCGTTGGCGTACCCGGAGAGCTCCTGAAAGCCGCCCAGTGTGAACTGATCGTAGAATGGCATGTCGTTGCCGAAGCTGCTTCCCAGCTCTATCCGCCCGACCAGCGTGTTCTTGCCGAAGCTCTTCGCGCCGGTCCAGGCGGCCGACAGGCGATTGTAGCTAACGTCCGCCCCCAGGGCCGGTTGCGGGGAGAAGATGTCCAACGTCAAGCGCGTACCGCTACGCGGCACATAGCGGCTGTCGAGGGTATCCCACCGGATACTGGCACGCAGTCCCGACTCGTTGTTGTTGCTCTCCGGGAGGGATGGCTCTCCAGTGTCGAGCTTGGTCTGCGCATTACCGAATGCCGCACCGACGCGTAGCTCCGCTCGATTGTCGAACAAGGTGCTCCCGGCGTCGACTCCGATCGCGAGGCGGGTCAAGTCGTAGCGTGCGATGCGCTGAGAGTCTTCGAAGACGCTGATCGGGCTACGGCTGACATCGAAGTAGGGGGCGACGAAGCCGGCACTATCGAGGCGTAGCGGCTGATACAGCTCCGAGAACAGGTCCAGCTCGTTGCCGAGCTGCAACGATGTAAGCCACTCGCCGCCGAGTGCATTGAGCCAGGTGCGGCGATAGGTGCCGCGCAAGCCAAAGCGGTTGTCCCCGCTGAAGTCGGAGCGGAAGCCGAGGCCGAAGCTCGCATAGCCAGGCCCCCAGGATTTTTCGAGTGCATGGACGGTAACCAGATTGCGACCGGCGATGTGGTCGACCTGGTAGCCTATGCGCTCAAAATCGCCGCGGCCGTACAGATCCTCGATGTCGGATTCGAGCCGGCGCCTATCCAGCACTCGTCCCTGCTGGTTTTTGATCAGCGGCTCGAACAAACTGGCATTGACCCGATCGGCGCCGACAATGCGTACCTCGTCGATCTTACCGGCCGCATTCTGTGGGCTCGGCCGGCTTGCCCGCCAGGCCGCATATGCCGTCGGGCTGAGGCTCAGGTGCGAGAGGCGCGAAGCGGCAGCTCGGGCAGCGCGCTCGCCCGCCGCGATCGCCTCGCCGGCGCGCCTGAAATCGCCGGAGCCGATATCGCCGAGGTCCGGTTGGATCAGAATGTCCCGGCTGCTGTTGATCTGGGCCAGCGAGCGTTGGACGTTCTGCTCCGTCAGGATGGCGACCATCTGTCCCATCACCCCGATAACGCTCTGCAGCTCATCACGGGGCAAATAAGAGCTGCCTACATTGACGGCAATCACGAGATCAACACCCATGCGCCGTGCCACGTCCACCGGCAGGTTCCTGACCAAAGCGCCGTCGACATAGAGCTGGCCGTCGATCTCGACCGGCGCGAAGATCCCGGGCAACGACATGCTCGCGCGCATCGCCCTCGGCAGCGAGCCGGTCGAGAACACCTTCATTTCCCCATTCTCCAAATCGGTCGCCACTGCCCGGAAAGGAATCGGGAGCTCGTCGAAGTGCTCCACGAGCTCCCCGTCCTTGACCAACTCGGCGAAAAACAGCTCCATCTTCTGCCCGACCAACGCCCCCTTGGGCAAGCTCACTCGACCGGCGCGTACGCCGACGGTGAAGTCCCAGGTCGGCTGCTCGGTATCCTCTTTGCGGCGCATCGGCCATTTG
>CAYYHR010000590.1:0-1848 GCA_964471705.1 uncultured Chromatiaceae bacterium
CGGTCAGCCGCATCCGGGTGTCGCGCAACAATTGGCGGGCGATTTCGTAGCGGGCGCCTGCGAGGAGCGCGACGAAGGTCGTCCCCTCGGACCGCAACCGGCGATTGAATGTTCGCGGTTTCAATTCAAATCGACACTTTCTGCACGTTTTCACCCTTTCCAACCCTGTCGAACAGGCTACAGCCATGCAACATGCCTACAAGCCAACGCTCTACGAACAGCTCGAAGCCCTGCCCGAGGGGTTGACCGGCGAAATCCTCAACGGCCAGATTCATTCCCAACCGCGACCGGCGGGTCCGCATGCGCTTACCGAGTCGAACCTCCAGATCGAGATCGGCGGACCGTTCGGAAAAGGTCGCGGCGGCCCCGGCGGCTGGTGGATTCTGGTTGAGCCAGAGATCCACTTCGTCACCGATCGAGAGGTCGTTGTACCCGATCTTGCTGGCTGGCGCAGGGAGCGGATGCCGCGCATTCCTCAAGGCCACCGCTTCGAGGTCGTCCCTGACTGGGTCTGCGAGGTCCTCTCCCCCTCAACTGCCAGCAAGGATCGAGAGATCAAGATGCCGATCTACGCGAGCTACGGTGTCGTGTATGCCTGGCTGATCGATCCGATGCGCCGGAGTCTCGAAGCCTACGGCCTGGAAGACGGTGATTGGAGGCTGCTCGCGGAGGCCTCCGGGAACGATGCCATCGCGGTTGCACCCTTCGATGCGCTGAAGCTCGAACTCAACAGCCTCTGGAGCTGAGTCCGAAGCTCACCAGTAGACCCTGAGCCCACCTTGGTGTACGCGAGAGCCGAAGTCCGGCGCTCACGCCGCAAAATTTGGTGCGCAAGATGCCACGGGTGAACCCTGACGCACCAACGATGACTCCGTTCCGATTCTTCAGTCAGCTCATCGGTACCCTGCTGTTCAACCTCAATACCGGCGATGCCATGTTGTCGCAGCTCATCTGGCTGCGCGAGGAGATCCTGATCTGGATGCCTGACGTCATCGGCAGTATCTGCTTCCTCGTCTCCGGCTACCTGGCCGTGGTCGAGGTCTCCCACCGCTTCTGGTCCTATCAGCCACGTCAGCTGAGCTGGTGGATCGTGATGATCAATCTGCTGGGCTGCATCGCCTTCATGGCGGCCGCCTTGTTCGCCTACGTCGTGCCGGGTAGCGAGAATCTCGCGTGGTCTTGGGGCGCTGACTTTTTCACACTGCTGGGTGCCTTGTGCTTCTTCGTCGCCAGCTATCTGATGATCCCGGAGCAGGCGGGTGCCGGGCGGGCAATCGAGGTGCCTTCTGGAGCGATCACAGCCGCGGAGGTGGCCTGACGATCCTGACGGCGAGCATGGACCGCCCGAATAGGAGAGGGCGATGGATCAGCTTCCCGGAATCGGGCCGGCAGTAGGTCGGCATCCCTATACCGACACGTAACTGGGTTATTGGGGCAGGGGTATTGGGGCAGATGGCGGCAAGGGGTTGCCGCCCTACGATCTTGGCCGGACGTTGGTGGAATAGATCGGCACCGCGTCAGGGTGCGAATGCATGAATCCCGCTCAGCGCGAACTGGACCCCCATGGAGAGGACCATGCCTATCCGGTTAACTCCCAAGATGGTGGATCCAAGGTCGCGTCGCACGTGCCACATCCCTGGCCGCACCCACGCCGCCTCGCAACTCCCCGTGCTGATTGGGTTTGCCGCGTCGCACGGCGATCCCCAACGCGCTGTCAATCGCCGCCATCCGCCAGGACCGATACTTTGGGAGCTAACCGGATAGGCATGGAGAGGACGATGAGCCCCATGAGTCGTGTGATCGTGTCCCGCAGAAACCCGCCGCCCTGGCGTTTGCCGGCGAGGCGTG
>CAYYHR010000591.1:0-1827 GCA_964471705.1 uncultured Chromatiaceae bacterium
CCGGCTACGCCCGGTACTGAAGGCGAAACCCCAAAAAAAATCCCGGAAACCGACGCCATCTTCGCCAACATCGACGCCAAAGATTCGCGCGGCGAAGAGCCGAGCGCTCTGCGCGTGAGAATGGACTGTAAGGCGACAGTGAAAATCGGCGAATACTCGCGTGGCGGCAAGACGAGCGGGGACAACAAGGCTGCCGACCATGATATGGGATGCCAAGAGAAGTACACAATCAGGGACGAGGCGGCATTTCACTCGCACCCTGTCCGCCGGGGCTTTGACTGGCAGGCCGAGGCGGAGACCGGTCGGGTTCTGCTCCCCCTGTTTGCGGTGAGAACACCAGCGCCCCGGCGGGACCGCTCAGCACCAGGTCCCTGAGCTGGAAGCCAAATCGGTCCACCCGCCCCAGGGTGTCCAGGAAGGATTGCTCCTGATCCATCAGGGGCTGGGGGCAAGCCATGCGGGTGACACCGACCGGTCCGATGCTGATAACCCCTCGGCCTCGGTCTTCGACCTTTGCGAAATAGCGATTGCAACCGGCTGATCCGCTGATGCGCCCGTCCTCGAAGCTGACGCCGATGGCGCCCTGCGGGACACGCTTCTTGCCGTCCATGTCGATCTGTTCACGCAGCGTCCACGAAGTGCCCTGCAACCTGCCGACGGACAGGTTACCCATGTCTTCGGATTTAGCCGGGGGATTCAGGTCATGCGATTGGGGATCCAAGGGTGCTTCCACCGGTGCAGGGGATTGCTGTGTGTAATTACGATACGTCTCCCGAGCCTTGTCCCAGCTGCGCTCCGAGAAATCCTTCGTCTTTTCCCATGCCCGGCCGGAATCCTTCTTGAGCTGCTTCCAGGCGGATTCGGAATAGTCCTTCGTCGCCTCCCATCCTCGCTGTGCGCTCTCGGCGGTCGCCTCGCCCACCGCGCCGGCCGCATCTCGCACCTGTTCGCCGGCCTGTGACCAAGGGTCCGTACCCCCCTCTGCCCCGGCCGCCGTGTTGCAGAGCAGGGAGAAAAAAGCGACAACGAATAGGGAGCCCCTCATGAGCCGGCCTCCGGTGTCTTTCGATCGGAATGGCCGAGATCACGTTCGGGAGCGATTCGGTCACGGACCAGTTGCTTCAGCTCCTTGATGTCCGGAAAGCCCCCCATCTCTTTCCGAGACCAGACCAATTCACCGTTGGCGCGGACCTCGAAGATCCCGCCGGTACCCGGCCTCAGTCTAAGCTCGGCAATCTCCTGGTCGAAGGTGGTGAGCAACTCCTGCGCCATCCAGGTCGCCCGCAACAGCCAGCGGCACTGGGTGCAATAGGAGATTTCGACGTAGTTGTCCAAGGTGTCTTAGCCTCCGTGGTACTGCTGAGCCATATCTCCGCGTTGCAGGAAGGCGGCTTTGCCGATACCGCCGATTTCCTGCTCACGACGAGCACCCGGCAAACCCGACGCCTCTGCCCCTGATTTCGCTGTGGGAGTCGATACGCCGGGACCCGGGAATTATAGGCCCAAACCAGGGGCAGATGGGGACGCCCCCCGCCTCCGCTTCGTTGGCCGTCTCGTGCTCGCGATCAGCAGACGTCAGTCGTCATTACAGCCGATCGGTCCCATGGGGGGCCATGTCTTCGTCTGCGAGCCGATCATCATCATTGGCGAAATCGGACAAGGACAGAGTCAGTCTGTCCAAGTCGTCGAGGGTGCCCCATCCCCCGGCGTCCGCTTCGCCGAAATCGTAGCCGAGGTCGCCCTCGTCGTATCCCGCCTCGTCCCTGAGGTATCCCCACAAATCCGACCACCCGAGTTACTCGGCGAGCAGGGAATCATGATCGCTAG
>CAYYHR010000592.1:0-1817 GCA_964471705.1 uncultured Chromatiaceae bacterium
ACCCGCTGGACCGAAACCCCTCTCGGCGCAGTGGCTGCGCGAGCACATGGGCGAGCACCGTGACGCCGCCATCGACGACCCGACGCCCGAAAACCTAGCCCTGTATCTCTACCTGCAGCGTGTGGCCCTGGACAAATCCAGCCGTTTCGCCGCCGCTACCCAGCGCACCGTGCAGCTCGATCCCTTCCTCGACGAGATCACCCAGCGGCCCACCGCCACCTTCGCGGCGAACCTGACCAACCGGCAGGCGGGCGACAACCGGGATGCAGTCTTGGAGCGCATCGCCAAGACGGCCGGCGTGCTCTTTTTCTTCCGCTCCGACTGCCCCTACTGCGAGGCCCAGGCTCCCTTGCTCAAGCTCCTGGTGGCTCGCTACGGCTTCTCGGTCCTGCCCGTCTCCGTCGACGGGGCGCCCTTGCCGGGCGGTGCGTTTCCCGACTTCCGGCAGGACAGCGGGCAGGCAGGCGCTCTCGGCGTGGTCTCCACCCCGGCGTTGTTCCTCGCCCGTCCTCCGGACAACATGGTGCCCCTGTCCCAGGGGCTCCTGTCCCTCGCTCAGCTACAGGAGCGGGTGGTCTTGGCGGCTGTGCAGGCCGGCTGGATCAGCGAAGGGGAGTACACCCGCACCCGGCCCGTCACCGCCGACCTGATGCTGGACCCGGGCCAGCTGTCGGCGAAGCTCCCGGACGATTCCGAGGCGCTGTTGAGTGCGCTTCGGGCGCTTAGTCGAGCGAAATCGGGTCACCTGACGGAATGAGGAGGTATCCCGTGTCCTTTGCCGCCAAGACCCTTGTTGCCTTCCTGCTGGTGATTGCCCTGATTCCAGCCACGCAGGCGGCCGATCCCCCGGGCACGGGAATCGGCAACCAGATGACCGAGATGTTCGACACCATGCTCAACTACACCGAGCCCACCGCGCATCTGGGCCAGCGCCGCGGCGTGCTCACGGGGGGCTCGATCAACGCCCGCAACCGCATCATGAACGAGTCCCTGTGGCACTTCGTGCCGCCCTCGTTCGACGCCGGCTGCGGCGGCATCGATCTGTTCGCCGGCTCCTTCTCCTTCATCTCCGCCGAGCAGTTCCAGAACCTGCTGCGCGCCATCGCCGCCAATGCCGCAGGTTATGCCTTCGAGGTCGCCCTGGGGGCCATGTGCAAGGAGTGCCTGGAGACCATGGAGACCCTGCAGAAGAAGATCCAGGCGCTCAACCAGGGCTTCGCCAACTCCTGCCAGCTCGCCAAGGGGCTGGTCAACGACGTGGCCGACGCCTTCGACATGAAGCACAAGGACAACACCTCGCTGCTGGGGATGGTCAAGGGGTTGGGCGATGTCTTCGAGACCCGCTCCTCGGCGAGCGGCTCCGATCCCATCGCCCAGGTCCGGGACAATGTCCCGGCCGAGGAGAAGACCGAGATCGAGGGCAACCTGGTGTGGCAGGCCCTCAAGCGCAAGGGCGCCGCGGGCTGGTTCGCCGACGGCGAGGACACCCTGCTGGAGGCCATGATGAGCCTCACCGGGAGCGTCATCGTGGGCTCCCCGGAGGCCGCACCGGACGGACAGGGAGACAACTACCGGATCACCTATCTGCCGGGGAATCTCCTGAAGGCCAGCGATCTCTTGAACGGCACCCGCGACCGGGAGGATGCCGCCCAGTGGAACAACTCCTGGCCGCACCGCTTGCGGATGTATCAGTGCGGGCCGGCCGGGGGACCGATCGATCGCAGCGAGAACGGCTGCCGCGAGCCCTCGGTCACGGAGGCGACGGTCAACGGCATGATCCAGCGCGTCAAGGACGTGCTGATCGGCGTGCGCCCCTA
>CAYYHR010000593.1:0-1812 GCA_964471705.1 uncultured Chromatiaceae bacterium
AAGATGATGCTGGCCATGACCAAGGACATCCGCGTCATCCTGATCAAGCTCGCCGACCGTCTGCACAACATGCGCACCCTGGGGGTGATGACGCCCCCGAAGTGTCGCCGCGTTTCGCGGGAGACCCTGGAAATCTACGCCCCGATCGCCAACCGCCTGGGGCTCTACGGCATGCGCATCGAGCTCGAGGATCTGGGTTTCGCTCACTACTGGCCCTGGCGCCATCGGGTCCTGGAACGGGCCATGAACCGAGCGCGCCGAGCACGCGCCGAGCTGATGCAGAACGTGGAGACTGCACTGCGCAGCCGTCTGGAGCAGGAAGAAATTTCAGGGCTGGTGATCAGCCGTCGCAAGCATCTGTACAGCATCTATCGCAAGATGCGCGAGAAGAAGCGCTCCTTCGCGGATGTGGTGGACGTCTTCGCCTTTCGCGTGATCGTCGACCGAGTGGATACCTGTTACCGCGTCATGGGCTTGGTGCATAACCTGTACAAGCCGATTCCCGGCCGATTCAAGGACTATATCGCGATCGCCAAGTCCAATGGCTACCAGTCGCTGCACACGGTGCTGGTCGGCCCTCAGGGGCTGCCGATCGAAGTGCAGATCCGCACCGAGGACATGCAGAGGAGCTCCGAGAGCGGCATCGCCGCCCATTGGATGTACAAGTCCGGAGATGGCGGCGATTTCCAAGCCCTGGCGGCGGATTGGCTGCAAAACCTGCTGGACATACAGCGTGGCTACGGGGATTCGATGGAATTCCTCGAGCACGTCAAGGTCGACCTGTTTCCGGATGAGGTGTATGTCTTCACGCCCCGCGGACGCATCCTGGTCCTGCCGAAGGGGGCCACCGTGGTGGATTTTGCCTACGCCATCCACTCGGATGTGGGCAACAGCTGCGTAGCGGCACGTATCGACCGACGCCTCGCGCCCTTACGCACGGTACTGCACAGCGGTCAGACGGTGGAGATCATCAATGCCCCGGGCGCCGTGCCGAACCCGGCTTGGCTCAAATTCGTGGTGTCGGGAAAGGCGCGCGCCAACGTGCGCTCCTACCTCAAGAACCTGCAGTGGAAGGAGGCCGAGGAGCTGGGCCGGCGCCTGCTCGACGTAGAGCTGGGCGGGTTCGGCGTCCGCTGGGAAGGCTTGTCGGCGGACCGCCTTCGAGGATACCTGGACGCTTCCGGCCTGGACTCACCCGAGCAGGTGCTCGCCGACATCGGACTCGGCAACCGGATGCCGGCACTGGTGGCACGGCGTCTCGCGGGAGTGGATGGCGAGATCGCGAAGAGGGAGCCGGTGGGAGAGGAAGCCATGAATACCCATCCCTTCCCCATCAAGGGAACCGAAGGAATGGTGGTCAACTTCCCACGTTGCTGCAGACCCATCCCAGGAGACGATATCGTAGGGCTGTTCAGCCCCGGAAAGGGGATCGTGGTTCACCGCCAAGGGTGCCGCAATCTCGGCGATTTCGTGCGCCAGAAAGACAAGTGGTTGGACGTAGAGTGGGCGAGCGCACCGGGCACGGATTTTTCCACCGAGATCCGGGTCGAGCTGAGCAACCGCCGCGGTGCACTGGCTACAGTCGCTTCCGCCATCGCGGAGATGGGCTCCAATATCGAGAACGTCCAATCCCGCGAAAAAGACGGATTGTGCAGCTCTCTGGACTTCCTTCTCATGGTCAGCGGGCGCCGGCACTTGGCACAGATCATCCGCAGGCTCCGGGCAAGCCGCCTGGTCATGCGAATTCACAGGATGCCGCCTTAGACATCATGTTTTGACCTGCCCGTCCTCAACGCTCGTGGGTTATGTTGG
>CAYYHR010000594.1:0-1801 GCA_964471705.1 uncultured Chromatiaceae bacterium
ATGAGTTCAGCAAGTTGCCCTGCTTCTGGCAAGCTGCAACTGCTCTTTTTAGGATTATTGTTCTGCGAAACATCTTGCTCGTTCGCATTGGAAAACCTAGGTAGTACGACGCCATGAGCGTGGGGGCAGGTTGTGCGTCGTAGCATCGGTTTGATTATCGGAAAGCAATCTCCCCGAATCAGAGCAGCCCGGACTCCGGGTAGCGGTACCGATCCAGACCCGGTGCGAATGGTCCGCTTTGGGAGGCACACCTGCCGGATTCCGGCGCGGAGTCAAGAGCTTCTTTTTGCCGAAACGTTGCGCCCACATACGTCAGTGCCAGTGTCCGCAGTTGGGCAACTCGGACGTTCCAGGACCCCGCGGCAAAGGGTCGCAACATGCCCGAGTCGACTTGTTCGGCCTATCCCGGTGGCCCTTCGTCATATTGAGGCACGCTTACAGGCATCCGCTCCCATGACGCTTTGGAGCCGACAAAGATGTGCATCCCTATCTCGACCTCCGGATCACCGTTAACGTATCCCAAGGTGACTCCATGAACATCCCCGTTGTAGGTCCCGCATAGGGTCGAGCCACATCGGCTGCAGAATTGCAGGCCGTACCCATGACCGCTCTCGTATGTCATCAGCAAGTCTTCGCCGGATACCCATTCGAACGTGCTTGGGGAGACCTCCGCATAGGCCGACGCATGGGCGCTGAAGGCTTTCCGACAACGCGAGCAATGACAGGATCGAACATCTCGGAGCTTTCCGTTGATTCGATAAGTGACTTGGCCGCAGAAACATTCGCCGGTTATGGCCATCGCCGCTTTCTCCGCAAGTGCGTGATCGTGGCCCGTAGGCCATCGGTGCGGATGATCTTCGCACGGGTCTCAGGTGGATGACACCCCCGTGGGATTCCGCCACCTCGTCGAATACACGCGTTGCCCAAATTTCTCCGCACCTGCCGGTGAGAGCGTCAGCCCCAGTCCCGGCGCATTGTTCAACTTGAGCCAACCGTTGGCTATTGTCGGGGGTTCTCAAACAACTCCGCCTGTAGCGGATCACGCTCGGGGTCGGGAAAGGATTCCACGATTCGGCCCGCCGGCGACGAGGCGACGAACTGGGCATGAATAAAGCAATCGTGGTGCGGCGCAACGTCGACGTGGTTGAGCTCGCACAAGGTCGCGAGCTTTCGGCCTTGCGTGAAATCGCCGAACATGGCGTGCAGTCGAACTGCAGGACCTGGATCGCTCGCTCGTCCAGCAGCGCACGACCGCCATAGCTGGTCAGCTCGCTTTCTCCCGCGGACAGCCGGTGCGCTTCGCGGTGACCGAGCAGACCCGCGACGCGGTGCAGGCGTGGATCGCCGAGCGGAAGCTGTGCGCCGCGGATTACCTTTTCACCAGCCGGGTCCGCAGCTCGCGCCACTTCTCCGCGCGGCAGCGCGCGCGGATCGTGCGCGGCTGCGCCTCCTTCATCGGGCTGGATCCCCGCGACAACGGTACCCATTTCTTGCGCCGCACGAAGGCGACGCTGATCTACCGGCGCACGAAGAACCTGCGGGCTGTTAAGCTATTGCTCGGTCATGCAAAGATTGAATCGGCCGTAAGGTAGTTAGGAGTGGAAGTTGATGCCGCAGTTGAGATCTCCGAACGTACGGAGATCTGACGCGATAGGATCGCTTTCTGGACTTTGACTGACCACCAACGTGCGAAAGGTGCCTGTTTTCGGGCACCTTTCACGCTTTCTCCCCTCCCGAAAAACACAGGACCATAGCGGCCATCCGCAGTGACCGGAGGCCGCATGTCCCACCCCGTCGAAAT
>CAYYHR010000595.1:0-1795 GCA_964471705.1 uncultured Chromatiaceae bacterium
CTCGGCATTATTGGGGACTCGGGATTATGGCGCTAATGCCGAGTTCGGCATTATCGCCACTCAACGGCCATGCATATGCTGCAATCCGGCGTCGCTTTCAGCGTCATTGCACTTTGGCTGGGCCACGAGAGCGCCACGACCACACATCGATACGTGGAAGCAGACCTGACAATGAAGGAACAGGCGCTCGCGCGACTCGAGGAACCGCACCCAACGAGCCCCCGCTATCGCCCGCCGGACACGCTGCGCGCATTTCTTGAAGCCCTGTAACTATGTAAAGCAGCCGCTGGCTCCGACGCCTGGCACCGTAGGAGCCAGCAGGCAAACTTTACATAGCTGGCAACTTTACATAGGGGTCGCAAGCGGCTTTTTTGGCGGTCTCGGAACCCTGGTACTTTATCCAGCAAAGCTGCGTGACCAACCGGCGTGACCCCTGACACGAAAACACTTCCCCCTATTCTCAGAAAATGTGAGTCCGGGCCGATGTTCGCGAGCCCATTCGCATTTCGGGGAGTCCATTCGCAAATAATGCGAGCCGTTACACTTAGCGGGAGATCTTGCGAGGCTCGAGCACTGGATGGGCCTTGGAGTTGGTGTCGAGGGGATGTGCGACAGTCGGGATCTGCTCTCGACCTGGGCGGAGCTGCGATGGCTCCTGGACGGCGGTCTGAAGTATGCGTTGGACCTCAGCCACGTGCAGATCTTCGCCAAGCGAGAAGGGAAAAAGGACCATGGTCTACTCAAGGACCTTCTGCAATCACCCGCTTGCCTCGAGATCCACGTGTCCGACAATGACGGCAGGCGCGACCGACACGACCTGCTGAATACGCCGCCGTGGTGGTGGCGGGATTTCACGGATGCTGCATCCCAGATCACGGCAGTTGTTTTCTCGGAGGGAAGGCAGCTGCGCTGACAGCTGAAATGAGCGGCGCGCTTCTGCGCGCCGCTTTCCCACAACGAGCTGAGTAACGCGGCATTCGCCGGCACAATTGCGAAATCAGGTCACCGGGGCTCGTGTTCCGATCAGGTATTGTCTGGAAGCCAGAGCCCAGCGAGGTCGAGGGTAACCGCCTCGAAAGGCTTGACCCGCACCTGGTCGGCACCGGAGAAACGACCAATCTCCCGCCAGTCGCCGGCCTCTAGCGCGTACGCATCCAACGTGTGCGCAATCGGATCGACCAGCCAGGCGAACGGCACTCCATAGTGCGCGTACAGGGGCATTTTGATGCGGCGGTCTTTGCTCTCCGTGGAGGGCGAAAGGATCTCGCAGACCCAGTTGGGAACCACCTCGAAGCGTTGGTCCTCCGGGGGATTTGGCATGCGTTGGCGTTTCCACCCGGCCAGATCAGGGACGGCGACCTCGCGATCGCGGACGAAGTGGACCTCTGGCTCGACGAAGATCCACCATCCGCCGGGGCCGCCTCGCCCCAGGTCGTAGGGCCCAAAAATACCGTCGCTGAGCATTGCCGAAGCGCGTCCGTGGGGAGCGCTCGGACGTGGCATCGTATGCAGCTGACCGTCTAGGATCTCGCCGGTCAACCCATCGGGCAGGGACTGCAGCAGATCGTAGAGTGTGGGTTGAGGAGCAAGTTGCATTTCAAGACGGCGGTGTGGAAATCAGAGTGCTGCGGCGATTATAGCCGTACGCTCTGCCCTGCAATATCGATGACCTGAGCGATACGCAAGGCATGTTGTCTGCACCTATTTGTAACGATCTGCAAACATCGCGATATTCGGCCTAGATTGTGACGGAAGAAAGATCAGTCCGGACAAACGACCGTTTTCTCGGACCGAC
>CAYYHR010000596.1:0-1782 GCA_964471705.1 uncultured Chromatiaceae bacterium
TACCTGCGAGCGCGTCATGGACTACTCCGGTGCCTGCGAGATCCGCCACGAGTATCGAATCGAGGAGATCTTCGAGCTGGGCTCCGGTGGTACCTTCGAGGCCTGCGGCGATGGCTGCGTGCTCTGGACCGTGGGCCGGTCCTTCCCCACCGGACCTTGCTACCAGGAGCTCACGGGAACGATGCGGGTCTTGAAGCCCGAGGCGATCGAAAGCGCTGTCCTCGAGGAGCTCTGGTACGAGGATTACATCGCCGGCCTCTTGATCGACGGGACCAATTATTACTCGCACACCGCGGGAGAGTGTGAGAATCACGCCGCGCCGACGGTCTGGCTCGGCAAGGATGTGAGCGCCTACTTCCAGACGGCCGGCGAGAAGCGCGTCCTGCTCGCCCTGATCCAGGGCGGGGACCTCGGCGGCGGCACGGTGCAGATCCGCATCCGCTTCGATCCATCCCAGGTGCTGGTCGCCGACACCTGGGAGGACGATCCCGCCTGCCTGGATCTGGTCCACGCCATCGGCGACGGGGCCTGCGAGGGGGCGATCCAGTGCGCCCAAATACCGGAGCTGACCGACGGCTGTATCCCCTTCACCGGCGGGAGCATCTGCGAGGATGACCTCCTGCCTTCGCCGGTGGCGGGAATCTCCAACCTGTGCGAGCTCATCACGGTGAGCGGCGACTGCTCCGGCTTCTACCAGGGCCAGATGGACTGCTGGACCGATCCCCAGGGGGAGCTGCACTGCCCCTACAACGAGGGGGGCGTGGAGACGGACTGCCCGGCGTTGGAGGAAGATCCCCAGTGTGGATTCATCTCCAGCGACTGCGTCAAGTACGCCCAGGGCGAGAGCGGACTCTGCTACGTCTTCGAGGAGACCTGGGACTGCGGGACCCTGCACGGCATCCCGGTGCTGGAGGGCACGTCCAGCATGGACTGCGCAGGTCCCGTACGCTGCATGGGCGAGGACTGCCTGGATGCGGCCGAGGAGCAGTCGGGCGACTTCGCCGAGGCCGCCGCGGCCCTGGAGGCGGCGCAGATGGCCGCCTCGGACATGGACTGCAGCACTGGAAGCTGTGTCGTCTTCTCCGGCGATGCCATGGAGTGCAAGAAGGCGGTGGGGGGCATCGTCAACTGCTGCACCACGCCCGACGGGATCTCCCTGGCGGACTATCTCTCCTTGGTGCTCGCCGTGGGCAAGATCGACAACGCCCTGATGGGGCTGGATGCGGGCAATGTGCTGCGCGGCTCCTGGGAGACCCTGCGCAATCCGGTCGTCTCGGCCTGGAGCGAGGTCACCAAGTCCTTCACCTCGGTGGCCAACAACCTGATGGGCAAGACCGCCGCGGAGGCGAGCGATGCCGCGGCGCAGCTCTCGCTGGATGCCTTCAAGCAGGCCCTCATGAAGCAGACCGCCGAGTGGGTGGCCGATGTCTTCGGCGAGGCGGCGGCCAACGCGCTCTTCACCGTCGACGGCGGCGCGGCCTTCGTCGGCGGCAGCCTGCAGTCGGGCACCATCCAGCTCGGCGGCCTGATCGGCACCGCGCTCGCCTGGGTCATGATGGCCTACATGATCTACACGGTGGCGGTGATCCTGATCCAGCTGATCTGGACCTGCGAGGAGGACGAGTTCGAGCTCGGCGCCAAGCGCGAGCTCAAGTCCTGCCACTACGTGGGCTCCTACTGCAAGACCAAGGTGCTCACCGCCTGAATCGAGCGGCGTAAGGCCTATTGCTGCTTCAACACCCCGCTGGCGCGGATCCTCAACGAGCAGATCCGCCCCCAGTT
>CAYYHR010000597.1:0-1778 GCA_964471705.1 uncultured Chromatiaceae bacterium
TATGACTCGCCAACGTGCATTGCTGATCATTGTCTGCGCCGCTCTCGTGTCCCTGCCCGTACCGCTGCCGGCTGCGAAGGCTTTCGCCGCGCAGAGCAGCAGCACCCACGGCGCTGAACCCCAGAATTGGCGTCTCAACAAACGCACCCGTCATAGGTGGCACAACAAGCGCATCCGTCATAGGTGGCGCAACAAGCGCCCCCATCATTGGTGGCGTAACGAGCGCACTCGTCGCTTAGCGGCCATCAATGAATACCTGAAACAAAACCAGGATGCCTACGACTCGTTCCGGCTGGCGCCGCTCGCAATCAAGCAGGGCCCGCTCGACTTCGTCGGCATGTCGGTGATTGTCTTCCGGCTCTTGCCCGAGATTTTTCCGAAGATCTGGGGGCCACCGAAGGACAAGCTTGCCGTCGTTGGACTCGGCCCAGACCCGTTTGATCCCGGCAGCGTATTCCCGATCGGCGAGGGCTTTGCCCTCTCGAGCCCATTCGAGATTCCGGTTATCGGCAAAAGCCTCCAGGTGAACTACGCGACCTTCACCTGCATGGGCTGCCACTCCGGGGGCGTCGTCGGTCCGGACGGCAATCTGATCCGCATGATCGGTAGCCCGACCCCGATCGGAGCCTTTAGCAGCAAGCTCAACGAGACCGTGAACGATCCGAAGTACACCGCCAAGAGGTTCCGGAAAGCCCTTGCAAAGAAGCCGCCGGGGTGGGTCTACCAGGATCCGGAGCTCCTCGAGCAGGAGGAGTTTGAGCGCGCCTTGTTCAAGGCCCCGGGTGGAGCCGAATACTTCCTCGAAGAGGTGAAGGTCGCCTCGAACCAGAGCACCCAGCGGATCGCCGAGACCCTGCTCGCCTACACCTACGACGTACCAAACCCATCGCAGCCGACGGGCATGCCCGGGTCGCTGGACGTGTTCGGCTTCGCCGCCGCCGGGTTCTGCGATCTCAACGGCGATTCGCCTTGCCATCCCGAGACGCTGTTGCCCCCGGCGCCGTCACCGGCGGACATCCCCGCCGTCTGGCAGATGTCCGGGCGCACCCGCTTCCAGTGGGACGACAGCGTGACGAACTTGATCTACCGTGAGGTCCTGGCGTCCCTGTCAGTCTCGGGCTCGAACCCCGCTGCCGTCAATATGGACAACGTGGTCCTCGCCGGGCCGTTTACCGAGGAGCTTCCCGCATACCCCTACCCATTCGACGTGGATCAGTCCGCGGCCGAGCGCGGCGAGTGGATCTATCGCCAGGCGTGCGCGAGCTGCCACGAGCCCGGCAACAACGTACTGGAGTTGCCGGCGGACGTCGGTACCGACCCCAACCGGGCGAATGTGCTTACGCCTGGCATCGTTTCCGGCACCATCAAAAGCGCGCGCGAAGCCTGCACGTATTCTGAGTGCTTCCAGCCGGACGGCGAGCCTTACCCCGACGGTGACATCCTGAAGGCGACGATGCGATACGCATCCATTCCTCTCGCCGGCGTCTGGGCGACCGCGCCCTATCTCCACAACGGCTCCGTACCGACGCTCTATCACCTGTTGACCGGTCACCGTCCGGCCACCTTCTACCGGGGCAACTTCACTTACGACCAGGATCTCGTCGGCTACACCTGGGACCATCCAACCAATCCCGGGCTCTCCACACTCTACGATACGAGGCTCGACGGCTACTCGAGCACCGGACACACCGGACCCGTCTACAACGGAGGCATCGATTGGGATGCCGAGCCCGACAAGCTCTGGGATCTCCTGGAATACCTGAAGACACTGTGAGGCT
>CAYYHR010000598.1:0-1777 GCA_964471705.1 uncultured Chromatiaceae bacterium
ACCTGCTCGGCGCCTTCTGTTCCCTGGTGCGGCGCTACGTCGAGGAGGTCGATGCGGCCACCAAGGATGCCGTCTACCGGTTCAAGATCCAGACCAGCGAGGATATCGAACAGGGCGCGAAGGTGCTGGCGCTGTTCGTGGATCCGGATATCGACGGGGAGACGCGTTTTGCCGAGGTGCGCGAGCAGGCCCACAGCTTGCTGCCGCCGGAGCGGTTGCGGCAGCTGTGTGGCCACCTGGCCGGCGAGGGCTCCATCGACGAGGGCGCGTTCGAGTGGCGCGAGGTCGATGCCATCATGGGCAAGGTCAAACGCAACCTGCGGCCACTGCTGCGTTTTCTGTCATTACAGGGAACCTCGGCCTACGCCGGGCTGCTCGAAACGTTGGCGATCATGGTCGAGGCCTTCGAACTTGGAGAGCCGTTGCCGGTGCTTCAGGTGTCAACTACCTTGGTCCCGACACGCTTGAAGCGCTACCTGCTCGAACCCTCCGGTGCTATTGTCCGTGACCGCTACGAATTCATGGTCTATCGACAGCTGCGCGATGGACTCGAGGCCGGGGACCTGCACTGCCACGACAGCGCACGATTCCGCAGCTTCGATGACGATCTGGTCGATGACGAGACCTTCGATCGGCGTGCCGAGCTGTTCCCCCGACACGGCCTGGAGAATGCCGCTCGCCCGCTGCGCGAGCAGCTCGCGGAGCTGCGGGATCTGGTTGAAGAGCGCTTCGAGTCGGTCAACCGCCGCATCCTCGCCGGCGAGAATCGGTTCGTGCGTGTGCAGGACGGGAAAACCGTTTGGGAACGGGCAGTTCGCGCCGAAGAACCGGTGCCGGGCGAGCCCTTCTTCGACATGGTCGAGCGTCTCGACATCGACACGCTGCTGTTGTTCGTCGACCGGCGCATGGGTTTCATGGAAGCCTTCGAGCACGTGCTCGGGCGTTACCGAAAGTCAACCCCGTCGAAGCCGGCCATCATCGCCTGCCTGATGGCTTACGCCACCAACATCGGCCTGGGTCGCATGGCCGACATCTGCAATCTGAGCTACCAAGAACTCTCGACCGCCGCGGCCAATTTCATCAGGCTGGAAACCCTCAAGGAGGCGAACGACCGCTTCGCCAACGCGACTGCACGGCTGCCCATCTTCCGCCACTTCGACATCGATGAGGTGGTGCACTCGAGCAGCGACGGTCAGAAGTTCGAGGCTGCGATTCCGACCATCAACGCCCGCCATTCCTCGAAGTACTTCGGCCTGAGCAAGGGTGTGGTCAGCTACACGCTGGTGGCCAACCACGTCCCTCTGAACGCTCGGATCATCGGCGCCAACGAGCACGAGAGCCACTTCGTTTTTGACATCTTGTTCAACAATGCCACCGACATCCTGCCGGCGACTCACTCCACCGACACCCACGGTACCAACCACGTCAACTTCGCGCTGCTGCACCCATTCGGCTACCGTTTCGCGCCGCGCTACCGCAATGTCAAACGCCAGGTGAAGAACGGACTGGTCGGGTTCCGCCATCCGACGCACTACGACAAGGACTGGCCCATCAAACCAAATCGCCGCGTCCGCGAAGGGCTGATCCTCTCGGAAGAGGACAACATCGAGCGGATCTTGCTCTCGCTGGCGCTGAAAAGCACGACCCAGAGCGTGATCGTCGGGAAACTGAGCGCCTATCGACGGAAAAACCGCACGAAGCGAGCGCTTTGGGAATTCGACAGCATCATCCGCACCCTGTACCTGCTCGACTACATCGACTCGCCGGTGCTGCGGCG
>CAYYHR010000599.1:0-1776 GCA_964471705.1 uncultured Chromatiaceae bacterium
ACCTCGGTCGTCGCAGGGGAGATGTTGGGCTGCGCGGAAATGCACGGCCCTGCAGTGCTCGCAGCCGGTGACGAAATCATGGAGGTCAAGCAACCGGTCAGTCCCCTCCCGCGCTCCGAGGCTGATGGGTTTCGCTGCGCTCTACCCATCCTACGGAATTTCAATAGGTTGTAGGATGGGTAGAGGAACGAAACCCATCGTGATCAGGCCAGCTGGATGGGGGGACTAAACGGTTAGGAGGTCAAGAGCTGGGCCGAGCTCGACCCCCAACGACGCTGATGGCTCGATCCGACGATCGAAATCGCAATCCAACGACACATCGCTCCTATCTCAACAGCTGCTTGCCAATCTCGTTGGCAAGCACCCGCCCGAGCAACGATCGGTGAGCAAACTTGCCAAGCATATCTGCAGAACGTCTCCGTAACGCGCATCTTGTCGCCCCCGCTTCGCGACGCCGGCCAACGCCATTCCTCCGCCGTCCGCAGTCTTGTAGACTAGGCTCCAGCTCCCCGGCAGCGGCCTCGTTGGATTTGTCACCGATTCCCGAACCTGGCCGGATGGTCAAAGATTCAGAGCGCATTGGAGCACACCCCGCAGCTCAGCCCGCAGAGCGATTCGCGCGGCCCACCCAAGGGGAGCACTCGTGCGCGCGAATGCCTCTCACGGCGCCCAGTCTCGAACGTGCGTAGAGGCGTAGAGACAAAGCCCCGGTTACCACCTTTTCCGAAGCCACTGTATCCGTTCACATGCGCCAAACACCAATTCGGGGCCCTGGCTCTCACCCGCGGACAGGCGGGATAGCCGCGGTGCAGCCCATGTCCTCGTGCACGCGGCACTGCTCGATCTTGCTTATCTTGCTGGTCCTGCTGTGCGGCGGCGCACCAACATTTGCGCAAGCCGCCCAAAGCGGACGCGACTTGGCGCAACGCGTCCACGACCGTCCCGACGGCAGAGATTCAGCGGCAACCGCCACCATGGTGCTCTCCGAGAAGGGACGGGACGCTCGCCGGCGGACATTGGCAGTCCTCCGCAAAGACAAGGGCAGGAACGAACGGTGGTCTCTCATCCGCTTTTATCGGCCCGCGGACATTGCCAAGACCGGCGTGCTGACCAAAGACCACCCCTATGGCGACAGCGATCAGTGGCTCTACTTGCCGGCCCTCGGTCGGGTACGCAGGATCTCGTCCTCCCACAAGGGGGGCAGCTTCGTCGGATCCGACTTCTACTACGAGGATCTCCAGCAGCGCGCGGTGGACCTGGACACACACAGGCTCCTCGGGACTTCGTCCATTGGCCGAATCAAGGTGCAGGTGCTGGAGAGCACCCCGAAGAACCGCTCGAGCTCCGTCTATTCCAGGCGGGTGGCCTGGGTGCATCCGGCGAGCCTGATCCCTTTGCAGGTGGATTTCTACGAAGGAGGCAGCCGACCGACGAAACGACTGAAGGTGAGCCGAATCAAGCGCATTCAGGGGATCTGGACGGTCATGGACACCACCATGTACGACCTGAAGTCGGGACATAAGACACGCCTCGTGCTGAGTCGAGCTCGATACAATCAGGGGCTGCCGGATTCACTCTTCTCAACGGAGTCGCTGGAAGATCCGAGCTCCGACAGGAGATATACCCCCTGAGTGCGGTGCATTAGGCAGAACTCCCTCACCGCTGGCAAACGGGGCGCAAGAGAACGACGGCAGATGCAACCGGAGGGGCTATGCAACGTTTTTCGATTGGGGCCGGGAGGCGCTGCCGCATCATCGGCGTCTTGACCTTCCTGTC
>CAYYHR010000600.1:0-1766 GCA_964471705.1 uncultured Chromatiaceae bacterium
TGGATGAAGCCGCGTACGACAAGCTTGTTCATGGTGCGCATCTCCTCTTGAGGGGAGATGCACTAGCCCCGGTGGGGAGATGGTCTCCCCGTGGGGTGGTCGAAGTCCGGCGCTCGCCGGCGCTCACATTCGTCAGTAGGCTGTTTTTCTAAGGCGCCCAGCTGGCGCCATGCCGGCTGTCTCGCAGAGACAGACCAAACAATCCAAAGGACGGGCGGTCCTCCCCAGGGCGCCAAGAGACACCCTCGGGATGACCGTCAGCCCGGAGGCGTGACGGTCGCAAGAGGCCTGAAAGGGGCCGAATCAGAAGAAGAAGGATTCGCTCGCGGCCTGCTGCCAGGCCGCATCGACCGCTTTGCCGTCGAAGGGGATGGTCGCGGTCTCCTCGTCTTGGGCGGTAACGCGCACCCGCTCGGAGGCCTTGCGCCGGTATGCCTCCAGCACGGCCGCGTCGAGGTCCGGGAGCAACGCCTTCAGGGCTTTGCCATAGTCGATAGCGCCGTTCTGAAGAAAACGGGTGACCTTCAGTCCCGCCGCCTCCGCGGCCAGGAAGCCGCCCATCATCGCGATGAGTGCGGTCTCGACCCGGAAAGGTCCTCATTGGACTCCTTCAGCTGCGCATCCAGGCGCGCCTTCTCCCGCAGCAGGTCGCGATACTCGCCGGCGAGGACCGACCAATGGTCGAGATCCTCACCGACCGGCACATAAAGGTCCCGTGCCGGATCGCGGGTCGGCTCCCTGCGCTTGGCGATCGCCTCCCAGAACGAGAGGCAGCCGGGGATCAGTTCCTTGCCGAGGAAGGCCTCGTCGCGTTCGACGGGAAACTCCACCAGGCGCTCGGGGCCGCCGTAGAACATCAGCCAGCCGTGCTCTGCATCCGCAACAAGAAGCTGATGCTGGACCTGCGGCCAGTAAAGCCGGAACGCAGGCGCCTCGGTCTTCTTCGCCGCGACCTCGGCAAAAATGCGCTCCGCCGAGACCTTGAGCTCCACGGGGGAGCCGTCGTCGGCGATGCCGTCGAAGGAGGCCCGCAGGACCGGGTGCTCCTCGGACTCGCCGCAGAGCGGAAGCAGCATGGTGCCGTGACGCTCCTCGAAGGCCTTGCGGGCCCAGTCTTCCCGGGCGACTCCGCGTTGCACATGGGGATTGGAGGACAGGTCAGCCTCCCGGGCCAGCCCGGTGCGCTCGGCCCACAGGCGCCAGGGCGTCTTGTAGGGCGAGCGCCCGAGGACGATGGCCGCCTCGGAGGCGGTGACGCCCTGGGCGCGCCAGCGCAGCCACTCGGGCGAGCGCTGGGTGACATCGACGATCTTCATGGTTGGTGGCTCCTAAATAGAAGGGGCGCACCAGGACCCCAGGGGGCGCGTGCGCCCCGGTTGGGGTGGGAATGTCTGGCCTCAGGCGGCCTTCCGTTCGGTCTTCTTGGATTGGGCCTCGTCCTTGGCGATGCGCAGCTCCTCGAGCGCATAGGCGAGGTGCGCGCCCGTGAAGCGCGACCGGCAGTACTCCTCGGCCTGGCCCCAGGCGCCGACCTTGGCGGCACGGGCGATGAGGCGCTCGACCTGTTCCTTGACCTCGTCCTCGATAGCCGCATCCATGTCGCTGGCGCCGCCGGCGTTCGCCGCGAATGCTCCGTTTCCATCGACGGACCGTGCCGGCTCGATCACCTCGGCCGCAGTCTCGCCCGCCACGGGCATCCCGTCGGCCTCGATGACCTTGCCCTCCATCTCCTCGGCGGTGTAGTCGGCCTCCTCCGGGAAGGCGGC
>CAYYHR010000601.1:0-1754 GCA_964471705.1 uncultured Chromatiaceae bacterium
CGCTCCAGGTCGTAGCCGAAGCGCTGCTGGATCTCGGTCTTGATCGTCGCCTTGTCCTCCCCCGAGCGGGCGAGCAGGACCGCGAGCGCCGTGGCCTGGGCACCCTTGATGCCCTCGGGGTGGTTGTGCGTGACGGCGGCACTCCTTGCCGCCTCCGCCAGCACCTCCCCGACGGTATCCAGGGCAAAGCCCACGGGGCTCACCCGCATGGCCGAGCCGTTGCCCCAGCTGTTGTAGGGACCGCCATCCTCGCTGAGCAGCCAGCCCAGGAAGCTGCCTCCGTACCCCGCATCGGGAAAGGCCCGTCCGTAGCGGCGGTAGGCGCTGGCATAATCTCCGTCGCCGAGCAATGCCTCGGCGGTGGCCAGGGTGAGCACGCTGTCATCGGTAAAGCGAGCACCCGGCGGGAAGAGTGCAAAGTCCAACGTCTTGACCGGCCTCGCCTCGTAGGCCGAGCCGATGATGTCCCCGGCAATGGCTCCGAGCATGGCGCTTCCCCCTATTCGATGAGCGGATAAGGCGATTGCCGGAATTCCCGATCCCGGAATCGGGCGGTGCGGCTCGCATCACTATTGTATTAACCCGGGATCAGAGCGATTCCACCGCGTACTCGGCTACGAGTCGATATGTGTCACCTGGCTCGACAACCAGGGTGTCCGACCCGGCGTTGGTGGTTTCGACACAGAGCATGGTCCGGTAGCCGTCCTCGCCCATGTCGCCTAAGGTCCGTCCGGTCTCCTCCCAGGGATTCCAGACCACATAGCTCTTGCTGCCTTGTTTGGAGACCCGAATGCGGCGCTCCAGGGCGCGGTCGACGATGACCGCATCTCCGGGGCAATCCAGGTAGATGCGATCGACCTCGCCGGGGATGACCAGGAGTCCCTCCTGGCGGCGCGTGGCCTGCTCGCCGACCTTATCGATGTACTCGCAGCCCTCCAGACCCTGCACCTGGACGGAGGCGATGTCGCCTACGCGGAAGTAGGTATGCAGGGCCTGGGTCAGCTCGAT
Organism: uncultured Chromatiaceae bacterium; assembly: GCA_964471705.1. GTDB lineage: Bacteria > Pseudomonadota > Gammaproteobacteria > Chromatiales > Chromatiaceae > Thiosymbion. Next base: position 1,009 of record CAYYHR010000601.1, read on the forward strand.
GGGGTCGGTCCCCAGGTTGCGGGTCTCCAGCTCCAGCAGAAGCCGCTCGCCCATGACCACGACCAGGGAAAGCTCCGCCTCGTGGGGCCACAGGGCGTGCTCGGCCTCGCCGGGAATCAAGCGCAGGCGGATGCGGGTGCCTTCCGGGACGCCGGCGGCCTCGGTGACCTCCCAGTCCAGGTTGCGAGCGAAGCCGTGGGCCGGCTTCTGTGGATCATCCGGATGGGGCCCGAACCAGGGCCAGCACACGGGCGCGCCGCCCCGCAGCGACTTGCCGGCCTTGAATCTGGCATCCTCCGACAGCCAGACCACCGGCTCCCGGCCGACCGGCACCCAGTCCAGCACCTGGGCACCCTGCAGGGCAATGCTCCCCCTCCCTTGTGCATTGGTGACATCGGCGACCAGTGCCCCGTGCCCGCCGACCCGAAAGGTCAGCTCGCCCTCGATCCCGAACCGCTCGTTCAAACGTGCAACGTCAGACATGGCGTTCCTCCTCGGAACAAAATGGCGGGGCGAATTGTACGCCTCGGGATGGGAGAGGGCTTGGCTTCTCGGGAGCGCAAGGAGCAAGCTCGGCAGGGAGGGCATTGCCCGCCGTTCGGCGGCGACGGGCGATGCCCTCCTGCCGGGTCGGGAATGGAGGGGAACGACCGACAACCCGTAGCCCGGATGAAGCGCAGCGGAATCCGGGGCTGGCCCCACCGTCGGTGACCTGGATTCCGCTTCGCTCCATCCAGGCTACGCCC
>CAYYHR010000602.1:0-1748 GCA_964471705.1 uncultured Chromatiaceae bacterium
ACGGATGAGGAGCGGATGATCGCCATACATACGAAGGAGGCTGTTGCAACATCCCGGTAGACTGACATGCGTCTCTGCCCGAGCCAGTTTCGGCGATGCGCCGGCGGTCGGCACAAAGGGGCTCGTCACCGCTGGTAACCTCTCCTTTGTTGCGCGAGCGAGAAATTTCCAGAGCATTTCCGGCGCGAGGCGCAGCACCCTCACCCCTCGTCCGGATAATCGACGCCCTGTTCCGCGAGACAGTAGCGAAATCGCTGGCTCTTGGTCTCCAGCGAGCAGGTCGGGGGCAAACGGTCCAGATAATGTCCGAAGGCGAGTTACATAGCCCCGCTAAGCGCCTGTTGTCGCTCCTTGAAGACGAACGGAAATCCTGCGCATCTGGTATCTTTTTACCCGCCAATCGCCTGACCCCTCGTTGTCATCCCGAGCCACTATGCTGTGCGCAGGCTCGATGGCGTCATCGCCTTCTCGCTATCGACGTTGCGGGCGGATTTCGGCTGTGAGCAGAGAGGCCGTCAGGGCGTATCTGGGCATCGGCGGGAACCTGGGAGACGTTCGCGCGACCTTTTCCGGCGCACTCGCTTCACTGCGCCAGACCGAGGGGATCGTGGTCAGTCGGGTGAGTCCCCTGTACGAAACGCTGCCCGTGGGTGGCCCGGAGGACCAACCGCCTTACCTCAACGCGGTCATCGAGGTCGAGACGGGGCTCGATGCACACGCGTTGCTGCGCCGACAGCTTCAGATCGAAACCCGCTTTGCGCGATTGCGAGCCATCCGCTGGGGTCCGAGAACACTCGACCTGGACTTGCTGTTGTACGGGCCTGGCGAGCTCATCGACGATCCTCCCGACCTCGTCGTTCCGCATTCTCGATTGACCGAGCGCGCCTTTGTCCTGGTGCCCCTTGCGCAGTTGATACCCGCGCTGATCGTGCCCGGCACGAAGTGCTCGGTGGAGGCGCTGCTTGATGGGTTGCCGGTTTTCGAACGGTCGGAAGTCCACCTCATCAGCCCGAGCTGGACCTGATGCATGCTCGATCTGCGCAGTTTTGCCGCAATCGCCGATCGTTATCCCGACTTTCCACCGGTGCACAATTTCGTGCTTGGCCGTCGAGGATTCGAGCTCGATCGGAGACGCTACCTGATCAAGGGCATCATCGGGGCGGTCGACAACCATGGTGCCGACAGGCCATCGTCATCCCCTGCCAGGTCCGGGTTTCTAGTCACCAAGCGTCGCTAGGTATGCGACGAGCTGCCCGCTGGCTCGGATCACTGATACCGACCAGGGTCTTGAAAGTGCCCGGGCAGGAAGCCGTTGGGATCGGCCAGATAGGCATCCAGGTCCTCCTCCGTCCAGTTGCCGCCGACGGTGGCGAGGGCCTGGGAGTAGCCGTACCAGGGAAAGCGTGCCTTCTTGTCGCCGACGATGCCCCAGAGGTTCGGGGCTACGCGTAGCGGACCGTCTTTCTCGATGCTGTGGCAGACGACGCAGCGGGCCGCCGGGGTGTCCAGGCCGACCGGCTCGGCGGCGAAGTGGTAATCGCCCTCTACCTTTCATGCCCGCCGAGCGGCCGTTGAACATCCGGCGTTCTCGATCTCGGCGACTGGGGCCGGCTAAGGGCGCAGGCGAAATCCGAGCGATTCGATCTCGGCGATCAGCAACGCCTGGGCTTCGTCCAGGGCGGCCTCGATCGTTGGCGAAAGCTCGGTGCCCAGATCGAGGTCCTGCGGGACGATCCCGATCAGAACAA
>CAYYHR010000603.1:0-1745 GCA_964471705.1 uncultured Chromatiaceae bacterium
AGTTGAACCGCCAAGGCGCCAAGACCGCCAAGTTTTGCAAGGAAAATTCCCGAATCCAGCGATCACCTTTCAGGTGAGAGCCCCGCTACGATTATCTTGGTGTTTTTCTTGGCGTCCTCTGCGTCTTGGCGGTTCGAACTGCCGAATTTAGGATGAATCAGGGGATGACCGGACTGCTCGATGCCGGGCAGGACCGCACCCACCGGATACTGACCGAGGTCAATGCGCTCGCGAGCCGATTTCCTTACAACCACAAGGGCGGAGGAGCCGCGCACGCCGCTTGTCGGCGGCAGCTCCCCTTTACGATGAAATTCGCGAAGCACGTTCGCCCCCTCTCCCTTTATGGGAGAGGGTTGGGGTGAGGGTACGATCAGGGGCGAGGCGACCTTTCATTGCCTCTGGGGTGGCTCGACTCGCCCCATGATCGTTAGCTCGGTTGCCGGGAGGCGGGATGATGACAAGAATCTCGAACGATCACGACCTCAGAGATGCTCTGAGCAAGCTCACGGCTATCCAGCAGCGTGTCGTCGGTGCCGATTTCACCAAGAGTGTCATCCACCTGTGCAGGGACGAGAGGGTGCGCCGCGCGATGGAGACCGCCCAAAGCCCGGATGCCGGCGATGCGGAGCTCGAGGTTGCCCTCAGGGTGGCCAAGGGCTATGCAGCCAAGACCTATACAGCCTGCGGCAAAGACGCCGACTGGCTCGCCCAGGCGGACCACTTCGTAGCAGCCGCCGTTGCCGCTGCGCTCACACCGGTCGGACAAGCCTCTGCCCGAACCGGCCCCGCCTGGAAGGCGGCGGTTCAGGCCCGCATGGCGAAGAACTGCGAGCTCATGGAAGAAGGCGAAGGGGAGATGGAGACGGAAGCCGAGCGCCAGTACCGGATCGCGGGCGAGCACCTCTAGCGACGCCGGGTGGATGATCGCTCGAGCGCCTCTTCGGCCGCCAACATCTGGTCGTAGATCTCCCAGGCTGTCGCGGCCTCCTGGGCGCTGACCTTGTCCACGGCATACCCCAGGTGTACGACCACATAGTCACCGACGGCGAGATCCTCATGCCCGAGCATCAGCAAATTGGCATCGCGCTCCACGCCCTTGGCCTCGCATCGGGCCAGGAAGCCGTCGATCGACCGGATCTGCATGGGAATGCCTAGGCACATCTGCTCGGATCTCCGCGTAAGCTCGACTCATGATCAGGGGGCAGCGCAGCAATCGCCGAAAGGCGGTCCGTGAGCCACAGCATCTGCGTTGCCCATCCGACAGCGTACACCAGTGAGACAGCCTCACTGCCGAGCCGCTCACCCCTCTTGTCCAGTCCTGCCATGTCCGCGGACAGCGCTTCCCGAAGCCGGTCGACCGCCGGGTTGCTTTTCGGCTCCGGCCGCTCGATGCGCCGCTCCACCGACCGGCTGTCACGGATTTCCGGATCCTCGCCGATGGCATCCACGGCGGCCAGCACACCGCTGCGGACCTTGATTCCAGCCAGAACGAGCTGTTCCTTGGTTGCCTCTGCTCGCGCGGGCAGCGGCGCGACCCGCCGCAACGCCTCCACGAACTGCGAAGCATAGACCAGATGAGTGGCGGTGGCCGAGACAAGCGTCCAGATCCGCACATCTCCGAGCCCGGGCCCCGACTGCGCATAAGCCAGGTCGAACGTGTCATTTGCCCGCGCGACCGCCCGCTCGGCGCTCTGCCGCGCCTGCTCGATGTCTTTCGCCGAGCCGCCATCTACGAGGTAAGCGAA
>CAYYHR010000604.1:0-1731 GCA_964471705.1 uncultured Chromatiaceae bacterium
CCCATAAAAGGGAAGGGTAAGGACAAGCGAGCGGGTAATCCCAGCGCCACTTTCAACTATGCTTTGTGCATACGAGCCTGGTTCATAACGCCGAATGGATAGCATCCCCAATCGGTTGAACACGTAGAGACCCCAAGCCTGCCGGAGGCGCGAGTCAGGCTTATTGATCTGGCACACTGCTTCGTTGAACAGTTCCCGCGTGAACTGGCCCCTTTTTGAACCGGACAGTCAGGCATAGCCAGGGAGGCTTGGGGATATGCCCGAGCACGTGCTTATGCCTGAGATTGAGATCATTACCGATGGCGGCCGCCGGCGCCGCTGGTCGCCGGCGGAGAAGCTGCGGATCGTCGAGGAGACCCTGGACGGCCGCGACAGTATCTCGGTTGTCGCCCGCCGCAATGGTGTGGCTCCCAATCTGCTGTATCGTTGGCGCCGGCTGATGCTGGAGGGAGGGAGCATTGCCGTGGCAGGCGACGACGATGTGACCAGCAATCGAACCGTTCGGCAGATGGAAGAGCGTATCCGCGAGCTCGAGCGTCAGCTCGGCCGCAAGACGCTCGAAGTCGAGATCCTGAAGGAAGCATTGGACAAGGCACGGTCAAAAAAACCGATCTTGCTTGCGCAGTCGCTGCCGAAGGACGGTTCCCGATGAGCGCGGTGGCCAGGTGTCTCGGAGTAGCGCGCTCGAACCTGCACGATCGCCTGCGCGGCGGGACCGGGCCACGCCGGCGTTATCGCAAGGCGCAGGACGCGGTGCTGCTGCCGCTGATCATGACTTTGGTCTCGGCCCGGCCGAGCTATGGCTACCGGCGGATCACAGCCGTGCTGAACCGGCAGTTGAGGGCCCGCGGAGAACCTCCGGTGAACCACAAACGGGTCTACCGCATCATGCAGACCAACAACCTGCTGCTCGCCCGCAAATACGCCGAGCGACCGGGACATACCCATGACGGCAAGGTCATCGTCATGCGCTCCGACCTGCGCTGGTGCTCCGACGGGTTCGAGTTCACCTGCTGGAACAGCGATATTGTCCGCGGGGCTTTCATCATCGATGCCCACGATCGCGAGGTCATCGCCTGGCGGGCCGTCGCCAATACCGGAATCAGCGGGTCGGACGTGCGCGACATGATGCTGGAGGCCGTGGAGAAGCGCTTCGCCGGATACCGGGCAACGCACCCGGTCGAAATGCTCAGCGACAACGGCTCGCCCTACACGGCGAAGGACACCCGCATCTTCGCCTGCCAGCTCGGGCTGAAGCCCTGCTTCACCCCCGTGCAGAGCCCGCAGAGCAATGGCATGTCGGAGGCGTTCGTCAACACGCTCAAGCGGGACTACGTCCGCGTCACGCCGCTGCCGGATGCCGAAACAGTCCTCGGATTGATTGCCGGGTGGATCGAGGACTACAACGAAAACCACCCGCATTCAGGGCTGAAAATGCGCTCACCACGCGAGTTCATCAAAGCTCAAACCGAAACAGCCTGACTGTCCGGTGAAACGGGGGCAAGATCACGGTGCAAATCAAGTTCAACAGAAATCGATGGGATTTGACCGCCGCCATTGCCAAGGCGGGGTCGGATTCGCGGTTCTCCACAAACCGACCTGCCTGGATCTTGCCCAGGACTCGATGCGGTTCAGTGAAACTTGACGATCTCTCGGGAGATGATCGTAGTACTGGCGCATGACCCAAGCGTGCCCCAAGGCAACCATCCGCTCATTGACGTTGACCAATTT
>CAYYHR010000605.1:0-1724 GCA_964471705.1 uncultured Chromatiaceae bacterium
TCCTGTGCGAGCCCCTGCCGGCAGGGGATCAGGGCGAGGCGGACCGTCTCTCGGTCCTGCTCAACCAGGACTGGCCCAAGGACACCTTGCTGCAGGTCATGCTCTGGGCCTCCCCGGACATCGAGGAGCCGCTGGCGCGCATGCGCGGCCTGCGCATCGAGCACGCCGACGCCCTGCTGCGCGAGGCCACGGTGCAGCGCGCCGAGTTCCTCAGGAAAGGTACTGAAGCAGCGCTGGGCCCGGGCAGCGACCTGCGCGTCCGCAATCTGCAGGTCCTGGTCACCGTCAAGCTGCCGATCGCCGCGGCGGTGCCGGCGGAGGCGGAGCTCGATGCCGCCGCGGAGCTGCGGGTCGGCGCCGCACAGGTCCTGACCACGGCGGGCCTGAGACCCGAGCCGCTCACGGCCGACCGCTATGTGCGACTCCTGAGCACCCTGCTCAACTGGGGCGAAGGTGCCGGCTGGCGCGACCGCATCGTCCCCGAGTGCGACGGTGGGCGCCTGATCCGCGAGCAGCTCCTGGATCTGGACCATGCACTGGATGTCGACGCCCACGGCCTCACCCTCGGCGGCTGCCGGGTGCAGACCCTGTCGGTGAAGCGCTTTCCGGACCGCCTGGGCTTCGGGCTCGCCGCGCGCTTCCTGGGAGATCCCCTCTCGGGCACCCGCGGGGTGCGCCACAACCTGCTGGTTTGCCTGAATCTCTATTTCCCCGATCCCGAGGCGACGCGGGTGCAGCTCACCGCCCAGCGCCAGTGGGCCGCCAACAGGCAGCCTACGGGCCCATGGTCAAGTTCCTGCCGGCGCTGGCCCAGCGCAAGCACGGCTTCGACGTCCTGTTCGAGGCCCTGGACAACGGCGACCGGCCCCTGAAGGCCTACCTGGGGCTGGTGTTGTTCACCCCGAAGGCGGAGGCGGTGGCGGCCCTTTCGAACCTGCGCACCTACTGGCGCGAGTTGGGCTTTCAGGTCATGGCCGATCATTTCTTCTCGCTGCCGCTCTTCCTGCACTGCCTGCCCTTCGGGGCGGAGCGGGCGGTGCTCAGGGACAGCATGCGCTACCGCACCCTGGCCGCCACCCAGGCGGTGACCCTGATGCCGGTGTTCGGCGACTGGAAGGGGACCGGGACGCCTGTCTTGAATCTGGTCGCCCGCTCCGGGCAGCTGCTGGAGGTCTCGCTCTTCGACACGGCCTCCAACTACAACGCGGTGATCGCCGCCCAGTCGGGCTCGGGCAAGAGCTTCCTCACCAACGAGCTCTTGGCCACCAACCTGAGTGTCGGCGGGCGCTGCTGGGTGATCGACGTGGGGCGCTCCTACGAGAACCTCTGCGCCTCCCTGGAAGGCCAGTTCATCGCCTTCACCCGCGAGGCTACCTTATGCCTCAATCCCTTCGCGCTGATCCGCAACTGGGAGGAGGAGGCCGATGTGATCACCGCCTTGGTGACCGCCATGGCCGCGCCTACCGAGCCGCTCGGGGACTACCGCACCGCGGGTCTGAAGCGCGCCCTGAAATCCCTGTGGGATACCAAGGGCACGGCCATGAGTGTCGATGACGTGGCCGAGGCGCTGCTGGGGGACGAGGACCGGCGCATCCGCGACGTTGGCCAGCAGCTCTATCCCTTTACCACTGAAGGCGAGTACGGTCGCTTCTTCAACGGGGCCAATACCGTGGCCTTCGAGTCGAGCTTCGTGGTGCTGGAGCTGGAGGAGCTGAAAGGAAGAA
>CAYYHR010000606.1:0-1724 GCA_964471705.1 uncultured Chromatiaceae bacterium
GACCTGCGCTGGTACCTGGAGGACTACGCGGTCTGGCCCGGACGGCCCTTCGCCGACCGCGCCCAGCGCATCGAGTCCGATCTCGCGACCTGGGGCCAGGCCCTGCACCGGGCCGCGCTCCCCGCCGAGCACACCACCAATGTTCTGCAGGCCTGGGCCGGCATCGCCCCGCGGTCTGAGCGGCGCTTCTCGGTCTACCTGGACCCGGACACCGAGGCCGGGATGCCCGAGGAGGCGAAGGCCGAGGCGCGCGAGGCCGAGGCGCGCGAGGCCGCCGTCGCTCTGCTCGCCCTGCCCTGGGAGCTGCTGCACGACGGGAGCGGCTTCCTGTTCCAGGGCGCCCGCGCCACCCGCGTGCGCCGGCGCCTGCCCAACAAAGGGGTGTTCGACGTCCCGGTCCTCGCCCCGCCGATCCGCATCCTGCTCGTCACCGCCCGGCCCGAGGACGAGGCCTGCGGCTACATCGACCACCGCATCAGCGCCCAGGCCCTGGTCGGGGCGGTCGAGGCCCTCGGCGGCCTGGTGGAGCTGACCCAACTGCGCCCGCCGACCCTGTCCGCGCTTGGGGAGGCCCTGCAGCGCGCCCTGGATACCGGCACACCCTATCAGGTCGTCCACTTCGACGGCCACGGCATCTACGACCGTCAAGTCGGCCTCGGCGGGCTCTGCTTCGAGGACCCGCGGGACCAGGACCTGCCCCGGAATCGCCGCCACCTGACCATCCACACGGACCGGCTCGGCCCGCTGCTCCGGCAGCACCGCATCCCCCTGGTCTTCCTCAAGGCATGCCAGAGCGCCCAGGCGGAGGAGGCCAACGAATCCGTCGCCTCCGAGCTGCTCAAGGCCGGCGTCGCCTCGGTGGTCGCCATGAGCCACTCGGTGCTGGACGCGACCGCCGAGCGCTTCGTCGGGGCCTTTTATCTGGCCCTGGCCACGGGCCGGCGGGTCGGGGAGGCCATGCTCGCTGGCCAGCGCGCCCTGGCCGAGGACAGCTTCCGCGCCCGCATCTTCGGGGCCGGAGAGCTACACCTTCAGGACTGGTTCGTGCCCGTCCTGTTCCAGGAGCAGGCCGACCCCCAGCTCTTCACCGCCATTCCCGCCCCGACCACCCGAGAGGACAACGTCAAGCGCCTGCAGACCCGCCTCGGGGCCCTGCGGCTCGACGACCCAGCCGATCCGGCCTATCCGCTCGCCCCCCGCCCGCCGGTGGCATTCACCGGCCGCTCCCGCGAGCTGCCAGCCCTCGAGCGCCTGTTGCTGCCGCCGACCGACACTCGGCCTATCGGCCCCGGTCGTTGGGCCTTGATCCGCGGCCAGGGCGGCGAGGGCAAGACCGCGCTCGCCTGCGAGCTCGGCCGCTGGCTGGTGCGCTCCGGCCAGGGGCAGCGGGCCGCCTTCGCCTCGGTGGAGATCCAGACCACCGCCTCGGTGGTCCTGGACGTCCTCGGCCGCCAACTGGTGGGGGCGGACTACTCAGTGGCCCGCTACAGCGACCCGGACCAAGCATTCCAGCCGGTGGAGCGGGCGCTGGCCGAGCAGACCACGCTCCTCATCATCGATAACATGGAGAGCGTGCTGCTGCCGCCTTACCTGGCCGTGCAGACCCCCGACGCCCTGGCCGAGGAGGCCGCCCGCGAGCTGGAGGCGATCCTGGGCCTGGCCCGCCGGCTGTTCGCCTGTCCCGGCACCCTGCTGGTCTTCACCAGCCGCGAGACCCTGCCCGG
>CAYYHR010000607.1:0-1707 GCA_964471705.1 uncultured Chromatiaceae bacterium
GGCACTGGTCTCGTCCGGGGATGCGGGTATCTACGGCATGGCCGCCCCCACCTACGAGCACCTGCTCGACTCCGGCTGGCGTCCCGGAGACGGGGTGGACGTGGAGCTGATCCCCGGCTGCACCGCCCTGTCCTCTTGCGCCGCCCTTGTCGGCGCCCCTTTGGGCCACGACTTCTGCGCCATTTCCCTTTCCGATCTGCTCACCCCTTGGCCGACGATCGCCCGCCGCCTCGAGGCCGCAGCCCGCGCGGATTTCGTGGTCGCCCTCTACAACCCCAAGAGCGGACGGCGCAGCCGCCATATCCTCGAAGCCTGCCGTATCCTGCTCCAGCATCGCAGCCCTGACACGCCCACGGCAGTGGTGCATGCCGCCTACCGTCCGGAGCAGCGCATCCAGCTCACGACCCTGGGTTCCGTGGAGCGCAGCGATCTCGGCATGCTTTCCACCCTGCTCATCGGCAACAGCAACACCTCGATCCGCGAGGGCTTGATGTTGACCCCCCGCGGCTACACAGCCAAGTACAGCGGCGCCGACGGGCGGGCACGCGAAGGCGAGCGTCGTGGCCGCTCGCTTTCCACTGGTCTGGAGGGCTGGCTAACGGAGGTTCGAGAGCGCCGGCGGTCCGGGGCCGAGATCGAGGAGTTGGCCGCGGCCTACGACCTTTCTGAGGAGTACCTCACGGGCGTCCTGTCCGAATCGGAGAGCTCCTGCGATCCGTCCGAGCAGGGAACGGTAGAGGAGATCCAGATCCGCGGCGAGCCGATGCGAGGCGCAACGTCTTCACAGAGAGCGATCCCCGCCGAGGGTTGGATGACTGGGCCCGATGGCTCTCCGCGTTTTTCGGAGGCCGAGCGCGCGGGCGTCTATCTCCGCCTCCCTGATGATGGATCCGATGGCGGATCGCCCGTTGGGCATCCGCCCTACGCGCTCGAGCACGGCGGCCGCCTCCGGCAGGCGTCGGCGCAATACGGGATCCCGCTCGCGGACTGGTTGGACCTCTCGACCGGCATCAACCCGAACGGTTGGCCGGTACCGCCGATCTCCGCCGCGACCTGGCCGCGTCTTCCGGAAGAGGAAGACGGGCTGCTGGAGGCGGCACAAGCCTATTACGGAACCCCTTCCTTGCTGCCGGTAGCCGGGTCTCAGGCCGCCATCCAGGCCCTGCCGCGGCTGCGGTCGCCGGGGCGGGTCGGCATCACGGCGCCTGGCTATGCCGAGCACGCCAAGGCTTGGCTGGCGGCAGGGCACAGGGTGGTTCCCTTCGACCCCCGGACTGGACCTCCGGATGGTCTGGATGTCATCCTGCTGATCCATCCCAACAACCCGACCGGTCAGATCGATGCGCCGGATCGGCTCCTGGCCTGGCACCGGCGCCTCGCCGAACGGGATGGCTGGCTGGTCGTGGACGAGGCCTTCATCGATGCGACCCCGACGCTCAGCTTGGCGATTCAGGGGCCTCTCCAGGGCTTGGTCGTGCTGCGCTCCCTGGGCAAGTTCTTCGGCCTGGCCGGGGCGAGGGTCGGCTTCGTGCTCGCGCACGAGGATCTGCTGCAGATTGTAGGTTGGGGTGAGGAACGAACCCCAACGTCTTGCATATACGTCTCCTACTTGTTGGGGCTCGCAAGCTCACCCCAACCTACCTGGAACAAATCATGAGGTCACGCGCCCTCATGGTCCAGGGCTGCACCTCGGATGCCGGCAAGAGT
>CAYYHR010000608.1:0-1691 GCA_964471705.1 uncultured Chromatiaceae bacterium
ACGGTTTCCTGGGGGCCATGCGCTCGGCGGCCCAGATCGTGGCCTACGAGATCGCAATGGGCTTCGCCCTGGTGGGGGTCCTGGTGGCGGCCGGCAGCCTGAATCTCGGGGACATCGTTCGGGCTCAGGAGGGCAGCCTCTTCACCTGGTTCTGGCTTCCCCTCCTGCCCCTGTGCGGCATCTACTTCATCTCGGGGGTTGCGGAGACCAACCGCGCTCCCTTCGACGTCGCGGAGGGCGAGTCCGAGATCGTGGCCGGCTTCCACGTCGAGTATTCCGGAATGGCGTTTGCGGTCTTCTTCCTCGGGGAGTACGCGAACATGATCCTGATCTCGGCCCTGGCGGCCCTGATGTTCCTCGGGGGCTGGCTTTCTCCCTTCCCCGCGTCCTGGGTGCACGGGGTCTTTCCGCTCGACGACGGTTTTCACTGGCTGCTGCTGAAGACCTTCTTCTTCATGTTCCTCTTTCTTTGGCTGCGTGCCACCTTCCCTCGCTATCGCTACGACCAGATCATGCGTCTGGGCTGGAAGGTGTTCATTCCCATTACCATCGTTTGGATCCTGGTCGTCGGGCTTGCGGTGATCTACCGGCTGCCTCCCTGGTGGTCGGTCTGAGGCGATTTCCGTCATGAATCAGATGCTGCAAACCATGCGCAACTATGTGAGGAGTCTCTTCCTGCTGGAGCTCTTCAAGGGCCTGAGCCTGACCGGGCGCTACATGTTCGCCCGCAAATTCACGGTCCAGTATCCGGAGGAGAAGGCGCCCATCTCCCCCCGTTTTCGCGGTCGTCACGCCTTGCGGCGTTATCCGAACGGGGAGGAGCGCTGCATCGCCTGCAAGCTGTGCGAGGCGACCTGTCCGGCGCTGGCCATCACCATCGAGGCAGAGCCCCGGGCGGACGGCTCCAGGCGTACCACGCGCTACGACATCGATCTGTTCAAGTGCATCTTTTGCGGTTTCTGCGAGGAATCCTGCCCGGTCGATTCCATCGTGGAGACGGGCGTCTACGAGTATGCCTACGAAGAGCGAGGTCCGGAGGTCCTGACCAAGGAAATGCTGTTGGCCTACGGCGATCAGTACGAGACCGAGATCGCGGCAGCACGTGCCGCGGATGCGCCTTACCGATAGGGACCGGAGCAGAGCATGGGCTTCGAGCGATTCCTCTTCTATTTTTTCGCGCTCATCGTGGTGATCGCGGCCGCCATGGTGGTCACTCGCCGCAATCCGGTGCATGCGGTCCTCTACCTGGTCCTGGCCTTCGTGGGGAGCGCCGCGCTCTGGATGCTCCTCGAGGCCGAGTTCCTGGCGATTGCGCTGGTGTTGGTCTATGTGGGCGCGGTGATGGTCCTGTTTCTGTTCGTGGTCATGATGCTGGATATCGACGTGGCGGCGATGCGTGCCCATTTCATCCGCTACCTCCCGCTCGGGCTCTTGATCGCGGCCATCATGTTGGCGGAGATCGTCCTGGTGGTCATCGGCCCCCATGCCTTCGGCCTCGAGCACCTGGTCAGGCCAGAGGCCCATCCGGCGGACTACAGCAACACCGCCGAGCTGGGGATGGTCCTCTACACCTTCTACATGTATCCGTTCGAGATCGCAGCGGTGATCCTCCTGGTCGCCATCGTGGCGGCGATCCGCCTGACCCTGCGCCGCCGCCCCGACACCAAGTACGAGGATCCGGCGCAGCAGGT
>CAYYHR010000609.1:0-1689 GCA_964471705.1 uncultured Chromatiaceae bacterium
TGGTGCTGAAATTGGGATCGCCGTAAATTCCCCGAAATCAGGTCATCTGAACTTGCAGTCGATCCAGAACCTGCTGGCGCGCAACCGCGGACGCTCGCTCAGTGCCAATCGGATCAGGCGCTTGAGCTACGATGAGGTCGACCGGCTCTTGCCTGAGGCCGATCTGGCGCTGGCGGTCAAAGGCAACATAGCGGTGATGCGCACCTTGAGTGAGAGGACGGTGTCACGGCCAAATCCGGACGTTTGGCAAGTTGGCGGGAACAGGGAAACGCAGGGCAAAGGGTCTGGGAAAAGGGTCTTATCAGGGTTTCGCGTAGTTGCCGGGATCTCAAAGGCGTCCAGGAAACGATTGACGTCGGCGTGCAGATCCAGCCTGCCCTGATCGATGAGCTGCATCACCGCAGTCCAGGTGACGAGCTTCGAGATTGAGCCGGTGCGGAACAAGGTCTCCTGCGCCGACACTGGCTCGTTGCTGGCTAGATTCGCCTTGCCGAAGCCCCCGAGATACAAAGTCCTGTCCCCCCTGTACGACGGCGACGGCGGCTCCTGGGATTCCGAAGAGCGCTCGCTGCATGTTCAGGGCGGGCTCGAGGAACGCACTGAGATCCTCTATCGTCACCGCGAACTGGCTCACCGAGGGTCCTTGGGCTGGAAGCGGCTTGAAACCTTCTTTGTTGCCGGGGTATAGGGCCGAAGACGAGAGGAGAAGGGTTACGGCAAACGCAGCGCGTGCAACAGTCCAACGACGATCGCCCCGAGGCATGCCGTCGTATCCTCAGCGTCCCGTCATATTGCGAGGAAGCTATCGGGCGCCAGGCTCGTGGCCAGCATGACGGCGTTGATGTCCTCATGCTCTTTCCAGGTCCGGCTACTCCGATTCGCCGGTTCCAGCCAGAAGCCTTCGATCGTATCGATCACGGGTGCGTAGTGCATCAGCTGTTCGAGGCGCGAGCCGAGGGAGGAAACCAAATCCAAGGCCCCGGGATGCTGTAAGGCAAGCTCCTGTGTGTGCTTCAACGCTCGTAGTCCGATCGACAGCCCGAGCTCGCGGAACGCGAGCCGGAAATCCGCGGGCATCGACAGCATATCGCCATCTTGCATCTGGTAAGCGAGGCCAGGCCGGGCCTCGTTCAGTACGGACACAAGGAGATCACCATAGCCCGAAAGACCCGCCTGGCTGAGCTGCGCCAACGTATGCGCGGCGGTCAACAGGCCGCCGATTCCGAGAGGGTCTGCGGTGGCCAGGGATTGGTCGGCACACATCGCTGCCAGCCTGGCGATCTGTTGATCGAGGTTGGCAGCCGCGGGCTCACCCACGACCTTGGCCAAGTGACGCAGCTCCAGGCAGGTGACCAGGCCGTCCAGGGGGTCGTGCTGGCCCTGGGAGTCGACGAGCGGTCGCGAGAGGTCGATGCTCATCTTCCAGACCATGCGCGGCTGGCCGCCTGACGGCGGACCGCAGCAGAAGCGCTCAACCGCTGTCTCGGCGAGCTCCATCGCCCAGCGGACGTAGCGCGGGTCACCGGTGACTGTGCCGATGCGCGCCAGGGCGTGCATCCATTTGGTCAGGTAGTGGAAGTACTGCCCGTCCCGGTCCCATTCGAGGCGCTCGTCGAGCGGTTCGTCGGCTCGGCGCTCGCCCAGCGCCTTGCCGATTCTGAGGCCCCCTTTGGTCGGGTGCCGCTCTCC
>CAYYHR010000610.1:0-1686 GCA_964471705.1 uncultured Chromatiaceae bacterium
GGCTTCGCGGGCGAAGGGGCGGAGGAGCTGCTGCGCGACCCGGTCCCGGAGATGTTGTCGCTGATCTCGGACCCGACTCGCATCGGCGCCCTGCCCCAGACCCTGCATGCCCTCGGCAACGCCGCCTGGTCGGTGCGCGACCGCCTCTCCGGCGACACCTGGCGGGTCATCAACGACATCGAGCAAAAGCTGCAGTCCCTGACCAACGACCCTCCCAAGCAGCTCGATGCGGCACTGGACGATCTCGACCCCCTGATCACCTCCCTGGTGGCATTTGCCGCCCTCACCCACGAGAACATGAACCACAACGAGGGCTGGCACTTCCTGGAGGCCGGCAGGCGCCTGGAGCGCGGCGGCAACCTGGCCACCTTGCTGCAAACCACCCTGACCCCGGTCGGCGACTACAGCGAGGAGACGCCCTTGGTGGAAGCGGTGCTCGTGGTCACCGACAGCCTCATCACCTACCGCCGCAGGTACCAAGTCGGAACTCGTATCGGCGCCCTCCTCGACCTGGTGTTTCAAGACGAGGCCAACCCCCGGTCCCTGGCCTATCAGCTGGTCGCCCTGGAGCCGCTGGTCGGACAGATGCCCCGAATGGAGCACGTCGCCGGACGCACCCCGGCGGAAAAGCTGGTCCTCAAGTGCCTGACGGACGTGCGCCTCGTAGAGGTCAACGAGCTCCTGGCGGTAGCCGGAAAGGACAGTCGTCGCCAGGCCCTGGACCTGGTGCTCGAGAGGGTCGGCGCCGAGCTCGCGGCCATCTCCGATGCCCTCACGGCCCAGTATTTCGCCCACGAGGAGCAGCCCCACAGCCTGCTGGGCCGCCTGGAGCGGATGCCGCCGTGAGATTCCGCATCAACCATGTAACCCGGTACCTGTACGAGGATCCGGTATCCCTGTGCCATAACCTCGCGCACCTCGAGCCCAGGGATTTGCCCCACCAAAAGGTCATTTCCACCCGGCTGCGCGTCGATCCCTGCCCCGCCGTCTCGAGCGAGCATCGGGACTTCTTCGGCAACCGCGTCAACTACTTCTGTATTCAACAGGCCCACAAATCCCTGAATGTCGGCGTCGCCTCCGAGGTGGAGGTTTTGGCACGCGACCTCCCGGATTTCTCGGTCTCCCCGCCCTGGGAGCAGATCGCAGCCAGGCTCTCATCCGAGCGCGCGGGAGAGATCACGAATGCACGCATCTTCACCCTGCGCTCGCCCTATGTGCCGCGAGAGCCCGCGGCGCTGGAATTTGCACGAGAATCCTTCGCACTGGGCCGGCCAATCCTCGAGGCAGCCGCCGACCTCATGGAACGGATCTACCACGAGTTCGAGTTCGACCCCCACTTCACCACCGTCGCCACGCCGATCGCCGAGGTGCTGGAGCACCGCAAGGGCGTATGTCAGGACTTCGCCCACCTGGGGCTCGCCTGCCTGCGCGGCCTGGGGCTGGCCGCGCGCTACGTCAGCGGCTACCTGGAGACCCTGCCGCCACCCGGCCAGCCCAAGCTCCAGGGCGCCGACGCCTCCCACGCCTGGCTAGCGGTTCTGGTGCCGGACATCGGCTGGGTAGACTTCGACCCGACCAACGGTCAGGTCCCCCACGAGCAGCACATCACGACCGCCTTCGGCCGCGACTTTCAGGATGTCACCCCCCTGAGGGGCGTCTTCTACGGCGGCGGCGAGCACCAGCTCG
>CAYYHR010000611.1:0-1685 GCA_964471705.1 uncultured Chromatiaceae bacterium
CGAGGGCCTGAAGGGGATGCAGGTGAAGGTCGGCGGGCAGCGCGACTGGTTTGCCGTGTCCGGCGAGCTGACCCTGGACGAGGGGCAGGTGATGGATATGGCCCGGCTGCTGGAGCTGATGGCCGCCTCACCGGGGCGGTTCGTCAAGATCGGCGAGGACGAATACCTCTGCCTCAGCCAGGCGCTGCGCAAGCGCCTGCACGCGATCCACTCCCTTCAGGACCGCGGCCGCGTCCACCCCCTGGCGGCGGGGCTCCTCGAGGAGGCCCTTGAAGGGCTCCGGGTCAAGACCGACCAGGCCTGGAAGGAGCAGATGCGGCGCCTGGCCGAGTCCGGCGAGCTCAAACCGGAGGTCCCCTCCACCCTGCAAGCGGAGCTGCGCGACTACCAGAGCGAGGGCTTCCGCTGGCTCGCCCGCCTTGCCCACTGGGGCGCCGGCGCCTGCCTGGCCGACGACA
The DNA here is from genome assembly GCA_964471705.1 of uncultured Chromatiaceae bacterium. GTDB lineage: Bacteria > Pseudomonadota > Gammaproteobacteria > Chromatiales > Chromatiaceae > Thiosymbion. The sequence goes on from CAYYHR010000611.1 coordinate 459, forward strand.
TGGGCCTGGGCAAGACCGTGCAGACCCTCGGCCTGCTGCTCGCCCGCGCCCCTCAAGGCCCGGCCCTGGTCCTCGCCCCCACCTCCGTGTGCGCCAATTGGATCGAGGAGGCCCGGCGTTTCGCCCCGACCCTGAATGCCCAGACCTTCGGCCCCGGCGACCGCGCCGCGGTGTTGAGCACCGCCGGCCCCTTCGACCTGATCATTTGCAGCTACGGCCTGCTCCAATCCGAGGCCGAGGCGCTGTCCAAGGTCCAATGGCACACGCTCGTCGCGGACGAGGCCCAGGCCTTCAAGAACGCCCACACCAAGCGCTCTCAGGCGGTGATGGGCCTGCAAGGGCGTTTCCGCCTGATCACCACCGGCACCCCCATCGAAAACCACCTGGGCGAGCTGTGGAACCTCTTCCGCTTCATCAACCCCGGACTCCTGGGCAGCCTGGAGCACTTCAACCAGCGCTTCGCCAACCCCATCGAGCAACGCAGCGACAAGGAGGCCGGCCACCAGCTCAAGCGCCTCATCCGCCCCTTCATTCTGCGCCGCCTCAAGAGCGAGGTCCTCCCCGAGCTGCCCGAGCGCACCGAGATCATCATCCACGTCGAGCTGAGTGACGAAGAGCGCGTCTTCTACGAGGCCCTGCGCCGCACCGGCCTCGAGCGTATCGCCCGGATCGGCGGCCAGGGTCCCGGCGACCCCCGCTTCCAGGTCCTGGCCGAGATCATGCGCCTGCGCCGCGCCTGCTGTAACCCGCGCCTCGTCCTGCCCGAGAGCCCCATCGCCAGTGCCAAGCAGCAGGCGTTTGCGGAAATCGTTGAGGAGCTACGCGAGAACCGCCACAAGGCCCTAGTGTTCAGCCAGTTCGTGGACCACTTGAGTCTGATGCGCGAATGGCTCGACGAGCAGCGGATTACGTATCAATACCTCGACGGTGCCACCCCCGCCAAGAAGCGTCAGGAGGCGGTCAACGCCTTCCAGGGCGGCCATGGCGACCTGTTCCTGATCAGCCTCAAGGCCGGCGGGGCCGGGCTGAACCTCACCGCGGCGGACTACGTCATCCACCTCGACCCCTGGTGGAACCCCGCCGCCGAGGATCAGGCCTCTGACCGCGCACACCGTTTAGGCCAGCAGCGACCGGTGACCATCTATCGGCTGGTCGCGCGGGATACCATCGAGGACCGGATTCTTGACCTGCACCGCCACAAGCGGGACCTGGCGGATTCCCTGCTGG
>CAYYHR010000612.1:0-1666 GCA_964471705.1 uncultured Chromatiaceae bacterium
GCTTGTACCTCCGTGCCCGTGGCCGGGCTGGCCACAACCAGCAGGAGGAGAGCGATGGCGATGCCCAGCCGTCCGAAAAGAGACCTGAGTGCGGGCGATTTGCCGCCAGATCCAACATGGGAGCTAGCTGCCGGCTCAGAAGTCCGCGGGCACATAGGCGTAGGCTTTTGGCACATCCACACCTACGATCTGAAACGCCTGGCTACTGAAAAAACTGCCCAGATCAGCGGTCTGTCCCCCAGGGTAGTCGCCGACCTTGACCTGATTCGCGATGACCTCGTAGCTGCCTTTCCCTTCCGGGATCTTCAGGAACACCCGGCAGGGATTGGATTGGCAGGTCCCGGTTTCACCCGGCGAGAGGGTAAGCTGGTCGAATCCGGTCTCGTGCTTTCCGGTCGACGTGCAGGCAGAAAGTAAGACGAGTAGTGTGATCACCGGCATCATTACTAGAGAAAGACCGGCCGATCGTTTGGAGCAGGGGGCCGAGAGAAGTTTCATAGTCTGGATTCCTCCGTGTGCTTGCGATTGATGATGACTCATTGCCTCGGAACGGTCACCACGCCGGGCAGTCCCGGCGCGGGCATACGAGGGTCTGACTTCAGCGCCAGACGGCGCGCCGCCACGTACGTCGACGGACACCCGCGAAGGACAAGGGAGTCACCGGCATGCCGATGATATCGATGAAGAGCGAGGCCAATCCGGCTCGTGTCGGAATCTTGCCCTCCAGGAGCTTGACCCGATAGTTAAGGTCCTCCCCGGAAAGGACGGGGTCCTGCAATTCTACCACGGCGTCTGCGAGGGTCTCGTCCTCAAGAAAGGACAGGGTGGCGTTGGGCGGGTCCTCGAGGAAACTGTTCTTGCCTGTGCCCCAGAAGGGTACGAACCGGTCAGTGGCCATGTGCCCGGCGATGCGCTCCGGGCGATCGGAGAACATCACCGTGATGGGGCTGATCCCCTTCAAAGCGAGCATCCCGTCTGCGTAGACGACACCTCGGGCGGTCTGCACGAACAGGAAATCGGCCATCTTTGGGCTCTGCGGTTTTTCGCCCGCCTGGGCGGTCTTGATGGTCAGGGACAGGGGCGCCAGCAGGGCGGCTGCGGTGAGCAGCTCACGTCGAGTAGTCATTTCGATTTCTCCAAGGTTTGTTGGGTGAGAGTCGATGCCGTTAGTAATAGTTGCATCGACCTCGGTGCGATCGGCTTATCAAAAGGTCCAGTTGTAATAGGCGGCGACGAACAGGTTTCCGATGTTCTCATAGGAGCCTTCGAGGTTGCCGCGTCCCCCGAGCGCGACCGGCAATGTGCCCTGCTGATCCGTGTCGAGGGTTCCGCCGTACATGTACTCGGCCGCGAGGCCCCAGAATGCGCTCTTGCTCAATTGCTGCTGTGCCCCGATGCCGAAGCGCCATTGCGAGTTGACCGGCAGGAGGGGGGAGACATCGGAGCCGTCCTGGAATCCGGTGTCGTAGGCGATGCCGAAGTTGAGCAGCCAAGGGTCGCTGAGCCGGTATTGGGCACCCAGCGCGAAGTGCCAGGTGTCCTTGAAGTCCAGATCCGTCGTGAGGCTGGTAGGATTGCTGGTGTCATCGATGCCGATCTGGACCTGACCGAACTTCGACCACTGCTGCCAGCCGACGCTGCCGAGCACCGCCCAGCGGTCATTCAC
>CAYYHR010000613.1:0-1649 GCA_964471705.1 uncultured Chromatiaceae bacterium
TCTTCGCCACCAGGTCGACCATGCCCTGCCAGTCCTTGACCGCCCGATAGGAGAGAAACAGATCGATCACTACGCCGGCCTCGACCGCGCGAATGTCGCCCAAGCCCGTCTCGACCGCCCGGATTGCCTCGGCCCCGGCCTTGCGCGCGTCGGCCAGCTTCCGGCGCTGGTCCTCGGCATAGCGCACTTGCTCGCGGAAGACGTCGGTCTTCAGGCGCTGCACGTCGGGGAAATTCTCCACGAGCTGGAACACGGGGCTGTCCGGCACCGCGTGCAGAGCCTCTTTCAGCCGTTCGGCAAGGGCGGCGCGGTCTTCGGCGCGGCGCGCCGGCCTGCCGTCGCTCCGGAGGTGGTAGGGCAGTGCGCGTAGGGGTGCGACGTCGAAAGGCAGCTGGCCTCGCCCTTCGGCGTAAAGACTCACTGTGCTCCAGGCGCGCACGGCATGGCGCAGTCCCAGCTCGTAGAACACATTGGCGTTGGCGGTGGTGAGGTCGGCTACTGCGTACTCGCACAGGATCAGGCGCTCGTACATGGGCTTGTGGATGATGCCGCCGCCCATTTCTTCGTCGGCACGAAGGGGCTCCATGCCGGCATCCGAAATCGCTGGGGCGATCAGGTCGCGGTAAACTGCGTCGAAGTCCACCGGTTGACCGGTACCGTCCGGCTTGGCCCCGAAGGGCATGAGTACGAAACAGAGGGGGCGGGTCATCGGTTCTACTCCGGTAGCCGTTACTGGAAGCTCGCGACGGACAGGATCCGAATCTGCCGGCCGATCGCCAAGAAGCGGCATAGCCATCCTTTGCTGGTCTGGTCCGTAGCCGAAAGAATCCACATTCCGTTTGAAGCCACGCTCGCGCAGTTAGACGGCTTGTCCATCACGGCGGGGTCGTTTGGGGCTGCCAGCACCATGACTACCGGAGCCCTGTCTCTCGTCTCGCGCCTCCTTGCTGAGCCATTCCGTGCGCCAGGACTCGTTCTCTCTCGACATGATCTCCTCGCAGGCCAATACGAGCTCTACGGTGTGCGCAATTTCGTCGTCGTGCCAAGCAGCCAACTCGAGCTCTAGCTGTCTCGCGGTCTGCTGGTAGAGAGGTGTCAATGCCTGAAAGCGACCTGCCTGTACCAATGCCAGAACAGCAGCCGACATGCTGACGATCACCGGCACCCAGGCAGCCGCCTCACTTAGCCGTGCACCGAGAACCCCGAGCAATATCGCGACGCCGCCGAGCCACGAGCTGATCCGACGCCACCGGGTCAGGCGCCGAAGATGCTTGTCGGCGCTGCTTCTATACCATTGGATCTGATCTTCGATTCGCAAGCGGATGTAATCGTCTACGCCTCGTACGGGTGGCGCGTCTGGCTCCTCGCCAGAATCGGCCTGCGGCACCTGACGCAGATCGGCGCCCACAATCAGCTGTCGCGTTCTTTCTTTGATGGCGGTGGAAACCTCACCGTCGCGGTATGGCGGCACGCGCATCAGGGCTAGCCAGACCTCGCGCTGCAGCGACTCTGCCAGCATTCGGCAACGGGCCCAGATGGTCTCTCGCTCGGGCGTGAGCAGCTCGCGCCCGAGGTAGGCGGCCATGACTATGACGACGGCGCTGGCAAGCGATAGCGACGTGGCTAGCTTGTTTGCGCCCAATTGGCTG
>CAYYHR010000614.1:0-1644 GCA_964471705.1 uncultured Chromatiaceae bacterium
GTGCTTGCGCACCTGCGAGCAGGTGGCGAGTACCCGATGGTCTTCCGCACCTACCACATCTGGTACCCGCTGGCCGTCGGTTATCCCCTGGTATTGGTCGCCCTTGCGTTTACCGGTTACGTCTTCACGGCCACGGCCGAGTCCCATTTGTTCGTGTTCACGCTCTGGTTCCTGCTTGCGCTGGTGCTGAGCAACGCGCTCGCTTTGCGTTGGCTGCAGGTGACCAGGCGGCGTCTCGCCTACGAGGCCGCCATGGAACGCCGGCGCGCAGAGCAAGCGGAAGCGCAAGAGCAGGAGCCGGTCGGGGAGATGGGTGAGCTGCAGTTCGAGGTGCCGGACGTGGATATTGCGGCCCTGAGCGCCGAGACGCGCGGGCTGATCCGCATCGTCATGGCCACCGCGGCCATCGTCGGACTCTACTTGATCTGGTCCAGCGCCCTGCCGGCGCTGCGCATCTTCGACGATGTGGTCTTGTGGCATGGGACCGTGACCGTCGACGGTGCGGAGCAGCCACTGCCCATCACGCTGGGAAACCTCGGCCTGGCGTTGCTGTATGCCGTCGGCGCCTGGGTGCTGGCGGTTCGCCTCCCGGCCCTGCTGGAGATCTTGCTGCTGCAGCGCTTTACAATGACCGCTGCCAGCCGCTATACCCTGACCACGTTGACGACTTATGTCGTCGTCGCGGTGGGTTTGTTGCTGGTGCTCGGCACCCTCGGCGCGCGTTGGTCCCAAGTGCAATGGCTGGCGGCGGCGCTCAGTGTCGGCATCGGCTTCGGCCTGCAGGAGATCGTCGCCAACTTCATCAGCGGGTTGATCATCCTGTTCGAGCGACCAATCCGCGTCGGCGATGCCGTCACCGTTGGCGACACCGATGGCGTGGTCACCAAGATCAAGATCCGCGCCACCACCATCCGCAACTGGGACGGCAAAGAGCTGCTGGTGCCGAACAAGGAGTTCATCACCGGACGTCTGCTCAATTGGTCGCTGTCGGACCAGACCACGCGGCTGGTCCTCGCCATAGGCATCGCCTATGGATCGCCGGTGCGCCAGGCCATGGACCTGCTGGCGGAGGCGGCAAGGGAGAACCCCAACGTGCTGGATGATCCCGCCCCAACGGTCATCTTCGAGTCATTCGGCGACAACGCGCTCGGCCTGCTGCTGCGCTGCTTCGTGGATTCCATCGATCTGCGCGTCAGTACCATCAGTGCGTTGAACGAGGCCATCAACGACAAGTTCAATGCCGCCGGAATCAGCATCGCCTTCCCGCAGCGCGACCTGCATCTCGACACAATCAAGCCGCTGCGGGTTCAGATAGAGCATGGAGCTACTAACGAATAGGGGTAGACCCAACAGTCGCCCCATGAGCCGCCATCTGGAGAAAATCCAATAGCGGCGCGGCCTGTCGCCAAACACTTGTTTTCAGACATTGGCGGCAACTGGTCAGAATCGACGCGTTCAACCGCTGGAAACTGTACGGAAAATCGTGTCGGATCGCGCCACAGGTCGGAAACTTCGCCCCAGACGTTTTCCGTCTGCCGAAATGGCGGCTGGTGACACGAGTGTTGGGTCTACCCCGAATAGAACCGTTCTCGAGCGCCGTCTTCGGCAAGCTCATTTTTTTTCAACCGTGTCCATCAATGAGTT
>CAYYHR010000615.1:0-1634 GCA_964471705.1 uncultured Chromatiaceae bacterium
GACTACGAGGAGCGAGCGCCGCACATGGGGTTCATCGACGAGTACGACGAGCGGATGTTCTGGAGCCTGCTGGCGAGCAAGCTCGCGAGTCGTGATCTCGCCGCTGAAAAGGCCCTGAGCGCCGCCGGAGCGCTGGACGAGGAGCAGCGGTCCGTCAGGTTCTTCGAGATCCTCGCTCGCTACAAAGACGTCTTTGCCGAGAGCGGTATCGAGTCCGTGCGGGTTGCCGCGAAGACGGCCGGACTTCACTGATCCGTCCATGGACGCCAGCCTCCTCCGCAAGCTCGACCCGCGGCACTTCCCCAACATGAGCCTGCCGATGGCGGCGATCCTGGGGCTTGTGCTTGAGCGCCAGTTCACGACGCCGGCTCTGGCCGATGTGCAGATGACCTCGCATGGTCATGTGTTGGGCTGGCCGTCGGAGGAGGAGGGCGTCGGTCCACAAGTATCGGTTGGCGCTCGTTTCCCGATCATGCCTGTGCGCTCGGCGAAGTCCGTCATAAGGTCGCGGACAAAGGACGTTGTTTCCTGATCAGCCATGGCTATCGGGAAAATCCCTGTCAGTTGGATTTGATTCCGGCGGGTCGCGTCCGCCCGGCAGGGGAGGACGCCATTGCTTCTACCGCTTCGCGTCCGATGCGGATTCGAACACCCGTGCCAACCCGTCGCGCTGCGGCAGGGGGTACGGCTCCCAGCCCGATCCGGTCCGTTGCACGACCCGCGGAGGTCCCTCGGTGACATCGCCGATCTCCGTGCAGAGAACGCCCTCCTGTTCGAGGACCGCGCGAATACGCTCCGCATCCGGCGGCGGCGCGGTGAGCAGCAGTGCTCCCGAGGCGATGGCGGTGAGGGGGTCGATGGCGAAGGCGGCGCACACTCGTGCGGAGAGCGGCGTGATCGGCACCGCGACCGGATCGAACCGCAAGCACCGTCCCGAGGCCTGGGCTAGCTCCCACAGGGCGGTGGCGAGCCCGCCCTCGGTAGGATCGTGCATGGCGGTGACCCGGCTAGCAGCCAAGGCTAGCCGGGCGTCGCGGATCACCCCGATCCCTGGGTCGTTCAGATAGCCTTGGGCCTGACTGAGCTCTGCGTCGGTCAGGACGTCCCTTAACTGCTCCGAGCGCTCCCGGGCCAGGATGGCTGTGGCCTCGATGGGAACGGATTTCGTCAGCAGTAGGCGATCCCCCGGCCGGGCCCCGCGCGGGGTGACCAAGCGGTCGCGCTCGACCAGGCCGAGCAGGGACCCCACCGCCACCGGGCGGTCCAGCCCGTAGGTAATCTCCGTGTGCCCCCCGATGAGGGCGATGTCGAGCGCCCTGCAAGCATCGCCGATCTGCCCCATGAGTCGCTCGGCCATGGCCTCGTCAGCGGCGTTCTCGGGCAGGAGCAGCGTGACCAGCAGCCAACTCGGCGTAGCGCCGGTGGTGGCGAGATCGTTGGCGTTGACCGCTACCAGATAGGCGCCGAGCTGGTCGGTGGCGAAGGTGACCGGGTCGGACTTGCACACCAGAAGCTGCCCGCCCAGGTCGATCACGGCGCAGTCGAGACCCACGCCCGGCCCCACCAGCACCCGCGGGTCGTCCACCGGGGCGGACGCCAGGAGCCGTGCGAGCATCTCCGGCGGCAGCTTACCG
>CAYYHR010000616.1:0-1626 GCA_964471705.1 uncultured Chromatiaceae bacterium
TAGCCCTTCTTGGCGCTGCCGTGGACCAGGTCCCACAGCTTTTCGGCGCCGCGGCGGGCATAGGTGTGCTCGGGCTGGACCGAGCCGCGCAGGCGGACCACGTCCGCGGCCGAATAGCCGCGCTTCACGTCGGTCCAGCGGGGGTTCTCCGCCCAGTCTTTTTCCAAAGTCTTGATCTGTTCGTCGCGTGTCATGGGTGCTCCTCGGTTAAGAACTCAGCTCAGATGTAGCAAATAGAAACAGCGGCCCTCCCTTGCCGCATCGCAAGAGCCCGCGAGGGGCTTTCGCGATGCTCCGTCCCTGGGAAGGGACTCAGGCAGCCAGCTCCACCACCACCTGCTTACCCCGCTTTGCCGACTCGATGTACTCGTCGATCTTGTCGAAGCTCAGGTAGCGGTAGATCTCCGGTGCCATGGAGTCGATCTTGCCGGCGTACTCCATGTACTCCTCGACGCTTGGCAATTTGCCCAGGATCGCCGCGACCGCCGCCAGCTCGGCGGAGGACAGATACACGTTGGCGCCCTGTCCCAGGCGGTTGGGGAAATTGCGGGTAGAGGTGGACACGGCGGTCGAGCCCGCGGCGATGCGCGCCTGGTTGCCCATGCACAATGAGCAGCCGGGCATCTCGGTACGGGCGCCGGCACTTGCGTAGATGTTGTAGTAGCCCTCCTCCATCAGCTGGTGCTCGTCCATCTTGGTCGGCGGGGCGATCCACAACCGGCTCGGGATGACCTCGCCCGCGGCCTGCAGCAGCTTGCCGGCGGCGCGGAAGTGACCGATGTTGGTCATGCAGGAGCCGATGAACACCTCGTCCACCCTCGTGTTGGCCACCTCGGACAGGGGCTTCACGTCGTCCGGGTCGTTGGGGCAGGCCAGCAGGGGCTCCTTGATCTGCGACATGTCGATCTCGATCACCTCGGCATACTCGGCGTCCTGATCGGCGCGCAGCAGGGTCGGATTCGCGAGCCAGGCCTCCATGGCGCGGGCGCGGCGCTCCAGGGTGCGCTGGTCCTCGTAGCCGTTATCGATCATCCAACGCAGCATGGTGACGTTGGAGCGCAGGTATTCCGCCACGGACTCTTCGGACAGCTCGATGGTGCAGCCGCCGGCGGAGCGCTCAGCGGAGGCATCGGACAGCTCGAAGGCCTGCTCGACGGTCAGGTTGGGCAGGCCCTGGATCTCCAGCACGCGCCCGTTGTAGACGTTCTTCTTGCCCTTCTTCTCGACGGTCAGCAGACCCCGCTGGATGGCCGCGTAGGGGATGGCGTTGACCAGGTCGCGCAAGGTGATTCCGGGCTGTAACTCCCCGGTGAACCTGACCAGGACCGACTCGGGCATGTCCAGCGGGATGACGCCGAGGGCCGCACCGAAGGCGACCAGGCCCGAGCCGGCGGGGAAGGAGATCCCTAAGGGGAAGCGGGTGTGCGAGTCACCGCCGGTGCCGACCTGGTCGGGCAGCAGCATGCGGTTCAGCCAGGAGTGGATGATCCCGTCACCGGGGCGCAGGGACACCCCGCCGCGGGTCTGGATGAAGTCCGGCAGCGTATGCTGGGTATCGATGTCCACCGGCTTGGGGTAGGCGGCGGTGTGGCAGAAGCTCTGCATCACCAGGTCGGCGGAGAAGCC
>CAYYHR010000617.1:0-1624 GCA_964471705.1 uncultured Chromatiaceae bacterium
CAGGCCATGGCCATGAGGCGCACCGATCCGTTGAAGTCCGGAAGCTCGAAGGACACGGTGGCCTTGCCTTCGGCATCCAGCTTCAGGATTCCCGAGTGGAAGGCCACCAGGGCATCGGAGGGCGGCGGACCCTCGAACTGCATCGGGGCACCGCTGTCACCGCCGGAGCGCACGACTCCCTTGACGCCCTGCATGCGGTCGATGAGCTGGCTGTAGAGGTCGCGGATCTCCATCCCCAGCCGCCGCTGCCCGAAGTACCAGGCATCGGGCGCCGGGGCCTGGAAGCGGGTGAGATTGAGGATGCCCACATCCACGGCGGCCACCGTGGCATAGACCTCCTCGCCCGCGGCCAGGTTGCCGAGGCTGATCCCGATGTTCAGCGGTCCGCGCGGCGCCGTCTTCTCCGGGGCCGAGAGCCGGATGTCCAGCTTCCGGTCACCCGGGTCCAGGGCCGCCCAGGTCAGGCCCAGGGCCCGTCCCGGCATGCGCTTGGCGCTCAGGTCCATGGGGCGGAAGAGGACCGCCGTTACATAGACGCCCGGCCCCCAGTCCCGGGTCACCGGCAGCTCGACCGTCGCGCCCTCCTGAGGCACTTCCACGGGCGTCACGGACACCAGCCGGTCGCGCAGCACCATGACTAGCGCCAGACCTGGGAATCTGGGCTCGATGCGCGCCCTGGCGGTCTCGCCGACGCGATAGCTCGACTTGTCCAGGGAGACCTTCAGCAGGTCCGGCGTATCGAAGGCCGAGGGGGCCTGGTACCAGCCCGCCTCGAATTTCACGCTCGCCGGCAGGGTCTCGCCGCTCGGGTCCTGGAGTGCGAGCTCATAACCACCCCAATCGACGTTTGATTCGATCCGCCCCGCCTCCTGCGCACCAAGGTCCAGGGTCCCGCTGGCCACCCGCTGGCGGGAAACCACCGGCTCATAGTCCCAGCGCCCGTCCATCTCGTACCACTGGAAGGAGGTGGCAATCCGTGACAGTGTCCAGGTCAGGCCCTTGCGGGCGATGCGACTGCCGTCCGCTCCCAGCGCGATGACCTCGAAGGCGGCGGTGCCGCCCTCGTCGACCGCGTCCTCGAACAGGGGCTTGATTCCGACGCGGGGCTGGGTATCCGCGACCGGCAGACCCAGGGAGCGCTCGACCGGCCGCCCCCCGGAGTCCGCTATCCGGATGCTGATCTGGGCCTCCCGCGGCTTGCTTACTGGGACCATTTGGGGCAGCGTCAGGGGGATTGATGCCTTGCCCTGGGCATCGGTCTTGGCGCCGGGTAGGGGTTGGCTGCTGGACTCCACCTCTTCGTCGACCAGCCCGAAGCGGAAACCGGGGAAGGCCGCGAGGGTATCGGCGGCGCGCAGAGTCACCTCGCCATCCAGCTCCAGGTTGGAGGCGGGCGCGCCGTAGAGGAAGCGGGCGTCAACCGAAATCGCAGGGGGATCGGCCGGGTCGATCTGGGGCACCGGGCTCTCGATGTCCAGGGCGAGGCGCTCCGGCTCGAAGTCCTCCACCAGGAAGGCGACCTCGGCGAGGGCCTTGTCTTTGGGGTCGGCGAAGGCCTGTGCGCGCCAAGTACCGCGCATGGCGGTGGGCAGCAGCTGCAGCGTCGCCTGCCTGCCTCCGAGCC
>CAYYHR010000618.1:0-1607 GCA_964471705.1 uncultured Chromatiaceae bacterium
TTGGCGAATTTCGTCTGACGAACCGTCAACAGGCCTCGTTTGAGGTCGACATCGGCCTCCAGCAGATGGACGGCCTCGGAGAGGCGCAATCCGGCCGCCGCGATGAGCCCGAACAAGGTTTCGTAGGTCGCTGGGCGCAGACCCTCTGGTGGTTTGAGCTCACGGGCGGCGGCCAGCAGATCGACAATCTCCTGCTCGGTGTAGATATGCGGCGTCAGTCGCTCCTGGATGGGACCGAAAACCGATTCATCCGGCACTTCGGTGCGCGGCTCGAACTGGCGCAGGTAGCGGGTGAAGGGCCGCAGCTGCTTGAGTCGGCGCGCCCAAGTCGTGGGATCGCCCCGCTGCCATTTGTCTTGCTTGGCCCATCGGGCCATGATCTCCACCGTCAGTGGCCCCTGATGCTCGCGCGCATCGAGGTAACGAGCGAAACTCATCAGGAGACGGCCGCTGGAAATCAGCTCGAAACCCAAACGGCGTCGTTCGGCCAGGTAGTTGCAGACCATCGTCTGCATCGCGGTCGGGGCGCTCATGTCGCACTCCCGGGCCAGGGCAGTGCGACGGCACCCAGGCGGCGGCTATCGAGCTTGGCGTAGATGAGGGAAGTGTTCAACGATCGGTGCCGCAGCACATCGGCCACCTCCTTGATCGAGCCCCCGGATTCCACCAGATGACGGGCCAGGGTATGGCGCAACGCGTGTGTCCGCCCGTGCGTCAGGCCGATGCGCAGGTAAGCCACGCGGATGACCTTGCGCACCGCGTCCGCGCCGATGGGCACATCGTAGGGTGGCATGTGGCGTACGAAGACGGCCGGGTTGGTGCTCGCCGGACGTTCGAAGCGCAGGTACTCAGCAATCGCCTTGCCGGTGGTGGGCGGTAACGGCAGAAGGTCTTCGCGTCGCGATTTGGTGTGCTGCAGCCGCACCGTGCCCGCCTGCCAATCGATATCGGCCAGTGCAAGATTGGCGATCTCGCAGCTGCGCAATCCCAGGTCGAGGGCACAGCGGACCATGGCGTAACCTCTGCGGTAGGAGGGCAGATCCGGGGTGAAGGAGGCGAGTAGCCGCTCGATTTCCTCCTCGGAGAGGGACCCTGGCAGGGAGGCCAAGCTCCAGTGGGCCGGCGATGCGATCACGCCGAGGAGGGGGCCGATCCGGTCCCCGCAGGCCGTGCGGAAACCGAAGTAGGCACGCAGGGCTGAGGCCAACGCACTGGCATGGGAGATGCTGTCGTGACGTTTCAGCTCCGTGGCGAGGAATTGACGCACGTGGGCCGGCTGCAGCGTGGAGATCACTACCGGCTGGTCGGCGAAGCATGCCCTGAGCAGGCGCCGCACAATACGAATGCGATCCCGGCGCGTCCCTTCGGCCAAGCCTCGCACACAGTGCATGTACTGGTCGAAACCCTGTAGTTCTTCTTCAATCGGGCCATCCTCGGTCGCTGGCCCGGCAATGACGCCCTTGTCGCGCAGTAGGCGCAGCAAATGACTGCAGGTGGCTTTCAGAGCATGGCGGTTTCGGCAGACCGGTTCCGGACAGTCGCAACCTGGTAGGTGCTCGTTGTGGAAGCGGTCGACGGCACTTTCGTCCAGTTCCGAGACGTCGCAA
>CAYYHR010000619.1:0-1591 GCA_964471705.1 uncultured Chromatiaceae bacterium
CACGGCCGCCGCGCTGCTCTTCGAGGCCACCGGCCGACAGGACGCCAATGACACCGTCAAGCGCCTGAGCGAGAAGATCATCAGCACATGGAGTGGCCACATCATCTACGGCGTCTACGACGGCGGGCTGGCGACCTACGCGCTGTCAGAGCGCCCGGAGGTCGACAAGGCGCTCCAGACGCGGCTGCGGGACTACTACAAGCGCTTCGCCGACGCCACGGTGCAAGCGGCGCACTCAAAGGGCTACAACACGCCGATGTTCGAGGGCATTGTGTTCTCGTGGGGTTCGAACGGCCTTATCTCCAAGGCCGCCGCCCACCTGCTGATGGTCAACCGCTTCGCCCCGAACCCGGAGTATGTCGCCGTGGCCAGGGAGACCCTCCATTGGCTGCTGGGCCGCAATCCGGTCGACGTCTGCATGGTCACCGGCCACGGCACCCCGCTGCTCGGGCCCATCTACCACTCGATGTTCGGCCCGCTCGGCCCCGGCTTGCCCATGCCGCCCGGCTACCTGCCGGGGGGCCCGTCGGTCGCCAATTGCCCGGGCATATCCAACGCCCCGGCCAAGGCATGGCGCCCGGACTGGACAAACTGGGTGCTCACCGAGCCCTCGCTCAGCTATGAGGGGCCCTTCACTTACCTGCTCGGATCCCTGGCGGCAGGGGAGGGCAAGTAGCCAGCTCAGGTCCTCGTCATCCGGCGCAGCACTTTCGCCCATGACGGCGTGATCAGGAAGCTCTCGTCCATGTTGTCCACCATGCTGGCGAACTTCGCCATCGGCACCGCGAAGGACAGAAACGTAGGCGCCACGAACGGCCGCGCCGAGACGTCGAACATGCCGAGAACGGCCTTCGGGTGCGGCTTCGACGCCTGCGTGTAAGGGTACTGCACGATGGTCGAGCAGCCCGCGCCGAACGGACAGATGACCGGCTGAGTGTCCGTCTCGTCGAACCCGGCCAGCGTGTAGAGGCCCGAGAGCGTGTCCGGATTGGCGAAGAAGATGACGACCTGCGGCTCGTCGGCCTCGTCCAGATGGTCCCACCGTTTGAAGACGGCGTACTTCGCCGGCGCCTCAAAGGGCTCGATGCCGGCCATGGCCTCCTTCACGATCTCGGGCGTCTTCTTGTAGCGCTCGCCTTCCATCTGGCCCGGGATGCCGCAGGAGAGGAAATACTCGAAGCCCTCCCTGACCGTGTGGGAGAAGCCCAGGTACTTCAGCCCACCCGCGCAGCCCACGCTCTCCGCGCTGAAGCTCAGCGTCTTGCCCCGCGTCACCTGGCCGATCGGGGCCATGATGCACGCATGCCCCTTGACGGGCTGCATATACTCGCGGGCGGCTTCATCGTCCGTGTAATGGAGCGTAATCGGCAGCTCCGCCCCGCCGAAATACCTCTCCCACAATTGCACAAAACGGTCGCGAAACGCGATATCCATGGCTGGCCTCCGCCGCTGAAGGGAAGGGGGCGGCTCCGCCGTCCCCTGTAGCACCAGCATAGGCCATCGGAGCCGTCTTTTCCAGCCACGCGGGCGGGCTATTCCTCAACAGGCGTCGCTGCGGGCGGCTCCGGGCGGAGCCACTTGTGGTAGTCGC
>CAYYHR010000620.1:0-1586 GCA_964471705.1 uncultured Chromatiaceae bacterium
CCCCCTGGATTGCCCCCAGCATCCCGCGGGGCAGGCCACGCTCCTGCTCCAGCCGCCCGAGGTAATCCGGCCAGCTTTCCCCTGAGGTCGCCCGCGAGGGGTCACCGTAGGTCGCCCGCAGGGTGTCGAGCAGCGGGTTATTGCTCACTTCCTGGAATTCGCAAATGAGTCTGTTCGTTCTGTTCCTGACATCACTCACATCCTCTCCGCGATTCGCGCTTCATTGACGGCAGTTTCGCCGGCAGGTTTTGGCCTGCTGGCCAGCGCTCCCATCTCCACGCGCGTTACTTCGGGGCTCCCCGCCCCTAGTTGTTTCAACCCTTGGCCCAGGATATTCCGCGCTGCGTTCACGTCGCGATCGTGGTGCGCCCCGCATTCGGGACAGTCCCACTCACGGATACCGAGAGCCATCGACTCCATTCGGTGACCGCAGCACGAGCATGTCTTGCTTGACGGGAACCATTGATCGACCTTGATCATGGTCTTGCCGTACCAGCCCGCCTTGTAATCGAGCAGGCGCAAGAACTCACTCATGCTAGCGTCATGAATGGATCGGGCCAGCCGCCGGTTCCTGACCATGCCTTTGACATGGAGCGACTCTACGCAGATTACGTCTTGGCTCTCGACGAGCTGCGTGGTTGCCTTGTGCAGGTGATCCTGACGACTGTCCCGAATACGTGCGTGGATTTTGGCCACACGCTGCCGTTGCTTCTGGCGCCGGTTAGATCCCTTCTGCTTACGGCTCAGCCGGCGTTGCTGAACACGAAGCTGCGCGTCGAGCTGATCAAGTGCGCGCGGGTTCTCAATTCGGCTTCCATCAGAGAGGGTCGCCAAGTAGGACACCCCCATATCAATCCCGACTGCTCGGCCGGACTTTGACTTGTACGCGATCTCCTGCTCGACGGTGAAGCTCACGAAGTATCGCCCTGCACTATCCCTGCTCAGCGTCACCATCTTGGGCATCGCCGTCGGCAGGTCCTGTGCATCCCGCAGCTTCATACGCCCGAGCTTAGGTAGCACCATCTCACCGTCCTTCAGCCAGGCTGAGACCTTCCCGGTGTGGCGGTGATCAAAGATAAACCGGATCGATTGGGACTGCCCGCGCTTGCGGAAACGCGGGTACTTCGCCCGCTTCGCGAAGAAGTTGGAGAAGGCCCTGTCAAGGTCGCGTAGCTTTTGGATATAGGCATCTGCAGGCGTGTCCTTCAGCCACGCGAACTCCGGCGCTTGCTTTAGGATCGTGATCTGCTTGGAGACATCGACGTAGGTCAGACGATCGCCACGCTCAGAGTATGCGCGCGAGATCATCTCCAGGGCGACGTTCCACACGAAGCGCACCGAGCCGAAAAAGCCGGCCAGCAAGCTTTCTTGTGCCTTGGTTGGATAGACCCTTTGTCGGTACGCGCGAATCATTTACTCATACTCTTTAGGTTAGCCCTCGCGCCCTCTGCTCCGCTTCGCTACGCACCCGGGCTGGGGGCGTCCTCCATCCCTGGAGGACTTCATCGCAACAATATAGAAAGAAAAACTGGCTGTAAAGACCTGCTGTCGTTACCTGGATCTGGCGGCGTTGTATATGACCATCA
>CAYYHR010000621.1:0-1583 GCA_964471705.1 uncultured Chromatiaceae bacterium
GGATGAGCTCCACCGCATGCTTCTTTCCGAAGAGGAGCTTAGGTTTCAGGCGGTTTCGGACCCAACTCGAGAAAAGCTGATTCAATTCGGTTTCATCGAGAGCAACTCCGAATCAGGTCTGGACACGCGGGTGAGAAAGGACCCTACAGCCGTGGAATGGGCACGTTTGCTCGGGTACGACACGAGCTACGCTTTACCGCTTCCGAATGTCGGTGGAGATACCCAAGCAAGACACCAGGACAAGGTCATCCAGACCCTCGTGTTCCCGTCCGAGATGGAGACTCGGCTCCGCGGTCTGCGCAACAGGGCGGAGACGGCCATCGAGGAAACCGGCGCGAATATTTGTTACGTCGCGTTTGGGTTCCTGGAGTGGTTCGAGCGCCCGGAGAGCGACAAGGCACGCCACGCACCTCTATTGCTGGTGCCGGTTCGGATCGCAAAGGGTCGGCTCAACCGCGCAAACGGAACCTACAACTACACGATCGCCTACACGGGAGAGGACATCCTTCCCAACCTCTCCCTGCGGGAAAAGCTGCGGAACGACTTCGGACTCGCGCTTCCCAACCTCGACGAGTCAACGCCCCCCGAAGATTATTTCCTCTCGGTCAGACGGTTGATCGAGGAGCCTCAGCCCCGGTGGAACGTGCGGCGCTGGGCATCTGTCGCGCTGTTCAACTTCAGCAAGCTGCTGATGTACCTCGATCTCGATCCTGCGCGCTGGCCCCAAGAGCATCCGATTACCGATCACGCGATTGTCAGCCGGTTCTTTGCCAAAACAAGCGAGGAAGCGGATGGCGCTGGATTCGGCGAGGAATACGCAATCGATGACCTCCCCGACGTCCACCAGCGCTACCCGATCATTGACGATGCAGACAGCTCCCAGCACAGCGCCCTCGTGGATGCAGTCGAGGGCAAGAACCTAGTCATCGAAGGGCCACCGGGCACCGGTAAATCACAGACAATCACCAACCTCATCGCGGCCGCGCTGGCCCAAGGCAAGCGGGTGCTGTTCGTGGCGGAGAAGCTCGCGGCGCTCGAAGTGGTCAAACGTCGGCTTGACCATGCGGGTCTCGGTGATTTTTGCCTGGAACTGCACAGCCATAAGACCCAGAAGCGCAAGGTTCTCGACGACATCGCAACACGCTTGAGTAACCAGGATAGGTACCGCCACCCAGAACAAATCGACGCCGACATCGCACGCTACGAAATTCTGAAAGACGAGCTTCGGGGTTACGCGGAGCTGATCAACAGCAGATGGAAGAGGACTGGACTGACTATCCACGAGATTCTGATGGCGGCCAGCCGTTACCGGGAGCAGTTGTCCGTCGATCCCGCCTCGATTCATCCGGAGGGATACGATGGAGAGTTGTTCACGGTTGATGTCCAGCGCCAAAGCCAGGGCACGCTACAAATCTTCGCCGACGTTTATCGCCAGATCGCCGCCCAGCTGGATCAGGGAGAAGATCTGCAGAGCCATCCCTGGTATGGCGTGGGCAATAGAGACCTGCAACTTTTCGATAAAGAACGCGTGTGCTCGGCCCTTTCAGGGTGGCAGAACGCCCTTGACGAGTTGGCTGAGACAA
>CAYYHR010000622.1:0-1577 GCA_964471705.1 uncultured Chromatiaceae bacterium
CCCAGGGCAGGACTTCCACCTGCTGGAAACGCAGCCGTATGGGCTGCACGCGCTGTAATCAGTGCTTCGCTTGGCCAGCCTTCGTCTACGCAGCGACCGGTGGCGATACTTGCGGGCTAAGGTCGCTCGGAAACATTTCCAGCAGCCCCGGAGTTTCCAGCAGCGCACCCGCAAACACCGTTGCCGCGGCGGACCAGACCTGCTTGCGGTTTGCCCGCAGCCCGATGAACCGACCACCTAGGGTATCGTAGTACTCGGGCCAATCATCGTGGGACAGACGCTTGAGTGCCACCTCGTACGCATGGGTTGCGAGGTCTAGTCGTTGGGCCTTCAGGGCGGCTGCCACCAGCACCCACAGCAACACGGGCCAGTTGCCCCCGTTGTGGTAGCTCCATCGGCGGTTCTTCGGATCGCTCCCGGTCAGCGACACCCAGTCATCGTGGCTCAGTGCCGGGTAGCAGATCTTCGCCGGCATGTGGCCGATCAGGTGCTCCCGCCGAGCCTCGTAGAGCGCCATGAGCGCGCTCGCCTGGGCCGGGCTTGCCAGGTCGAAGACGACGGCCAAGAGATTACCGAGCGCAAAGTAGCGATAGTCCAGGCGTCCTGGACCCAGGTTGCCGGCGAAGTAACCACCGGTGTCCGGCATCCATTCCTGCACCCATTCGGGCATCGCCTCCGGCTGGATGTTGAAGGGGTTGCTCGTATGGTCGAACTCCTCTGTAGGGAAGCGGTAAATAATCTGCAGCCGGACGAGATCCAGCCAGTAGTGAGACCGGAGATGATTGCGCAATACCTCGGCTCCACGGGCCGCGGGAAGGCCCAGCGGTGACCCCGGAGCCAACACCTCCTGTGCCGAGCGCAGGGCAGCGTACTGCAGCACCTGAAGCTCGAGCGGATGCCCACTCACGCCAAGCGGGCGATCGATCATCATGGAGCCGTCCGGGACCGACGCACTCGGGAAGCCATTCGCTCCATCCGGCAGGCAGCGCTCGAGAACCCACTTGAGGGTGTCCTGCACCTCACCGCGCAGCGCCAATCGCCGATCGCCGGTGCTGCGCACGTAGATGGTGAGCAAAATGGTCCACCAGTACATGGAATCGACCGGCGACACGCGTCCGATGGCGCGGTCGCCGTAGTCGGCTACGAGCCGCTCCTGCGGGTCAGTGCTGTTCACGGTGAAGCTCGCCGGCATGACGGTGGGCCGCGGCGATGTCGCCTGGTCATCTTGATGGAGACGCACCATGATGTCGAGAAAGTTGGCGACGATCTCGCGCTCACCCAGAGCCAAGAACGCAAGGGCCGAAACGACGAAGTCGCGCACGAAGCAGTCCACGTAATTCCGCGCCTCGGGGGCGGCGGCAGATGGGCTGACCGCACGGGTTCCCACCGGCCGGCCTCGATATTTAATGATCGAGGCTCTGAGCACTTGGTAAGCCGAATCTGGAATCTGTTGCTCCATCGAAGCACCTCCACGAACAGTCGATCTCCCGTGCCGAGGCGCGATTCCCTTGATCTGGTGGTTTCCGGCGAATCGCCGTGGGCGGGTCTCAGTGGATCACTTGGGTTGAAGACCGAGA
>CAYYHR010000623.1:0-1573 GCA_964471705.1 uncultured Chromatiaceae bacterium
AGCTCGGCTCCGCCTTTCATGACGCGGGAGGCGGCTATCTCTGGGTCAAGACCGGATTGAAGGATCCCCATGGTTTTATGAGCGGGTGGATGTCCTGGTTCGCCCACGCCGTCGCGTGTTCGTTGTACGCGCTGGGATTCGGGGCCTACTTCAACATGGTCCTCAAGATGTTCCACATCCAGCCTTATGCTCCTTTCATGTCGCTGGACAAGTGGCTCGCCGTCCTCGTTGTGGGGCTTTTTGCCTTCATCAACTACCGCGGCGCGTCGGAGACCGGCAAGGCCGGCAACATCATCACGATCGGAAAGATAGTCATTCTCGTCGTCTTCATCGCCTTCGGCATCTGGATCACACTTCACAGGCCCGACTGGCAGGTTCGCTTCGAGGACTTCCTGCCCAACGGCATGGGCGGCGTCTTCATGGCGATGGGCCTGACCTTCATCGCCTTCGAAGGCTACGAGATCATCGCCCAGTGCAGCGAAGAGGTGCGAGAACCAAAAAAGAACGTCCCCCGTGCCGTTTTTCTGTCCCTGATCATCGTCATCCCCATCTACCTCCTGGTTGCTTTCGCCGCGCTCGGTGCGGTGGATACCACCATGGCGAGCTGGAAGTTTCTGGGGCTCAAGAAGGAGCTGGCACTCGTCGAGGCCGCCAGCCACTTCTTCCGCGGAGGCGGCATCCTCATCCTGGTGGGTGGCCTGCTTTCCACCGTGAGCGCCCTCAACGCCACGATTTACTCGTCCTCACGGGTGTCCTTCGCCATGGGACGCGACCGGAACCTGCCGTCCTGGTTCGGGAAGGTCCACACAAAGCGCAAGACCCCGCACTGGGCCATCGCGGGCTCGGCCGTGCTCATAGCCTTCATGGCGGTCGCGCTGCCGATCGAAGCGGTGGCCAGCGCATCCGACATCATGTTCCTGCTCCTCTTCACGCAGGTTCTGGTGGTCGTCTGGCGACTCAGGAAGAAGCGGCCCGATCTGGACAGGGGTTTCAGGGTGCCCTGGGTGCCTCTGGTACCCATCGTGGGGATCCTTCTCCAGACCGTTCTCGCCGTCTACCTGTTCATCTACAGCCCGAGGGCATGGGTAAGTGCCCTGGTGTGGATCGCGGCCGGCATGGTGGTCTTTTACACCTATGCCCAAAAGCGGGACAAGGCCTATGCCCGCGTGGTGGCCGTGCGGGAGGCGACGGAGCGCAAGGAGTACAGGATTCTAGCCTGCATCGCCGATCCCCGCGGTGCCCCCGCCATCCTTGGCTCTGCCGATGCGCTCGCCCGCAGGTTCAACGGGGAGATCGTGGGATTATCGGTGGTAGAAGTCTCCGACGGCGAGGCCCTGCCGCGCGGCCTGGACCACGTGCCGGAGATCCAGAATATCCTCGAGGGCGTCCTGGACCGGTTTCTCGCGAACGAAACGCCCCGGCGGGCCCTCGTCAAAGTCTCCCACAGGGTTTCCTTCGCGATCACCGAGACGGCGCTGGAAGAGCAGTGCAACATGATCATCCTCGGCCGCGCCCGCCGGGTGCGCTTCCTCGACCGCATCTTCTCGACCGCCGTAGACCGGGTCGTCCGTTC
>CAYYHR010000624.1:0-1560 GCA_964471705.1 uncultured Chromatiaceae bacterium
CAGCCAGTGCGCCGAGATGGCGCGAGTAATGGCGCCAGCGTCCGACCGCATGGCGATAAAGCGGCTAGCGAACTTGCCAACTACTGGCAGTGACGACCGTCCGCTCGGTGCAGTGGAAGTCGAGGCAGGCGGGCTCCCAGTGAAGGCCAAGAAAATCGATAATTCGTCGGCTTTCGCGTTCGAGACGAGCGACTACCGCCTCCAGGTCCACGATCAGGACCGCCAGCGGTAGGACACTATGCAGTTGCGCAAGACGTCGGCGGCTGGGCGTTCTATCTTCTCCCCCGGATCTGTCGAATTTGCTTACACATGGAAGCGGGAAGATATATTATAACGTACTAACCCGTTGATATATAGTGATATACACAAGATGGTCTCAAATTTGCTTACGAGTCGGTGGTGGGAGTTTACTTAACGTTTCGACTAGGGGGAGAAGCTATGAAATTCAAGAGGAAACTGGCTGCATCCTGCATCGCTGCGAGCTTTGCGCTTCTGGCCCCGAGTGCGGCCAACGCGGCGCTGACCTACGGTCCAAGTGGAGTATGTCCCATCGACGGCACCTTCACCACCGATTGCAACCTGTTTGTCACGTTCAATGCCGACGGCAGCATTAGCACAGCCCTGGGCGCGCAAGATACGTCCGGGAACTACACTTATGACAACGTTGAGGACGCGCTGATCGGTGTCTACAACAATACCTTACAAGCCATTAGCAGCTTTTCGATCTCCAGTACTTCCTCGATTGGCATTTTCAATTTTGAGGGTGATGGCATCGCCTCGTATACCGGGGTCGGCAACGCCATGGATAACTCAGGGTATGGCGGCGAGAACGCCTATTTTACTAACATCGCCGCTGACTTAAACCACGGAATCGTGAATTTCCTCACCCCGATCGCCGCCAATGGGGGAACGTCTTACTTCTCGCTCGAGGACGCAATCGACGTCAATGCGCCGCCCGTGATCGGGAGAGCGCCGGAGCCTGGAACGCTTTCCGTGCTTGCCCTTGGGCTTGCCGGTCTAGGGTGGTCTCTGCGCCGGAAGCGCTCGGCTAAGGGCTCGGCGAAGCTTTAGGCGACCATCTGACGTGTTCAAAGAGGTGATCCTTCGGGATCACCTTTTCTTTTTTGTGTTCCGCAACCGAGTTCGATCCTGTTGCGGCTTCGTTTCGCGTTCCCCGGGCCCGACCCTGAGCCTGGTTTAGCTTAACGCTCAGCCCTCGAAGAACTCTTTCACCTTCTCGAGCCAGGACTTGCCGCACAGGCGGAAGACTTTGCCGCTCTGCGTCTCGGCCGGGACCTTGATCCGGGCCGACCCGTCCAGCGTCGGGATCTCGATCTCGCCCCCGAGCGCGGCGGTGGCGAACGAGGCCGGCATCTCGCAGTGCAGGTCGTCGTGGTCGCGCTGGAATACCGGGTGCTGCTTGATCTGGACCTGGACGTAAAGGTCGCCCGCCGGGCCTCCGTTCACGCCCGGCTCACCCTCGCCCGAGAGGCGCACGCGGTCGCCCTCGCGCCCCACACACCTTGGGGGATCGAGCCGTAGTTGAACGGGCATGGCAGC
>CAYYHR010000625.1:0-1555 GCA_964471705.1 uncultured Chromatiaceae bacterium
CGGATTTCGCAGCAAGGCGTCGGTTGCGCGCAGGGTTGTCAAACACCGCTCGTACAGATCGAGGTAGGGCCGATCAAACGGGTAGTCAAAACCGCTGGCCTGGGCCTTATAGTCAAGCGTCCACTGAGCGAGTGCACGCACGATGGCGAGCCCGTCATCTCCCGAGGCGATACCGTGACCGCTCTGGGCCATCGCCTGCCACTGACGGACCGCTTGTCGGGCATCGACAATGGACGGGCCAAGTTTGCGGCCAAGGTCGCGGACCAGCGCCCGCAGCTTCGGGCGCACCTTACTCGCGCGGAAAAGGCTGCGCAGTTGGGCATGAGAGGCCTCGAGCAGGTCCTTGCCGACATCGGCCAGGAAGTGCTGGTGGCAGGCCAGCACGGGGATGGGAAGCGCCAACTGTGAGACCAAGTCATCGATGGCCGGGGTGATGGCCCGGCCCAGGTCACGCATCGCCGCACAGGGAGCACCGAAGGTGCGCACTGTCTCATGCAGACAGGGCAAGATGAGCTCGGCTCTTTCGGTGGAGATCTTCCACGCTCCCAGCACCCATTGGCGCCAGCCCGCCATCACCAACAGCAGCGTGCCGCGGCCATCCTCGCCCGTGGCGTCAACATGCATGGGCCAGCCACCATCACTGGCGAGCGCGGCCTTCAGTCGTTCGGCCCGTGCGTGATGCAGCCGTGCCAGGTAGTGCACGAAACGCCGCGCGAGCGCGCTGACCTCCCCGGTGGAGATCCGGATACCCGCCTCCTCCTCGATCAATGTGCAGATCTCTTGGCGTTGCCGATGCCGAAGGAAACGTTCCAGTCCCACGCGAGCCATGACGTCGTAGCCGACCACGCTCGCCGGTAGCAGGTGCTTGGCCAACGATGCGGCCCCCCGTGAAACCAGAAGCCCACCGCTGTGATGACAACCGGCGGCGCACACGCGCACCGTCTCGCGTGCTTCGAACTGCCCGTGGCTCAGGGTCTTTCCGTGGCGGGCGCTGCTCTTTTGCACGAACCACCGATCGCCGCCGCAAATCGGACAAACACCCGGCTCCTCGTCGGCCGAAACGCAGGTGTCGGTGATACCACGCAGCTGCTGGTGGCAGCGCTCAGAGACCGAGCCGATCAATGCCCTGAGCTCGGCGAGCGTATCGAGGGTCAACCCACCGTTTTTTTTTCCGCCTCCAGCCCGTACCGGGTAAAGATTTGCTCAACCTGGGCCGCCGTCACAGCTACACCGCGTGCCGCCAAGCGCGACGCCACCATTGAGGCCGACACCAAGAGCTCTGCGCCCTGAAGTGCCTCCACTAGGACCGCGATCAGCGTATCCTCGGACACCGGCACCGGCGCACTTGGTTCCTGGCCGATCGCTTGGCGCCGTGCCATGAGTTGCTCGTTCGCCCGTCGCCGATCAGCACTGATGTAGAAGTGGTATCCGCCCAGCTCTTGGCGCTGTATCCGTACCTCGCAGCGCAGTTCGTGCAACGTGTTGTACAACGTGTTGGCGACAGGGAGCTTCAGCAGAGCGAGCAAGTCCTTGGGGGTCATCCCCGCCGCTGAGC
>CAYYHR010000626.1:0-1553 GCA_964471705.1 uncultured Chromatiaceae bacterium
ATCGAGCGATATGGCCGCTCAATTGATTAATCTCCTGGCGGAGCTGAGCGCCAGGGACATCAGCGCGGTGCCCCATATCGCCGGGCTTGCGCAAGCGGCCCTCTCCGGTAGCCCCCTGAATGCACTCCCGGCGGCGCTGCACGTCGAGTCCGTCGTGGCTCGACTCGAGGCGATCGCGGCTGGACAAGGGCGTGCTTCGGATGGCGAAGCGCATCGCCCGAGGTGACACAACGCCAATGCCGAAGTCCGCACCCTTCGATTCGCATTGGAACCGCTACGAGGCCTGGTTCCAGAAACACGAGGCGGTCTACCTCTCGGAACTGCTCGCCCTGCGTGCCTTCGTGCCCTGGTCGGACATGGGCATCGAGATCGGCGTGGGGAGCGGGCGCTTCGCCTCGCCCCTGGGCATCCGCTTCGGCATCGATCCCTCGCTGCGGATGATCGCGCTCGCCGTCCCGCGCGGCATCGAGGTCGTGCAGGGGGTAGCGGAGGCGCTCCCCTTCGCTCCGGCCAGCTTTGATCGCGCCCTCGTCATCACCACGATCTGCTTCGTGGATTCGCCGGCGCGCATGCTGGCCGAGGCCAATCGCGTGCTAAGGCCGGGTGGGTCCTTCGTGGTCGGATTCATCGATCGGCAGAGTCCGATCGGCCAGGACTACCAGGCTCATCAGGTGGAGAACGTCTTCTACCGCGAGGCGACCTTCTTCTCAGCGGCAGACGTCGAGCGGCTGTTGCGGGAAGCCGGCTTCACCATCGACGCCAGGGGACAGACCCTGTCCTGCCCACTAGCGGAGGCCCGCGGTATCGAGCCCGTGCAGCCGGGACACGGGCGCTGCGGCTTTGTCGTTATCTCGGCACGCAAGGCAGGGTGAAGAGGGGGCCTTGGAAATCTGCTTCCAAGGCGGCGGCGCTCTGCGCCTGGCAAACGGGGGTTCTCAAGGCATGGAGAACACATTCTGGACGGCTCTGTGAACCTGCCTGACGGCAGCGTCCCTCACGTCGCTCGGCATATACACCATTCGCTGCTCCGCCGGCTGGGGACAGCGCAACGTCCGTGAGGGGCTGTCCGTTGATGGCAACCGGATCGCGCGAAACCTATATCTCCCGGACCCTCGCCCTCGTCCGTTGGCTCACCCTTCCCGAGCAGAGCTAAGCGCTCTACCCGGAAGTGGATTTGAAAGCGGCTGCGATACAGGAGGCGAATCAGGTCCTCTTCACCAGCGAGCCCTTTCCCTTCAAGGCCTTAAACTAACGTTCGTGATTATGTCGAGCACGGCATAAACACGGATGTTGGTTTAGGGCCACTTCGGCGTGCTGGCCCCCTATGCGCCCCTGCGAGCCGCCGTTACGGTCCCGGTCCCGGAGACCACAACCGCGCAATCTGCGCCGCCGGTGAAGACTTCCTCTAGCGGGCAACCCACCGGAACACTGCGTTGCTACCCGGCCCGCTACCTGTGGGCGATGCTGTTGGCCCGCATCTGCGAGGTGTTCCCCGTAACCTGCATGCGCTGCGGGGCCGAGATGCGCATCGGCAAGCCTATCGCCGGAGTGAA
>CAYYHR010000627.1:0-1552 GCA_964471705.1 uncultured Chromatiaceae bacterium
ATCCGCCACGCATTACCGGAGGGCCTCTTCGATCTGATCCTGTGCCGCAACCTGGTGTTCACCTACTTCGAGACCTCGTTGCAAGCGGAGGTTGCAGAGCGCTTGGCGGGGCGGCTGACTCCCGGCGGCTATCTCTTGCTCGGGATTCACGAGTCTCTGCCGGATTCCGCTCCGATGATGGTGCAGGAACGGCCTTGGCTGTACCGCAAGAGAGAAGAACAGGGGCGGACGTAGCATGCTCGGCGCGATCGCAGGAGACGTTATCGGCTCCGTCTACGAGGCAAGCCCGGTAAAGACTGCCAATGGCCAGGAGGTATCAGATAACAGGACTGTTTGTCTTGGGCGCGATAGTGAGTCTGTTTGTCTACGCTCCACTGGTTGTGCTGGTGCCTGGGCAAACACCACGAGGAAGCGGGGCGGACCCTTCCGATTCTTTCATGATCATCCGACAGTCAATCAATGGGAGGTATCACTCCCCGCGCAACGGCGGATTCAAGGAAGGGCTCCACGTCGAACCTTCCTTGCGCATACTCGTCCATCCAACCGTCCGGGACAGGAAACGCCCGGTACAACTTGTCTCTCCAGGCTTCGAGCAAAAGGCGGGGATGTTTCATGAAGTCGGCAGCGCAGTAGACTTGCCTGCCTGCGGCCTGGGACAACTCACCGAGCCAGGCCTCTCCGGCTTGGCTGCGCATCAGGTGGTGGTCCAAGATCAGGGTATTGACGCGCTCGGCCAAGCGCAGGGCGTTGCCCCAGGCATCCGCAAGTGCGGACTCTTCGAGGCGCTCCAGATAGAGTGGAGGCCCCGCAGCAAGCACAATATCCGGCTGCCATTGAAGAATTGTTTCCACCGCCTCGCCATTTAGCAGCTGAATGTCCGAGGCATGCACGAAAACCCCCCTTCCCGTATCGATGCGCGTCATCATCACCTTTCCGAGTTTGCTTCCCGGGCGCCCGTGTGGAACCGCCTGGGAGAACGAGAGAGGACCGACACTGCGTCCTTCGGACAGGGTGAGCTTGTCGCCGAGGAGCTCTTGAAGATCACAGAAACGCCGGTGCATTTCGCCTTTTTCTTCATCCGCGTCCTTGCTCCAGGCATGCAGGCCATGAAAGCGCCGCGGTAATTTCAGCAGCGAAAGCTGGAAGGGATTGGCGTGCTTGAGCGGTACATGGTCACCGTGAAAATGACTGAATACGACATCGGTGGCTTGTTCCATGAGCGTCAGAATACGCCTGCGCACTCGTTCACCGATAGCCACCTGTACCGGATGCGGGTACTGGCCGTGGCGGAAATAGCCGAGCGCCAAGCCAGGATCAATAAGGATCCGATGGTCCTCCAACGCCACTGCACAACAGAGGCTGCGCACCCCGAGGGATTCGGCGCCAACTATCTCGAGCGTAGAGCGATTTCCATCCAGCATTCTAGTATCGGTCGATCGATGCGCGGCTCACCCAGTCGAGCTCTCTTGTAAAACCTAACTGGTCCGTAACCCCGAGGGGGGATCGTTGCGATGCAATCACCTCGGCTAACGTCTCTTTGTCACTCTCACGC
>CAYYHR010000628.1:0-1548 GCA_964471705.1 uncultured Chromatiaceae bacterium
CATCGACAACCTGCGCAACCGGCTCGCCTACGCCTCCGACTTCCAGTCCGGGGGCCAGGACGTCGCCTATGCACTCTACGTCCTGGCCCGCAACGGGCGGGCCCTGATCGGCGACCTGCGCTACTACGCCGAGACCAAGCTCGACGCCTTCTCCACGCCCATGGCCAAGGCCCAGCTCGGCGCGGCCCTGGGACTCTACGGCGACCGGCCCCGATCGGACCGGGTCTTCCGGGCGGCCTTGCAGATGCTGCGGGGCGAGACGGCCAGCCAGATCTGGCGCCCCGACTACGGCTCCGTCCTGCGTGACGGGGCGGCCCTGCTGACCCTGGCCGCCGAGGCCGGGACCTCCGCTGTCGACCTGCAGGCGCTCGCCGACCGGCTCGGGGACGCCTGGGAGCAGTCCCCCTACACCAGCACCCAGGAGCAGGCTTGGCTCCTGCTCGCGGCCCGTGCCCTGACCGAGGGGGCGTCCAAGCCCCGTCTCTGGGTGGACGGACAGACCCTGGAAGGGGCCTTCTATCACGGGCTGGATGACGCACAGCTCCAGGCAGCGCCCCTGGTGTTGCGCAACCTGGGCGAGCGGCCACTCGACGCCCTGGTCACGACGATCGGCACTCCGGTCACACCCGAGCCCGCCGGGGGCGAAGGCTACGAGATCGAGCGCGCCTACTACGACCTGAAGGGCCGGCGCATCCAGCCCTCCGGCGTCGCCCAGGGCGAGCGGATGCTCGTAGTCCTCAGCGTACGCTCGACCGCCAGGCGGGCCGCGCGGCTGATCCTGGATGATCCGCTTCCCGCCGGTTTCGAGATCGACAACCCGAATCTGGTCAGGGCTGGGGACATCGCGGGCATCCACTGGCTGGGGCTGGTCGAAACACCGGCCCACCGGGAGTTCCGGGCCGAGCGCTTCGCCGCCGCCATCGACAGGGATCAGGGCGACCCCGCCGGCTTCCAGATCGCCTATCTGGTGCGGGCGGTCTCCCCCGGCGACTTCGTCCATCCGGCAGCGACGGTCGAGGACATGTACCGGCCTCAGCTGCGGGCGCGGACGGCATCGGAGAGGGTCGAGATCCTGGGGCCGGTACGCTGACTTGCAGGTCGGCATCCCTATGCCGACACTCGAGTTTCGGAGCACAGGGCGGCAAAGGGTTGCCGCCCTACGATCATTGCGATGTTTCCGTCACTTCGGCGCATGAGTACCAGGCTGCGTATCTCGCTCCTGCTGGCAGGGCTGACGGCGGGGGCGATACCCCTCGGCTTCGAGGTGCTGGTCGAGTCTACCGAGCCTCCCGCCGTGTCGGTCAAGGCGTCGCCGCTCGTGCTCGACCGCGAAGGCAGGCTGCTGCGGGCCTTCACGGTCGCGGACGGACGCTGGCGGCTGCCGGTGGAGCTCGGGGAGCTGGACCCCGGATTCGTCGACATGCTCCTGGCCGTCGAGGACCGGCGTTTTCGCGAGCATTCCGGCGTCGATCCCAGGGCGCTTGTCCGAGCCCTGGTGCAGATGCTGGAGCACGGGCGCATCGTCTCCGGGGGCTCGACGATCAGCAT
>CAYYHR010000629.1:0-1540 GCA_964471705.1 uncultured Chromatiaceae bacterium
TTCGGCGCTCGTCTACAGAGGCATGGACATAGGGACCTGCAAGCCGACGCCCGAAGTCCTGGAGCAGGTACCCCATCGCTTGATCGACATCTGCGACCCGAGCGAATCCTACTCGGTCGCCCGCTTCTGTTCGGACGCCGAGCGCGAGATGGCTGCGATTGTCTCCACCGGCAGAATTCCCCTGCTGGTGGGCGGCACCATGCTCTACTTTCGCGCCCTGCAGCAGGGCCTTTCGCGGCTCCCGGCGGCGGATCCCGTCCTGCGTGCGCAGTTCGCGGCCCAGGCGCGATCCAAAGGCTGGGAAGCGCTCCATCGCCGTCTTGCTACCGTCGATCCGGCGGCAGCACGGCGTATCCATCCCAAGGATCCACAGCGCATCCAACGTGCGCTCGAGGTGTACGCGATCACCGGCCGGCCGCTGAGCGGGCTGACTGGCGCCGGGACAAGGTCGGTGCTGCCTTTTCGTCTCTTGAAGCTGGCACGCGCGCCCGAGGAACGGGAGATTCTGCACCGGCGCATCGAGCAACGGTTCCTGAAGATGCTGGAGCTCGGTTTCGAGCAGGAGGTGCGGGCAATGTGGGCACGCGGAGACCTGACCCGCGAGATGCCGTCCATGCGTTGCGTAGGATATCGGCAGATGTTGAAATACTTATTAGGCGAATATACTTTTGAGCACATGGTACAGCGCGGAATCATCGCCACGCGGCAGCTCGCAAAACGGCAGCTCACATGGTTGCGGTCCGAGCACGCGATCCACTGGATCGGCGACCGGGACGATCCGGTCGACCGCGCTGTGTGCTTGGCGCATGAACATCTCTGAACCGTTTATCAAATAACCCACCTCTGTGCTACGCTGTCTTTGGTGTTTGGCGGTTACTCCAGAAGGTATCCAAACCGATGTCCAGCTCCCGACAATTACAAAAAGGAGACAAGTCATGTCAAAGGGGCAAAGCTTACAAGACCCGTTCCTGAACGCCCTGCGTAAGGAGCGCATACCCGTGTCCATCTTTCTGGTGAACGGAATCAAGCTCCAGGGGCAAGTCGAGTCGTTCGACCAGTTCGTTGTGCTGCTGAAGAACAATGTCAGCCAGATGATCTACAAGCACGCCATCTCCACGGTGGTCCCGTCGCGCAACGTCAAGCTGGCACCGGTTGCGCCGGATACTCAGCCCGAGCCCGGCAACAGTTAGCCGATCGAGGCACACCCCTCAGGGGTGCACCCGCCGTCCAGGCGCCCTGACACCTTGCCACGACCGATCCGTCTTACCCCCTTTCCAATTGAGCATGCCCGAGCACCCAAATACCGGTGAGCGGGCATTGCTCGTGCGTTTGGCGATAGGAACCGCCAGCGAGCCCGAGGAGCTGGAGGAGTTTCGCCTGCTTGCCGAATCGGCGGGGGCCGAGGTCGTCGGCATCGTCGGAGGCACACGCCAAAGCCCCGATCCACGCCTTTTCGTCGGCTCCGGCAAGGCGGACGAGCTCAAGGCCCTCGTCGAGGCGCAGGGGGTCGAGGTGGTCATCTTCGACCACGATCTCTCCC
>CAYYHR010000630.1:0-1539 GCA_964471705.1 uncultured Chromatiaceae bacterium
TTCGGCGCTCGTCTACAGAGGCATGGACATAGGGACCTGCAAGCCGACGCCCGAACTCCTCGAGCAGGCCCCCCATCGCTTGATCGACATCTGCGACCCGAGCGACGCCTACTCGGTCGCCCGCTTCTGTGCAGACGCCGGGCGTGAAATGGCAGCAATTGCCTCCGCCGGCAGGATTCCCCTGCTGGTGGGCGGCACCATGCTCTACTTCCGCGCCCTCCAGCAGGGCCTTTCCCGGCTTCCGGCAGCGGATCCCGCCCTGCGTGCGCGGCTCACGGCCCAAGCGCGATCCACTGGCTGGGAAGCACTCCATCGCCGTCTTGCTACCGTCGATCCGGCGGCGGCAAGACGTATCCATCCCAAGGATCCACAGCGCATACAACGTGCGCTGGAGGTTTACGAGATCACCGGCCGGC
Organism: uncultured Chromatiaceae bacterium; assembly: GCA_964471705.1. GTDB lineage: Bacteria > Pseudomonadota > Gammaproteobacteria > Chromatiales > Chromatiaceae > Thiosymbion. Next base: position 417 of record CAYYHR010000630.1, read on the forward strand.
CGCTCAGCGAGCTGATGGGCGCCGGGGCGAGGTCGGCGCTGCCTTTTCGTCTCTTGAAGCTGGCACGCGCGCCCGAGGAACGGGCGATTCTGCACCAGCGCATCGAGCAACGGTTCCTGAAGATGCTGGAGCTCGGTTTCGAGCAGGAGGTGCGGGTACTGTGGGCACGCGGAGACCTGACCCGCGAGATGCCGTCCATGCGCTGCGTAGGATATCGGCAGATGTTGAAATACTTATTAATTGAATATACTTTTGAGCAAATGGTGCAGCGCGGAATCATCGCCACGCGGCAGCTCGCAAAGCGGCAGCTCACATGGTTGCGGTCCGAGCCCGACATCCACTGGATCGATGACCGGGAAGATCCGGTCGACCGCGCCTTGTGCTTGGCGCATGATCATCTCTGAACCGTTTATCAAATAACCCACCTCTGTGCTACGCTGTCTTGGTGTTTGGCGGTTACTCTCGAGCGTATCCAAACCGATGTCCAGCTCCCGACAATTACAAAAAGGAGACAAGTCATGTCAAAGGGGCAAAGCTTACAAGACCCGTTCCTGAACGCCCTGCGTAAGGAGCGCATACCCGTGTCCATCTTTCTGGTGAACGGAATCAAGCTCCAGGGGCAAGTCGAGTCGTTCGACCAGTTCGTTGTCCTGCTGAAAAACAATGTCAGCCAAATGATTTACAAGCACGCCATCTCCACGGTGGTCCCGTCGCGCAACGTCAAGTTGGCACCGGTTGCGCCGGATACTCAGCCCGAGCCCGGCAACAGTTAACCGACCGAGGCACCCCCCTCAGGGGTGCACCCTCCGTCCAGGCACCCTGACACCTTGCCACGACCGATCCGTCTTACCCCCTTACCAATCGAGTATGCCCGAGCACCCAGATACAGGTGAGCGGGCATTGCTCGTGCGTTTGGCGATAGGAGCCGCCGGCGAGCCAGAAGAGCTGGAGGAATTTCGCCTGCTTGCAGAATCGGCGGGGGCCGAGGTCGTCGGCATCGTCGGAGGCACACGCCAAAGCCCTGATCCACGCCTTTTCGTCGGCTCCGGCAAGGCGGACGAGCTCAAAGCCCTCGTCGAGGCGCAGGGGGTCGAGGTGGTCATCTTCGACCACGATCTCTCCC
>CAYYHR010000631.1:0-1521 GCA_964471705.1 uncultured Chromatiaceae bacterium
GCGAGGTCTGGCGCGAGCTGGCCGAGCGCAACATCCCCGCCGTGCTCCAGCCCGCACACGGGCGCGGGCGCAGCGCCCTGATCGGCGCCGCACTCGGCAGCACCATCGCCCTGCGTACCGCCCAGCACCGGGCCGCCGCGGACCCTTCTGCGGCAATCGCCATCGCCCGCTCCCTTGTCGCCGGCAAGATCGCCGCCCAGGCGCGACTGGTCGAGCGCCTCGCCTTGGAGGACGATGAAACCGCCCGTGCCTTGCGCGAGCTACAGGCCGAGAGCGTGGACAAGTTGCACGCCGCAGCGAGCACCGGCAGCCTCATGGGCATCGAAGGCTCCGCTGCCGCGGCCTGGTTCGCCTGGCTGGGTGGCTGGCTGCCCGAGCGCTGGCGCTTCAAGGGGGCGCAACCGCCGCCCGCCGCGCGATCCGGCCAACGCCCTGTTGTCCCTCGGTTATACCCTGCTCGGCGGGGAAGTGCTCCGTGCCGTGCAGGAGCAGGGCCTGGATCCCGCCCTCGGCTACCTGCACAGCATCTTGCCCGGGCGCGAGTCCCTCGTGCTCGACCTCATGGAGCCGCTGCGTCCGTCGGTGGACTGCTTCGTCATCGGCCTGCTCGACGAGGTTCTTCTCCCCACCCAATTCACCTACAGCGCCCGTGACGGCTGCCGGCTGAACAAGGGTGGTCGGGCACAGTTCTACCGTGAATGGGCCATCGCCCGCTCCGACTGGCCGGATCTCGGCGATTCCAGCGGTGTCCCGGACGACGGGCAAGCCGAGTCTGGCGAAAGCGGCTCGAGCTTGCCGGCCCTCTGTCGCCAGCAGGTCGAGTGGCTTCGCGGCCAGCTCCGAAACTACTTACCCGGGGAGGTTGCCGATGGGTGAGCTGCTGGAGCGGATGCTCTCGCCCGAAGTGCTCAACCGCGCTTGGCGTGAGCTCCGCAGCGACCACGCCGTCTGGCAGGCCGGCATGCCCCGCAGCGAGATGGAGCGCAACCTTCTGCTCCATCTGCTACGGCTCCTCGAAGACGTGCGCTCGGGCCGCTATCGACCAGAGCCCCTGCGGCGCTTCGCGATCGCCAAGGCCGATGGCAAACAGCGCGTGCTCTCCGCCCTGTGCCTGCGCGACAAGCTTTTGCAAAAGGCGGCACAGATCGTCCTCGAGCCCGATGCCGAACGGCTCTTTCACCACGACAGCTATGCCTATCGCCCGCGGCGCAGCGTCGAGATGGCCCTGCGCTGTGCCCGCGAGCGCATCGAGTGCGGACTGCATTGGCTCGTGGATGCCGACATCCGCAGCTTCTTCGACAGCATTCCGATCAAGCCGCTACGGACGAGGCTCAAGGCATTCATCAAGGACCGAGGGCTCATGACCCTGGTCGACCTCTGGCTCGATCTCGGCGCCTCCCATGCCAGTTTCTTCAGCGCTCCCCGCGGGATCGCCCAAGGCGCCATCCTCTCTCCCCTGTTCTGCAACCTCTACCTGCACGAATTCGACCAGGCACTACACGCCAAGAAGGTACCGTTCGT
>CAYYHR010000632.1:0-1521 GCA_964471705.1 uncultured Chromatiaceae bacterium
CGTCCGCCATGGCTCGCGCCAACGGGTAATCATAGATGACGTTCTGGAACTGAACGGGACCGCCGCTGGTCTCGACGAACGGCGTGGCCGTCAGCTCCAGCCCCAGAATCGGCTTGAGCTCGTTGATGGCCCGCATGCCGGCGGATGCGCGGTAGCGATGGGACTCGTCCATCAGCATCACCAGATCATCTAGACCCGTGAGGTAATCGAAATAGCTCTCGCCGATGTACTCCGACAACCGCCGGATGCGTGGCGAGCGTCCCCCGCGTACCTCGGAGCTGATCTTGGCGATGTTGAAGATGTTGATCTGCACTTGGCCGAACAACCGTCCGCTGCGCGGATCGCGTTGCTCGTAGTTGTCGCCGGTGATGACCTGCGGCGGCTCCGCGGCGAAGGCGTGGATGCCCTTGAATACGTACTTGGGCGTGTTCTCGGTGAAGTCCGTAATCAGCTTGTTGTAGATGGTCAGGTTGGGCGCGAGCACGAAGAAATTGCAGATGCCGTGCTCCAGATGCAGATAGCTGATGAAAGCCCCCATCAGGCGCGTCTTTCCCACTCCAGTTGCCAATGCAAAGCACAGGGACGGGAAGGCCCGCTCGAAATCCGTTACCGTCGGAAACTCGCTGCCGATGACCTGCAGCGCATCGGACATATCCTGGTCATGCTTGGGGTGAGCGATCTCCATCACTCGATGCAACCGCTCCAGCGACTCCCGCTGCGGCGGGCGCAGGCTCAAACGCCCCGAGATCGCATTGACGTTGGGGTTCATGGGTCCTCCGTCCGCTGGTCCGGCCACACCACACCGCCGAGCTTCTCCAGCATGACCAGCAAGCGCTGCTCGAGCCCTGGGAGCTTCTCATCAATGACCTGCCAAACGATCTCCGGCTGGACGCCCTCGTTGCGGTGCACCATCACATCGCGCATACCAGCCATTTCCTTCCAGGGTGTTGACTCATCCATTGCCCGGATCTCAGTCGATAGCCGCTTCGTTGCCTCTCCGATCACTAGAAAGTTGCGGTAGACCGCATCCTGCACCATATCGTTCGAGAAGAACGCATCCTTGTTACCCCTCGTGTAGCGATGAATCTTCTCCAGGGCTTCCAGAATATGGATCAGGTATAACCGCTGGTCTTTGGAGTTCGCGCTCAAAGCGGCTCCGCCTCCGCGAGTACCTTGTCCAGAATGAACCAATGAAGCGACTTGGGTGTGGCAACATCCACGCTACGGTGCAGCCGTTCTTCAAGCTCCTGCTTAAAGCCGATCTGGTCGAACAGATTACTTCCCTCCGCGTAGTCCACAAGAAGATCGAGATCGCTGGCGTCGTCGGCCTCTCCACGAGCCATGGAGCCGAAAACACGCACGTTGCTCATGCCGTGCTTGAGTGCCAGATCAAGTATCTCCCGGCTATGCTCTTCAACCCACGGGCTCATGTTTCTTCCTCCTCCCCGCCGAGGTCGAGACTGACTTGCTCCGGCTCTCTCGGTGCTTTCGGCAAGTTCTCCACTCGCAGGCTGTAGTCGT
>CAYYHR010000633.1:0-1511 GCA_964471705.1 uncultured Chromatiaceae bacterium
TCACCTCCGTCATCGAGCAGCAGCTCACGGGGGTGGACAATCTTATCTACTTCTAGTCCACCTCCCACTCCAACGGCACGGCGCAGATCACCCTGACCTTCATCAACGGCACGGACCCGGACATCGGAGTCCTCGGACCCGGGTCGCGAGCGCAAGGTGGCGTAGATCACCACAGCGTCTTGGTGCCAAAGGCCTCGAATGCGGGATCGCGAGTGACCAGTGGGAGTCCTTGCAGCTCGCTTTGTGCAGCGAGCATCCGGTCGAACGGATCGCGATGCATATTCGGATAGCTTCCTGCCCTGAGCGCATGCAAATAGGTGACGGCTAGATGCTCGAAGCCGTCGGCGGTGACCAATTCACCGTAGCGCGCGACGGCCCCGGCGGCCTCGCCGAGCTTGCGCAGACGATGCTTGGTGGCGATCTCCCAGGCGCAAGCGGCGCTGACGAGCACGTTGTTCGCCTCGTCGCCGATCGCCGCGCGGGCGGTTGCGGACAGACGCGGATCGTCGGTTGCCCACCAGAGGAAGGCGTGCGTGTCGAGCAGAATCTTCACGCCCCTTCTTCCCAAGCGGCCAGCTCGTCCTCGGGGAGCGGCTCGAAGAAGGCATTGCTCAAGCGACCCTCGAGACGGCCGGGGCGGCGCTCGCCGGTTGTCGGTGCGAGGGGCATCAACCGCGCGTAGGGCTTACCGGCCTTAGCCAGAATGATCTCCTGGCCGGCATGGGCTTGCTCCAACAGACGGGAGAAATGCGTCTTCGCTTCATGGACATTGACAGTCAGACTCATCGCGACCACCCCTGATTGGTTAAGTCAGAGGACTAAGTCTAGGTAGATGAATGAACCTTGGCAATCGCCGTACCGGGCGCTCTTCGCCACTCACTCGCCATCGGTCCTTGAAAAGCCAGGTTGCGCTACCGCCTACTGGTTATGCTGCAGTGCAGCATTTCAATCCCGAAGACAAGGAGAAATGACGATGCCGATGCAAAACCCGTTTTATTTCAAAGATCTGATGAAAAGACTCGACCCCGCGGCCGTGACCGAACAGTACAAGGAGCTCCTCGGCAAGTTCAGTCTGCCGAACCTCGATACGAAAGCGTTGATGGAAACCCAGAGCAAGAACGTTCAGGCACTGACCGAGGCCAATCGGGCCATCCTGGAAAGCACCCAGTCCTTGTTTCAGCGCCAAACCGAGATGATGAAGCAGGTGCTCGAAGAGGCGTCGGAGGCCGTGAAGGTTCTCGGCAGCGTTTCCCGCCCGCGGGAAGCCGTGGAAAAAGAGATCAAGTTGATCGAGGACTCGGTCGGCAAGGCACTAGCCAATTTCACTGAGATCAGTGACACGGTGAGAAAAACCCAGGACGAGACGACGAAGCTGGTTACCAATCGCCTCAACGAAAGCTTGGCCGAACTTCGCGCGAGCATCGCAAAGCTGACGCCAGAAGCCAAGTAAAACGCGGATCGAGGCCGCGACGCTGGTGTCCACCAGCTTCGCGGCAACGCCTGGCTTCTTG
>CAYYHR010000634.1:0-1507 GCA_964471705.1 uncultured Chromatiaceae bacterium
GCGTGGCGGAGCTGAACTCGCAGAACGGGATCCCGAGCACGATCGCCGAGCACATTGCCATAGCCGAGGAACTCGGCGGACTGGATGCGATCGGCGGGCCGAAGATGGACAACATGTACAACTCCGCCTGGGCCTGGGCCGGCGACAGCCCCTTCCGGTATACGAAGCTGGTGGCCGGCGACTGGGGCGGCACCCGGACGCCCATGGTCATCTCCTGGCCGAAGCGCATCAAGCCGGACAAGACCCCGCGCTCGCAATTCACCCACGTCGTAGACGTGGTCCCGACCATCTACGAGATCCTGGGCATCGAGCCGCCCAAGGTCGTCGACGGCTTCGAGCAGGATCCGATCGACGGGATCAGCTTCGTCTACACCTTCGACTCGCCCGAGGCACCGGAGCGAAAACAAACCCAATACTTCGACATCATGGGCAGCCGCGGCATCTATCATGACCACTGGATGGCCAGCACCTTCGGCCCCCGGACGCCGTGGGTGGCACAGATGCCGGACCTCGCCAGCTGGGACCCCATGCAGGATGAGTGGCAGCTGTACGACACCCGCACGGACTTCTCGCTGATGCACGACGTGGCCTCCGAGAATCCCGAGAAGCTGGAAGAGCTCAAGACACTCTTCATGCAGGTGGCCGAGGAAAACAAGGTGCTGCCCATCGGCGGCGGCCTGTACGTCGGGCTCCACCCCCAGGAGATGAAGCGCAGCACCAACACCGAGTGGACCCTCTTCGAGGGGATGACCCGGATCCCCGAGAGCCAGGCGCCCAACGTGCGCAACGGCAACCTCCGGGCCGAGATCGAGGCCGAGGTGCCGGAGGGCGTCAATGGCGTGATCTTCGCCATGGGCGGCTACGCGGGCGGCGTGGCCCTGTACGCCCTTGACGGCGTGCTCTACTACGAGTACAGCGCGCTGCTGCTCAAGCGGGACAAGATCGAGGTCGGGCGTCTGCCGGCAGGCGACGTGACGATCGCGCTCGAGATGAGGACGCCCCTCCAGCGCGCGGCGCCCGCCCAGCTCACATTCTGGATCAACGGCCAGAAGGCGGCCACTGGCAAGGTCGAACGTACCATCCCCATGGTCTTCACGGCGTCGGAGACCTTCGACGTGGGCATGGACCTGAACTCGCCCGTGGCCGATGCCTACTACGACAAGGCGCCCTTCGAGTTCGAAGGGACCCTGAAGCGACTCCACTTCAAGAACCTGCCGGCCGGCGACCCGAGCTTCATGCCCTCGCTGGACGATGATTAATGGTCGGCAGCGACTCTGGAGAATCGAAGAAACCCGTAGTCTTCAGTAATCGCGGCAAGCGTCTCCAGCTAATCGGGTAAGGGCGGGTATCTAACCCGCCCTCCCCACACCACCTAGCATGCGGGTCCGCTACTCAGCGGTTCACAAGAAGGGAGCACATGACGATTCAGGCATAGCCATGAGCGCTCATCCACTGATCGCGAATGCTGATCAAGCCCTGGCCTTTCAGCCAGTCATTGGTCATCCCG
>CAYYHR010000635.1:0-1506 GCA_964471705.1 uncultured Chromatiaceae bacterium
CGAGGTAGAAAGTGCAGCGCTTCTTCCACAATTGTACCGCGAGAACGGCATTGAGCATGTTCATGTCCGCCACTTGGATATTGCTACGGTAGAGATCGTCTCCGCGCGCATCCCCTTGCGGCGCGCATCGGCCGAAATGGTCAAACTTTTCCGCTGTGCAAAGGGTTGCCCGGCAGGTGCCCAGAATGGCGTTTGCCTCGGGCAACATGGTCAGTTCCATCCCTGTGTCGGCAAACGGAACGCCGCGTGCGATGAGATATTCTCCCAGCATCCTGCGCACGCCGCCCTTGTCGATACACAGGAACACGAAGTCGAATTTGTCCAGTTCTGACAGGTTCTCAACTTCAGACCTCCTGACATGGTGTCAGGCGCATTTGAGACACTCCTGGCTCTGAACGTCGAATTGGAGCTTTAGGGATGTGCCGGGAATTCGCGTTGCGGTGGCGTTGAGATCTCGACACAGCGCGGCAATCGCGCGGCTGCGGCGGGGCGCACTCAAGGGCTCCAGTGTGACCTTGAGGTAGCCCTCGTGGAGGGCCAGTGATCCCGATGCTCGGAATGCCTCACGGAGCAGCGCACGGCCCTCTTGGTCGTTGCGTCGGTAGTGGGGCTCGAGCAGTCGATACAGAGCGCTCTCGGCGCGATACACGGCCATCTTGAGGATGTTCATGAAGTGTTTGTGCTCGACCGTGAGGGCGAGTGCTTGCTCGTCCTCACCGAGGGCTTCGCGAACCGTTATGCGCTTGGGTAGGCGTTTGCGCTGCACGATGAGCTTGGCGAGTTTCTCGCGGACCGTGGCGAGCTCGGCTCTGAGCGCCGAATGCGCTAGCTTGAAGTCCTCTGTGCTGATGGCAGGTTGCGCCTCCTCGTCGGTATCGATGGCGCGCCCGAGCTGTGCCTCAAGCGCCTTGGCCTTCTTGCGCCACAGCGCAATGGTCTTGTCGAGCTTGGTGCGCTGGGCATTGGGCACCATGCGTTCGGGGTCGGCCGGCTCGATCTCGTAGGTGTCGAGCGCATTGAGGTCGAGCTCCTCGCCCGCATACTTGAAGTAATTCTCCTGACGCCAGCGCTCGAACATCCGATAGGCGACCTCGGCGGCTGGCAGGTCCCGGCGGCTGGTGACTATGTGGGTCTGCTTGCCATCCTCGCGCCAGCGCACCACGCAGCGCAGTTGCAGCTTCGCACCCGGGCGCACCAGGCCATCGCGCAGCCGATAGCTCACCGTGCGCCCCTGAACCTCCAAGCGATGTTCCACGAAGTCCTTGGCCGGGTAACGCGGCGCCTTGCCCTTGCGATAGGTCAGCACATCGAAGCCCGCCTCGAGAATCTGGCGAAACAGCTGCGGACTCCAACCGCCGCGGTCGAAGACGACCGTGGCGCGCTGGCCTTCGGCGAGCAAAGTACGTACCTCCTCCAGGATGGGCAGCAGTTGGCCGGTGAGCCCCGCGCTTACCTCGCCGGTGACCACCAGCAGCGGCTCCCCGCGGGCATCGTTGACCCAGAAGT